>CALCZN010000252.1:0-19661 GCA_937903095.1 uncultured Burkholderiales bacterium
AGTACCACTTCGAGTTCCTGAACCTGGGCTACGCGGCCTACGTGTTCTTCCTCGATTTCGTGCAGAAGCTGTTCCCGAGCATTCCGACGCAGCGCGTCACGCAGATGATCTCGGGCATCGACGTGATGATGTACCAGCCCGACGAGGAGCTGAAGAAGCTCGCTCGCAAGGCGATCGAGCTGGGCGTGGACGGCGTCGTCACGTCGAGCACCGAGTGGGTCCAGGTCGAGCGTGCGCTGAAGGAGCATCCGCGCGGCACGGAATGGCTCACGTCGGTGAACCTCGCTCGCGAGCCGTGGTTCAACGTGTCGACGGGCACCGGCTGGTTCCACCACGACCGCTCGTGGAACGACCAGATGAACGTTCCGCTGATCGGCATCGCCACCTACATCGGCAAGCTGCGCGGCGGCCACGACATCGACCGGCCCACGGAGAAGGTGCGCGCCGAGCGCGATCGCATCGTCGCCGAATACCGCTCGCTGATCGAGAAGGAGGAAGACCGCAGGCAGTTCGACGAACTGCTCGGCTGCGCCAAGACGGTGTTCCCGTACGTCGAGAACCACCTGTTCTACGTCGAGCACTGGTTCCACTCGGTGTTCTGGAACAAGATGCGCGAGGTCGCCGCCGTCATGAAGGAGCACGGCGTCATCGAGGACATCGAGGACGTCTGGCTGCTGCGCCGCGACGAGATCAAGCAGGCGCTGTGGGACATCGTCACTGCCTGGGCCACCGGCGTGACGCCGCGCGGCACGAAGACCTGGCCCCCCGAGATCGCCTGGCGCAAGGGCGTGATGGCGAAGTTCAAGGAGTGGGGACCGCCGCCGGCGATCGGCACCGCTCCGGAGGTCATCCAGGAGCCGTTCACCATCGTGCTCTGGGGCGTGACGAACAAGTCGCTGGCCGACTGGGCCGCCGTGCAGGAGATCCTCGACCCGGAGAACATCACCGAGCTGAAGGGCTTCGCCGGCAGTCCGGGCATCGTCGAAGGAAAGGCGCGCGTCTGCCGCACGGTGAGCGAAGTGGGCGAGTTGTGCGAGGGCGAGATTCTCGTCGCGCCGACCACCTCGCCGTCGTGGGCGCCGGCCTTCGCCAAGATCGGCGCCTGCGTCACCGACGTCGGCGGCGTGATGAGCCATGCGGCGATCGTCTGCCGCGAGTACGGGATGCCCGCGGTCGTGGGCACCGGGCACGCGACGAAGATCATCAAGACCGGCATGAGGCTGCGCGTCGACGGCTCGAGCGGCGCCATCACGATCAGCCGTTGAGCGGGTGCCCCCGATGAACACCGTCATCGATCCCGTGCGCAGGGCGCACGCCGCGGCGCCGTCCGCGGCGGCGCCACGGCTGAGCTGGTTCGAGGAGTGCGATGCGAATTCGATCGCGCTCGTCGGCGGCAAGTGCGCCTCGCTCGGCGAGCTGATCCACGCCGGCGTGAACGTGCCGCCGGGCTTCGCGCTGACCACGCACGGAACGCGCGCCTTCCTCGCCGAGTCGGGCATCGACGCCGAGGTGACGTCGATGCTCGCCGGCGTCGACCCGAAGGACACCAACGCAGTGGAGGTGGTGAGCGCGCGCATCCGCGCGCTCATCGAGGCGCAGCCGTTCTCGGCTTCGCTCGAGGACGAGATCGCCGAGGGCTATCGCCGGCTGTCGGTGCGCTGCTGCACGCCGGGCGTGCCGGTGGCCGTGCGCTCGAGCGCGACCGCCGAGGATCTTCCCGACGCCAGCTTCGCCGGCCAGCAGGACACCTACCTGTGGATCCGCGGCGCCGACGAGGTGCTGCACCATATCCGGCGCTGCATCTCGAGCCTGTACACCGGGCGCGCGATCGCCTATCGCGCGAACCGCGGCTTCGCGAACGAGCAGGTCGCGATCGCCGTCGGCGTGCAGAAGATGGCGAACTCGTACACGGCCGGCGTGATGTTCACCGTGCATCCGGCCAACGGCGACCGTTCGGTGATCGTCATC
Organism: uncultured Burkholderiales bacterium; assembly: GCA_937903095.1. Classification (GTDB taxonomy): domain Bacteria; phylum Pseudomonadota; class Gammaproteobacteria; order Burkholderiales; family Burkholderiaceae_E; genus Zeimonas. The sequence continues at coordinate 1,969 of CALCZN010000252.1, forward strand.
GACTCGAACTTCGGCTTCGGCGAGTCGGTCGTCTCCGGCGAGGTCACGCCCGATCACTTCGTCGTCAACAAGGTCACGCTCGACATCATCGACCGCACGATCTCGCGCAAGGAGCTCTGCTACACGGTCGACCTGAAGGAGCAGCGCTCGCGCGCGATCGAGGTGCCCTACGAGCGCCAGACCGTGCAGTCGCTGATCGACGACGAGATCACCGAGCTCGCCTGGATGGGCAAGCAGATCGAACGGCACTACGGCCGCCCGATGGACATCGAATGGGCCGTCGACAAGGACGTTCCGGCCGGCGGCAACGTGTTCATCCTGCAGGCCCGGCCGGAGACCGTCTGGAGCACGCGCAGCAAGCCGGTCGAGGGCCCGCGCGGCAGCGCGATGGACTACATCGTGTCGAGCCTGCTGGTCGGCAAGCGCATCGAATGACCGCTTTTTTCCCCCACCTCACGAACCGCACCACCGTGGAGTCGCAATGAACGCACGTACCGAAGTGGGCCTGATCGACGACCTGCGCAGCTACATCGCGGCGCTGGAGGCGAACGGCCAGTTGCACCGGGTCAAGACCGAAGTCGACTGGAAATACGAGCTGTGCCACGTCTCGAAGGTCAACGAGGAGAAGCAGGGCCCGGCGCTGCTCTACGAGAACGTGAAGGACAACACCATTCCGGTGTTCACCAGCGCCTTCACCACGCCCGAGCGCATCGCGATCGCGCTCGAGCAGGATCCGGGCCTGACGATGTGCCAGCTCTCGCGCAAGTGGATGGAGCTGACCACCAAGCAGATGATCAAGCCCGAGTTCGTCGCCAATCCTCCGGTGATGGAGAACGTCATCAAGGAGGAGGACGTCGATCTCGAGAAGTTCCCGGTGCCCTGGTTCTACCCGGACGACGGCGGGCGCTTCTTCGTCACCGCCGGCTATCTCGTCACGAAGGACCCCGACACCGGCTGGACGAACCTCGGCACCTACCGCTCGCAGGTGCTCGGCAAGAAGATCCTCGGCTCGCAGATCATCAAGGGCAAGCACGGGGACATGCACATGAAGAAGTACCAGGAGCGCGGCGAACTGATGCCGGCGGCCGCCGTCGTCGGCTGCGATCCGGTGCTGTTCCTGGCCGGCTCCACGCTCGTCAGCTCGCAGACCGACGAGTACGACGTGGCCGGTGCGCTGCGCGGACGCCCGGTGCCCGTGTTCAAGTCGGAGCTCACCGGCCTGACGCTGCCGGCGAACGCCGAGATCATCGTCGAGGGCTTCATCGATCCGAACGAGCTGATGGAGGAAGGTCCGTTCGGCGAGTACACCGGCTACTACTCGGGCAACAAGGGCAAGGACTATCCGAAGCCCGTGCTGCGCGTGAAGCGCATCCTGCACCGGAACAACCCGATCTTCTGGTCGACCACGGTCGGCAAGCCGATCAACGACATCCACATGATCCAGTCGCTGAACCGCACCGGCGCGCTGTGGTACGACCTCGAGACGATGAAGGTGCCGGGCATCCAGAGCGTCTACCTGCCGGCGGCGGCCACCGGGCGCTTCTGGGCGATCGTCTCGGTCAAGCAGATGTATCCGGGGCACTCGAACCACGTCGGCAACGCAGTGATCGCGAGCACCACCGGCCACTACGGCCTGAAGGGCGTGATCGTCGTCGACCACGACATCGAGGCCGACGACATGGATCGCGTCTGGTGGGCGCTGGCCACGCGCTTCGATCCGAAGCGCTCGGCGCAGATCATCGACCGCGGCCGCTCGACGCCGCTCGACCCCGGCCTGCCGATCGAGGCGCGCGACATCACCAGCCGGATCATTCTCGACGCCTGCACGCCCTACGAATGGGCGAACAAGCCCAGCGAGATCTTCATGGACCGCGACATGCTGCAGCGCGTCTCCGACCGCTGGAACGAGTATGGGTTCACGGGGCCGAGTCCGGTGGCCGAAATGATCGGCCGCTTGACGCGGCCTCAAGCCAAGAAGAAGTGAAGGGTGAAGGGGGAAGGGTGAAGGGGCTCGCTTCCCTTCACCCTTCACTGCTCTCATCCACGGAGTGCGTCATGAATCAGAAGGGCATCGCGATCATCTGCAATCTGGACACACGCGGCGAGGACATCCGCTTCGTGAAAGACCTGATCGCGTCGCGCGGGCACGAGGCGATCCTGGTCGACTTCAGCATGGAGGAGCCGCCGCCGTTTCCGGGGGACGTGCGTACCGAGGAGGTGGCGAAACGCGGCGGGCTGCCGATCGAGGTGGTGCGCGAGAAATACCGCTCCGATCGCGACACGGCGACGAACAACCAGATCCGGGGCGCATCGGCGATCGTCGGCGACATGGTGCGCGCCGGGCGCGTGCACGGCGTGATCGGCATCGGCGGGGGGACGGCCACGCTGGTCGCCACTTCGGTGATGAAGACGCTGCCCTTCGGCATGCCGAAGGTGATGGCCTCGCCGATGGCGGCACACCCGGCCTACATCGACCGCTACGTCGGCACGCGCGACATCACGATGCATCACACGGTGCTCGACATCGTGAAGATGAATCCGCTGCTGCGCGCGCAGATCGTCAATGCGGTGGGCGCCATCTGCGGCATGGTCGAGATGACGCAGGGCACGAACATCGAGTTCGACCGGCCGTGCGTCGCGCTGTCGTCCTTCGGCTTCGGCGAGATGGCGGTGCAGGGCGCGATGGGCATGCTCGAGGAGGAAGGGTTCATCCCGATCGTCTGCCACGCACAGGGCAAGGGCGACCGCGCGATGGAGGAGATGATCCGCGACGGGATGTTCCATGGCGTGATCGACCTGTGCACCGGCGGCATCGTCGAGCACCTGTTCCACGGCAATCGCGACCCCGGGCCCGACCGGCTGATGGCGGCGGTCCAGACCGGCATCCCGATGGTGCTCGGGCCCTGCGGCCTGGACATCCTGTCGTACGGCGGACGAGCCGACATGCTCGAGAAGACGCGCGATCGCGTGCAGTACGTGCAGGACGCGCTGCGTGTGCAGGTGCGCACCACGGCCGACGAGCTACGCCAGGCGGCCGATGTCATTGCCGAGCGGCTCAATCGCGCGAAGGGTCCGTGGACCTTCCTCGTCCCTTTGCGGGGTTGGTCCTCTCTCGACCGCGAAGGCCGCTCGATCTGGGATCCGGCCGCCGACGCGGCTTTCGTCGAGCGGCTCGAGCAGCGGCTGGACGACCCGTCGCATCTGCGCAGGGTCGACCTGAACCTGTACACGCAGGAGTTCGCGCGCGTGGCGGTGGACGAATTCCTCGGCCTGTACCGCAAGGCCGCGGAGCCCGCCGCCGCCACAGCCGCGGCGAAATGAAGGAGAAGCGATGCTCGTTCGAAACTGGATGCAGGCTCACCCGGTCACGATCGCCGGCGACGTGCTCGTCTCGGAGGCCAAGCGGCTGATGAGCGAGCACCGGCTGCATGCGCTGCCGGTCGTCGAAGGAGGGCGGCTGCGCGGCCTCGTCACCCGCGCCAACCTGCTGCGCATGGGGCAGTTCGTCCTGCGCACGCAGAACCCCGACGAATTCGATTATTTCGTCACCCGCCTGCGCGTGCGCGACATCATGGTGCGCAACCCGGCGAGCGTGCAGGCGCGCGACACGATGGCGCATTGCCTGCGCAAGGGCCAGGAGCTGGGCGTGGCGCAGTTCCCGGTGCTCGACGGCGACCAGCTCGTCGGCGTGATCTCGGCCAACGAGATCTTCCAGCTCGCCGCGCATTGCGTCGGCGCCACCGAGAACGACCACGTGGTCATGCTCGCGCCGCTGCGCCTCGCTCCCGGGGTGCTGGCGCGCGTTTGCGCGGCTGCCGAGGGCGCGGGCGCAGCGCTGCACGGGCTCTATCCGGTGGGCAGCAGCAACGCCGCGCCGGCCGACGCGGCGGCGGCCGCGGCGGACCAGCCGGCGCCGGCGCGCGTGATCCTGCGCTTCGGCGCGGCGGATCCGCAGCCCGTTCTCGACGCGCTGGCGGCGGCCGGTTTCGAAGCGCTCGATGCGGTTGCCGAACCCCCTCGACAGCGGGTAGCCTGAGCAGCCTGGAGCGTTTTCCGATGAGCGAAGCGAAGAAGCTGCCCCTGGTCGTCGCGATCACCGGAGCCACCGGCGTCGTCTACGGCGTCGAGATGCTGCGCGCGCTGCGCCAGCTCGGTGAGCCCGTGCACCTGATCCTCAGCGAAGCGGCGACGATGAACCTCGCGATCGAGACCAACACCTCGGTCGACGAAGTGAAGGCGCTGGCCGACGTCGTCTATCCGAACAAGGACGTCGGCGCGGCGGTGGCCAGCGGTTCGTTCCGCACGCGCGGCATGATCGTCGCGCCGTGCACCGTGAAGACGCTGTCGGCGATCGCGAACTCCTTCACCTACAACCTCGTCGTTCGCGCCGCCGACGTCACGCTGAAGGAACGGCGCCCGCTCGTGCTGATGGTGCGCGAGACGCCGCTGCACAAGGGGCATCTGGAGCTGATGGCGCGCGCGGCCGACTACGGCGCGACGATCCTGCCGCCGATGCCGGCCTTCTATCACCATCCGCAGACGATCCTGGACATCGTCCACCAGAGTGTCGGCAAGGCGCTCGACCAAGTGGGCATCGAGCACCAGTTGTTCCGGCGCTGGACCGGCGAGGATCGGGGCGAGTTGCGCAACGCGCTGCGCGTGGCAGCGAGCTGAGGCCGCGAACTGAGGCCGCGGACTGAGGCCGCGGACTGAGGCCGCGGACCGAGGCAGTGAACCGGGGCGAGCTTCGTCAGCCGACGGCGTGCGCCGGCGAGCCTGTGCGGCTCCGCGGCGTGCAATGCCGTTCGAGCAGTTCGTCGAATTCCCCCGAGCGCAGTCGCTGCGTCGCGGCGGCGAGCGCGGGGTGCTGCAGATGCTCGCACCAGTGGAAACACTCAGCCCGCTCGTCCCCTCCCGGATCGAAGGTCGCGAGGCTGCGCGAGTCTGCGCAGGCGATGTGTTCGCCCACGCGCACGCAGAGGTGGCCGAGCGCCAGCAGCGCGCCGTGATCGGGTGCAAACGCCGCCGGGCGATGCAGCGGCAGCGTTTCGATTCCTGCGGCGCAGTCGACGAGCGGCGCGGCGAGCTTCCATTCGAGCATCAGCAGGCGCCCGATCTGACCGGCCGTCAGGCCGAGCGCTTCCTGCTCGGCGTGCATGCGCTGCACGGGATCCTGCCGGGAAAGCGGCGCGAGCAGCGCTCGCGGCGCGGCCGCGGCGATGGCGATCCGGCCGAGGAAGGACAACAGTACGGCGCTGACGAGCAGCCCTCGTGCGCCGGCATCCAGCTCCGGTGACAGCCGCTGCGCAACTTCGGCGGCGAGGCCGCTCGCCGTCCACAGTTCGTCGAGTCGACGGCGGCGTTCTTCGCTGTCGGTCGAGAAGGCGGCGCGCATCGCATAGCGCAGCCCGAGAATGCGCACCGCGTCGAGTCCGAGCCAGTTGACTGCCTGCTCGAGGCTGGTGATCCTGCACGGCAACGCGTAGGCGGCCGAGTTCACCGCCGACAGAATGCGTGCGGCGATCAGCGGGTCCGCCCGGATCAGCTCGACCAGTTCCCTCGAGTCGGCCAGCCGGAACAGGCTCGGCGAGAGCAGATGCTGCAGCAGTCGCGGCGGACGCGGCAACTTGCCGAAGGTGTCCAGGTAGGCGCGTCGGCGCTCGACGATGAGCCGGGTGGCATCGACGATGAGCGGCGACAGCGCTTGCACGGACGCCGCGGACATTGACGTCGCCGATGCGGACGCCGGCGCGGGGAGAGACGCCGGCGCCTGTCGATCCGCCTGGGCTTCGGTCTTGCCCGTCTCGCCGGCGGACGAGGTCGGGTCGGCGCGGGACGTGCGAATCCGCCGCAGCGTGACAGCCGCGACCAGTAGCGCGGCGCCGAAGGCGACGCTGGCCCAGAGCGCGTCCATGATGGCATTTTGCGGCGGCCGGCGAGGCTTCGAGAACGGAATAAGCGCAGTTCCTGCAGCGCAAATCCGCTCGGCGGCGCTGCCGCTCGCAGCTTCAGCGCTTCGGCTGCAGCGGCGCCGGCTCTCCGGCCTTTGCCGTTGCCCGTCCGGCAGCGAGCCTGAGCACGCGCCACGCCGAGAACGTGGCCAGGGCGGACGCGAAGGCGCACATCGCGATCGCCAGGTCGTAGTTCGCATGGCGATCGAACAGCGCGCCGGCAAGCACGGGGCCCAGAAGCGCGCCGAAGCCCGCGCCCGAGTAGAGCAGGCCGATCGTGCTCGACACGGCACGCAGCCCGAACAGGTCCGAGCAGATCGGCGGCAGCAGCGAGACGATTCCGCCGTAGGACAGGCCGAAGACGATGGCGAACAGCGCCCAGTTCGCGTAGGGCCCACCGATCCACCAGAGCGCGAAGGACGCGCCGAGCGTGAACTGCGCGATCACGTGCGTCTGCAGGCGGCCGAGGCGGTCGGCAAGCGCGCCGATGGCGAAGCGGCCGACCAGGCTGCCGATGCCGATCAGCCCGACCAGGGCGACCGCCTGCGCATCACCGATCCCGACGTCGCGCGCGGCGGCCGAGAGGTGGGCGAAGGGAACGAACATGGGTGCACCGGCGAAAAGCGCCGCGGCGTACAGCCAGTGGAAGCGGCGCGAGCGGATCGTCTCGCGCAACGGCAGTCCGGGGAGGGAGGTTGCGGTTCGTGCGATCGAGGGCGTCGAGCGGCTTGCGGGCCTTGCCTGCGCAGTGCTGCCCGTGTCAGTGGGGTGATCCGGGCCGATGTGGTCGCCGTCCGGCGCGAGTCCGCGCGCCGCCGGGTCGCGATCGAGCAGCCAGGCGGCCGCCAGGCCGACGACGAGCGAGAACAGCGCGAGGCCGCGCATCGCTGCCCGCCAGTCGAAGGCATCGATGAGCCACGCGGCGAGCAGCGGCACGACGAGCGTTCCGGCGCCGATGCCGGAACTGGCGATGCCCGATGCGAGTCCGCGTCGGCGCAGGAACCACGGCTGCACGGCGCCCATCGACGGCGTGTACGCCATTGCCACGCCGAGTCCGATGCCCAGGCCGTACGCGACGTAGATGCTGTACAGGTCGGTGGCGAAGCTCGACAGCAGCAGTCCGCCCGACAGCAGCGCGATGCCGACGATGCCGGTCATGCGCGGGCCGTGGCGATCGGCGAGCGCCCCGCCGACGACGCCGAGCGAGAAATACAGCAGCGACGCGAGCCCGAACATCCACGAGACGTCGGCGCGCTTCGCGTCGAACTCGTGCGCGAGCGGCTCGAAGAACGCGGCGAAGGAGTAGGCAACGCCGAAGATCACAGTCATCACCGCGAAGGCCGCCCATACGACGATCCAGCCGTAGAACGGGGACGACCGTTGTCCGGGCGCGGAGCGCACGCGCATCGACTTCGCGCCGCTACGTCGACGACCAGATGCGCGCGAGCAGCGCGATCAGCGTTTCCCGCTCGGCGTCGCCGAGCATCGAGGTCGCCTCGATCTCGGCGCGCATCAGCAGGCGCTCGAGCCGCGCGGCAAGGCGGCTGCCCTCGGCCGTGGGGTGCAGTCCGAGCGATCGCGCGTCGGCCGGGTCGGCGCGGCGCTCGATCAGCCCGCGCGCTTCGAGCGAGGCGATGATCGCCACCAGGTTCGGCGGGCGCACGCGCAGCGCCCTGGCGACCTGGCGGCTGTTCAGTCCGGGTTCGTGATGCACGAGCGAGAGCACCGAGAACGACGCGGGGCGCAGGTCGTGCTCGCTCATGTGCTTCATCGAATGCTCGACTACGGCGAGGTATGCGCGGCGGCAGTTGTATCCGACCAGGCGGCCCAGCGCGCGCTGCCCGCGGGCAAGCGCCGGGCCGGCGTCGTCCGGAAACTCGCGCGCGCCGCCGGGCTGCGGTTCCCGGCTCGATGCGTCGTCGCAGCGCGCCGCCACGGCGCTCACCGGCATCGTTCGAGGACGTCCTCGGGGATCGGGATCGCCCGGATGCGCGAGCGTTCGTTCGGGTCGCGCACGCAGAACGCGCGCGTCTCGCGGCTTTCGCACAGCAGGTCGTCGCCGCGCGTGATCGTGTGCTTCTGGATGAAGACCTTGCTGCGCCACTCCTCGACCTCGGTATGGATCTGCAGCGTCTCGCCGTAGGTGGCGGTCTTCAGGAAGCGCGTGTTGTGCTCGAGCACCGGCGTGCCGATCACGCCGATGGTGCGCTCGAGCACGTGCCATGGCGGCACGCCGAAGCTCATGAAGAAGTTCAGCGACGCGGCGTCCATCCAGCGGTGGTAGCGCGGGTAAAAGACGATTCCGGCCGGGTCGCAGTCGCCGAAGCGGATCTCGACCGACATGGTGGTGGATTTGGTCATTCTTTCGATGGCACGGCGGAAGGCGAAGGCGCCATCATAGTGGCTCGACCGGGAGCGACGCGCCGGCGTTCGCGCACGGCCTCCCGCGCCTTGACAAGGTCGCGCCTGCGCCGTGATAGTGCCCCGGCCTATACAACGCTGTCCGAGCCGGCGCCGACGCGCGTCCCATCCGGACGCCGTCCCGCAGGGCGGGCGAGAACGAACGGAGACGAAATGAAGCGAAGCACTCGATTCGCCGCGGCATTCGCCGTGGCCGCCGTCTTCGGGACGGGCCTGGCCGCCGGCCCGGTCGGCGCGCAGGAACTGAAGATCTCGCACCAGTTCAAGGCGAATGCCGACGGGCGCGACCTCGCCACGCGCGTGTTCGTCGAGGAGGTGAACAAGCGCGACAGGAACATCAGGTTCCGCATCTACCCGGGCAGCTCGCTCGGCATCAAGCCGGTAGCGCAGTTCGACGCGCTGCAGAACGGCACCCTCGAGATGGCGGTGTTCCCGATGTCGTACGCCACCGGCAAGGCGCACGAGTTCTCCGCGGTGATCCTGCCCGGCACGATCCCGAACCTCGATTTCGCGATGAAGCTGCGCAAGTCGCCGTACGCCGAGAAGCTGCAGGCGCTGGCGCATCGCAACGGCGTGCACATCGTCACCTGGTGGTGGACGCCGGGCGGCTTCGCGTCGAAGGATGCCCCGATCACCGGGCCGAAGTCGGTCGACGGGCTGAAGATGCGCGCCGCCGATCCGACCTTCGAGTCGATGCTCAAGACCGCTGGAGCCTCGGTGGTCAACATGCCGTCCACCGAGATCTATCCGGCGCTGCAGTCCGGCGTGCTGAACGCGACGCTCACCTCGGCCGAGACCTTCGTCAGCATGCGGCTGTACGAGCAGACGAAGTTCGCCACCGTTCCCGGCGACTACACGATCTGGATGCTGATGCAGCCGCTGGTGATGTCGAAGCAGCATTGGGACAGGCTCACCCCGCAGCAGCAGCAGATCTTCGAGGAGGCTGCGGCGAAATCCGACGAGTTCTTCCTCGGCCTGCAGCGGGAGGCGGGCGAGAAGATGGCCGAGGCCTATACCAGGGCCGGCGGGAAGGTGCACCGGATGACGAAGGACGAATTCGACCAGTGGCTCGCGCTCGCGCGCGAGACCTCGTGGAAGGAGTTCGCCGCCACGTCGCCGGAAGCCCGGGACCTGCTCGACGCCCTGCTGCAGACGAAGTAGCGGCGCATGAGCGCCATTCCGGCCGGACGGCGCGCGTGCGCCGTCTGCCGCGCGGTCGACGCTCTTTCCGTGGCGCTGGCGGTGGTCGCCGCGGTGCTGCTCGTGCTCGCCGCGATCGTCGTCACCTGGAGCGTGTTCTGGCGCGCCACCGGGCACTCGACCTGGTGGGAGATCGAGTTCTCCGTCTACATGATGGTGGCGTCGCTGTTCCTCGCTTCGCCGTACACGCTGAAGACGCAGGGGCACGTCGGCGTCGACCTGCTGTCGCACTACCTGCCGCAGCGGTTGCGCTTTCGCGTTGCGATAGGCGTCTCGGTGATCGGCCTGCTCGTCTGCGTGTACCTGGCGTGGCTCGGCGCCGGGCTCGCCTGGGAGTCGTATCTGAGCGGCGAGACCACCGGGAGCACCTGGGCGCCGAAGAAGTGGCCGTTGTTCGCGATGCTGCCGCTCGGCCTGGGGCTCACCGCGCTGCAGTACGCCGTCGAGATCTTCCGACCGGTGGAGAGGGCCGCAGATGAATGAGCTGCAGGTCGGGCTGCTGATCCTCGTCGTCACGCTGGTCGTGCTGTTCTCCGGGCTGCCGATCGCCTGGGGGCTGGCGATCGTCTCGATCGGCTTCCTCGTCTTCTTCGAGGGAGCGGCGAGCCTGGCGAACGTGCCGATCGTCATGATGGACGAGCTGTCGTCCTTCGCGATGCTGACGATTCCGCTGTTCGTGCTGCTCGGCGCGGCGATCGGCTCGTCGGCGGCCGGTCGCGACATCTACGAGTCGCTGCACCGATGGCTGGCGCGCCTGCCCGGTGGGCTCGTGATCGCCAACATCCTCGCCTGCGGCGTGTTCTCGGCGATCTGCGGATCAAGTCCGGCCACCGCCGCGGCGATCGGCAAGGCCGGCGTTCCGGAGATGCTGCGACGGGGCATCTCGCCGGCGCTGGCCACCGGTTCGATCTGCGCCGGCGGCACGCTCGGCATCCTGATTCCGCCGTCGATCACGATGATCCTCTACGGAATCGCCACCGAGACCTCGATCGGCCGCCTGTTCCTCGCCGGCATCGTCCCCGGAGCGCTGCTCGTGCTGTTCTTCTCGGCGTACGCCTGGCTGTCGACGCTGCTGTCGCGCCGCGGCGTGCAGGTGGACGATGCGCGCTACAGCTTCGCGCAGAAGGTCAGCGGCCTGGGGCGGGTGTCGCCCTTCATCGCGATCATCGCGGCGATCGCCTGGGCGATGTACGGCGGACTGGCCACGCCTTCGGAAGTCGCCGCGATCTCGGCAGTGCTCGCGCTCGTTCTCGTGTTCGCGATCTACCGGGCGTACCGGCGCGAGGACCTGTGGCGCATCTTCGGCGAGACGGTGCGCGAATCGACGATGATCCTGATGATCATCGGCGCGGCGGCGATCTTCTCGTACATGATGTCGCTGCTGTACGTGACGCAGGCGGCGGCGCAGGCGCTGGTCGACCTCGGCCTGAACCGCTGGGTGCTGATGCTCGCGATCAACGCGTTCCTGCTGCTGGCCGGCTGCTTCCTGCCGCCGGTGGCGATCATCCTGATGGTGATGCCGATCCTGCAGCCGGTGCTCGAGGCGAACGGCTTCGACCTGATCTGGTTCGCCGTCATTCTCACGATCAACATGGAAGTGGGGCTGATCACGCCGCCGGTGGGACTGAACCTGTACGTGCTCAAGGGCGTGGCGCCGCAGGTGTCGCTGCCGACCGTGCTGTGGGGGGCGCTGCCCTTCGTGATGATCATGCTTGCTACAATGGTCCTGCTCGCCTTCGTGCCGGGGCTGGCCACGTGGCTTCCCGACCGAATGATGGGCGGATGAGCGCGTCGAGCGGCGCATCGAGGGGCTGATGGCTGGCTCCACGGCCGCACCCCTGCGGAGGCATCATGGCGAGAAGCGACACCGCAACCTTCGACACCGGAAGCCCCGCTCGCGGCCGCGGCTGGCAGCTGTTCTGGGGCGTTCTGCTGATCGTCGCCGGCGTGCTCGCGCTGCTGATGCCGGCCGTCGCCGCGCTCGCCACCGCGCTCGTCTTCGGCTGGCTGCTGCTGTTCAGCGGCGTCTTCGAAATCGTCTACGCGTTCCAGACGCGACACCTCGACGGCTTCGGCTGGCGGCTGGCCTCGGGCATTCTCACGCTGGTGCTCGGCGTGGCGATCGTCTTCCTTCCGGTGGCGGGCATCGCCTCGCTCGCGCTGCTGGTCGGTGCCTTCCTGTTCGCGGCCGGAATCGCGCGCACGGGGCTTGCGCTGCGGCTGCGTCCGCGCAAGGGGTGGGGCTGGGTGCTGTTCGACGGCCTGCTGTCGATCGCCGTGGCCATCCTGGTGGCGATCGGATGGCCGGCGTCGTCGATCGGGCTGGTCGGCTTCCTCACCGGCTTCACGCTGGTCTTCAACGGATTGTGGCGCCTCTTCGCCTGGCGCTAGGGCCTGCCCGCGCCGCGATCCGCCCGCAGCGGGGCGGCGCGCGCCGATGAGCACGCCGCGCCTCGATGCCGACGCCGAGTCGCTCTCCGAGATCCAGGATCGCGCATTCTGGTTGCTCGTGGCCGCGATCACGATCGCGTTCTTCTGGATCCTGAAGCCGTTCTACGGCGCCGTGTTCTGGGCGACGATCATCGCGGTGCTGTTCGCGCCGGTGCAGCGGCGCCTGGTGCGCGCATCGAAAGGGCGGAGCAACGTGGCGTCGCTCGCGACGCTGCTGCTCGTGCTCGTCGTCGTGATCCTGCCGCTGGCCTGGATCGGCGCGATGATCACGCAGGAAGCGGCGAGCGTGTACCTGCGCATCCAGTCGGGCGAGGTCCAGCCGGGCACCTGGTTCCCGCGGATCCTGGAAGCGTTGCCGCCGTCGATCAGCGCGCTCCTCGAGCGCTTCGGCTTCGGCAGCCTCGCGCAGGTGCAGGAGCGGGCCGCAGAAGGACTGTCGCGTGCGCTGCGCGTGCTGCTGCAGCAGGGCGTGAACATCGGCCAGGGAACTTTCGAGTTCGTCGTCGCGTTCTTCGTGATGCTGTACCTGCTGTTCTTCCTGCTGCGTGACGGCGAGCGGCTGGTACGCCGCATCGGACTCGCGCTGCCGTTGCAGCCCGAGCTGAAACGCCAGTTCGGCGAGAAGTTCACCACTGTCGTGCGCGCGACGGTCAAGGGCAACATCGTCGTCGCCGTGCTGCAGGGCGCGCTCGGCGGGCTCGCGTTCTGGGTGCTCGGCGTGCGCGGCGCCGTGCTGTGGGGCGTGGCGATGGCGGTGCTGTCGCTGCTGCCGGCGGTGGGCGCGGCGATCGTGTGGCTGCCGGTGGCGCTGTACCTGGTCGCGATCGGCGACGCATGGCAGGGGGTCGGGCTGATCGCCTTCGGCGTGCTGGTCATCGGTCTCGTCGACAACGTCGTTCGTCCGGTGCTGGTGGGCAAGGACACGAAGATGCCCGACTACGTTGCGCTGATTTCGACGCTCGGCGGCATCGCGGCCTTCGGCGTGAACGGCTTCGTGATCGGCCCGGTGATCGCCGCGCTGTTCATGGCCGCCTGGGACGTCGTCGCGGTCTCGCGCGAGCCGCTCGGGCTGGAGTCGGCCGGCCGAGCCGACGCGCAGCCCGGAAGCTGATTCCCGGCAGCCTGCCCCAGTCGAATCGAGCCCGATTCGATTTCGGCAGGCTCCCGGGCCGCAGAATTCGTGTCAAAGTTGCGCCTTCGGGCCAGATTCCCGGCCGGTTCGCAACCAGGGGGAGGATTCGCCGTGTTCAGGAAGATCACTTTCGCAGTCGCCGTTCTGGCCGCATTCGGGGCCGCTCCGGCGCAGGCACAACAGAAATGCACGACGACGATCGGCAGCGTGATGTCGCTCACCGGTTCGCTCGGCGCGCTCGGCCAGGAGATCGCCAAGGGCGCCCAGCTGGGCGTGGCGGACCTGAACGCCGCCGGCGGCGTCAACGGCTGCAAGCTCGACCTTTCGCTGCTCGACGACCAGACGAGTCCGTCGGTGGGCGTGGATGCCGCGCGCAAGCTCATCGACGTCCAGCACGTGCCGGCCATCGTCGGCGCGCTGGCCAGCGGCGTGAGCGCCTCGATCCTCACGTCGGCCACGGTCGGCAGCAACGTCGTGCTGATCTCCCCGTCGTCGACCTCGCCGTCGTTCACCGAGCTGGCCGAGCAGGGCAAGACGAACGGCTACTGGTTCCGCACCTGCCCGTCGGACGCGCTGCAGGGCGTGGCGATGGCCAAGCTCGCCGCCGATGCGGGCATCAAGAAAGTCGCGGTTCTCTACCTGAACAACCCCTACGGCCAGGGACTGAGCCGGGAGTTCATCTCGGCCTTCGAGAAGTCCGGCGGCTCGATCACGCAGAACGTCGTCTACAACCCGAGCCAGCCGTCGTATCGCTCCGAGGTGAACAAGGCGCTGAATCCGAAGCCCGACGCGCTGTTCCTGATCGGCTATCCCGGCGACGGCACGACCCTCGCGCGCGAGTGGATCGCGGCGGGCGGGCCGCAGAAGTTCCTGCTGCCCGACGGGCTGCAGTCGCAGGACTTCGTCAACGACGTCGGCGCGCAGTACCTGAAGGAGGTGCACGGCACGGCCGCCGGCTCGGTGGACACGCCTTCGCTCGAGCTGTTCAAGAAGGAGTTCCAGGCGAAGTACGGCGCGCTTCCGGCGCAGCCCTACATCACCAACGCCTACGACGCCACGGTGCTGATCGGACTGGCGATGGCGCAGGCGAAGAAGAACGACTCGACCGCGATCCGCGATGCCCTGCGCAAGGTCACCGACCCGAAAGGCGAGAAGATCTACGCCGGCGTCGATTCGCTGAAGAAGGGCCTGCAGATGGCCGCCGAAGGCAAGGCGATCCAGTATGTCGGCGCTTCCGGGCCGCTGCAGTTCGACAAGAACGGCGACATCGACGCGCCGATGGTCGTGTGGGACGTCAAGGGCGGCAAGGTGACGCCCACCGGCATGGTCACGGTCGAGCAGATCCGGCAGCTGCGGTCGAGCTCGAAGTAGGCGGCCGATGCTCGAGGTCGGGCACGTCGTCAAGGAGTTCGGCGGGCTGCGCGCGGTCGACGACGTTTCGTTCACGCTGCGCGCGAACACGATCACCGGGCTGATCGGCCCGAACGGCGCCGGCAAGACGACGCTGTTCAACACGATCGCCGGCGTGCACCGGCCCGACTCCGGAACGATCTCGTTCCTCGGACGCGGCATCGGCGGACTGCCCCCTCATCGAATCTTCGACGAGGGGCTGGTGCGCACCTTCCAGATCCCGCGTCCGTTCGCCGGCATGACCGTGCTCGAGAACTGCATGCTGGTTCCGCAACGCCAGGCCGGCGAGCGCTTCTGGAACAACTGGTTCGCGCGCTCTCGCGTGGCCGGCGAGGAGCGCGCGCTCCGCGAGCGAGCGCGCGAGGTGCTCGATTTCGTCGGACTGCTGCGATTGGCGGGCGAATTCGCGCGCAACCTGTCCGGCGGCCAGCAGAAGCTGCTCGAGCTGGCGCGCGTGCTGATGTCCGAACCGAAGCTCGTGCTGCTCGACGAGCCGGGCGCGGGCGTGAATCCGACGCTGCTGGCGACGATCGTCGACAAGCTGCGCGAGCTGCACGAGCGCGGCGTCAGCTTCCTCGTCATCGAGCACAACATGGACCTCGTCATGAACCTGTGCGATCCGATCCTCGTGATGGCGCAGGGCAGGCTGCTGCTCGAAGGTCCGCCGCAGCTCGTGCGCAGCGACGCGCGCGTGCTCGAGGCGTACCTGGGAGGAGTGCAGGCGTGAGTGCGGCAGCGGGCGGCGACGGCGCAAAGGCGCTCGTCGTGCGCGACGTCGTCGCCGGCTACGTGCCCGAGCTGGACATCCTGCGCGGCGCCTCGCTCGAGGTGCGCGATCGCGAGATCGTCACCGTGCTCGGCCCCAACGGCGCCGGCAAGTCCACGTTGATGAAGGCGATCGCGGGTCTCGTTCCGGTGCGCTCCGGATCGATACGCATGTTCGGCGACGAGCTGGTCGGCGTTCCGGCGCATCGGATGGTGTCGCGCGGGCTCGCCTTCGTGCCGCAGACGGGGAACGTCTTCCCGCGACTGTCCGTGCAGGAGAACCTCGAGGTCGGCGCGGCCGCGCGCGGCGCGCGCGACGGCCTGAGCGACGATCTCGGCCGCATGTACCAGCTGTTTCCGCGGCTGGGCGAACGGCGCCGGCAGGCGGCAGGCACGCTGTCCGGCGGCGAGCGGCAGATGGTGGCGGTGGCGCGCGCGCTGATGTCGCGCCCGCGCGTGCTGATGCTCGACGAGCCCTCGGCCGGGCTGTCGCCGCTGTTCGTCGGCATCGTCTTCTCGAAAGTGCGCGAGGTGCGCGACCTGGGGCTGACGGTTCTCGTCGTCGAGCAGAACGCCCGGGCCGCGCTGGCCATCTCCGACCGCGGCTACGTGCTGGCGGAAGGGCGCGACCGCATCGAAGGCGAGGCGCGCGCGCTGCTGGAGAACCCCGAGGTCGGCGCGCTGTATCTCGGCGCGAGGCAGGCGCTCGCATGATCCAGTACGTCGTCGACGGTATCGTGGTGGGCGCCACGCTGGCGCTGGGCGCGATCGGGCTCACGCTCACCTACAACATCCTGCGCTTCGCCAATTTCGCGCACGGCGAGTTCCTCACCTTCGGCGCCTATTTCGCGCTCGTCTTCGCGGCGTTCTTCGCCAGCGCGGGCACGATCGGTCCGCTCACCTTCGGCTGGGGCTTCCTCGTGGCGGTGGCGATCGCGATCGTGCTCACCGCGCTGCTCGCGCTCGGTCTCGATCGACTGCTGTTCCGGCCGCTGCGCCGCAGCGACGTCACCGTGACGCTGGTCATCGCATCGTTCGGCGCGTCGCTGATGCTGCGCAACGTCGTCGTGTTCCTCTGGGGGTCGCGCCCCGAGTACTACTCGCGCAACATCGCCGTCTCCAGCGAGATCGTGCCCGGCGTGCGCATGAGCGGCGACGAGGTCTTCGTCGTGGTGATCACCGCGCTGCTGATGCTCGCGCTGCACCTGTTCCTCACGCGCACCTCGCTCGGGCGGTCGATGCGCGCCGTCTCCGACGACCCCGCGCTCGCGCGCGTCGCCGGCATCGACGTGCAGGCGGTGATCCGCTGGACGTGGTTCATCGGCGCCGGACTGGCGGCCGTGGCCGGCATCCTGTTCGGGTTGACGGTGCAGATCTCCTCCGAGATGGGCTTCAACCTGATCCTGCCGATGTTCGCGGCGGCGATCCTCGGCGGCATCGGCAGCATCTACGGCGCCGTGCTGGGCGGACTGATCATCGGACTGGCGCAGTCGATGTCGGTGCCGCTGATCGGCCCGGCCTACAAGCCGGCCGTGGCGTTCCTGCTGATGTTCGCGATCCTGCTCGTCTATCCGAAGGGCATCCTCGGAGATCGCAGCTGACCCACCGGCGGCCTCGACGATGATCGGACTGTTCTCCTACCTCGTCTTCTTCCTCGCGCAGGCGTCGATCTTCGCGGTCGTCTGCCTCGGCCTGAACCTGCAGTGGGGCTACACGGGGCTGTTCAACATCGGCGTGGCTGGCTTCTTCCTGGTCGGCGCGTATACCTTCGCGATCCTGTGCGGCCCCGAGTACCTGATGCACCTGGGCGGCTTCGACCTGCCGTTCCTGGTGGGGCTGGTCGGTGCACTCGTCGCCTCCGGCGTCGTCGCCTTCGTCGTCGGCATTCCGACGCTGCGCCTGCGCGAGGACTATCTCGCGATCGTCACGATCGGCATCGCCACCACGCTGCAACTCGTGGCGCTGAACGCGCAGGGACTCACCGGCGGCAGCCAGGGCGCCGCCAGCATTCCGCGGCCGCTGCCCGGACTGCTCGACACGGTGCTCGGGCGAAACCTGCTGATGCTCGCACTCGTGCTCGTCGTCATGGGGCTCGTCTACGCCGGGCTCGAGGCGATGGTGCGCTCGCCGTGGGGCAGGGTGCTCAAGGCGATCCGCGAGGACGAGACCGCGGCGGCGTCGCTCGGCAAGAACGCCTTCGGATACCGGTTGCAGGCCTTCGTGATCGGCTCGTCGATCATGGGGCTGGGCGGCGCGCTGTATGCGAGCTTCATCGGATTCGTCAGTCCGCAGGATTTCCAGCCGATCCTCACTTTCCAGATCTGGACGATGCTGATCGTCGGCGGCAGCGGCAACAACAAGGG
>CALCZN010000253.1:0-13922 GCA_937903095.1 uncultured Burkholderiales bacterium
CGAGCTGCACTACGCGCACGCCTACACGATGGCGTCGTTCCTGTCGGCGCTGAACACGCGCGACGACGGTTACGGCGGCTCGCGCGAAAACCGCGGGCGCCTGCCGCTCGAGGTCTTCCTGGGCAAGAGCGGCGAGGTCGGCGCCGACTACGTCGTCGGCTGCCGCTTCCTTTCGGAGGACTGCATCGACGGCGGATCGACGCTCGACGACTCGACCGCATTCGGCGTCGCCTTCGCGCGCGCCGGAATGGATTTCCTGTCGCTGTCGCGCGGTGGCAAGTTCGAAGACGCGAAGCAGCCGGCGATCGGCGCTGCCGCGTATCCGTACACCGGCCCGAGCGGCTACGAATGCATGCCGGCGCACGTGTCGGACGAGCGCGGGCCCTTCGGGCGCAACTTCGAGCCCTCGGCGCGCATCCGCGCGGCGATTCGCGCGGCCGGCCTGTCGACGCCGGTCGTCGTCGCCGGCGGCGTGCACGGCTTCGCACAGGCCGAGGAACTGCTTGCCTCGGACCGCGCCGACGTCGTCGGCTTCGCGCGCGCGAGCCTGGCCGACCCCGACTGGTTCACCAAGGTGCGCAGCGGCCACGGCAACCAGGTCGCCACCTGCATCTACGCGAACTACTGCGAGGCGCTCGACGAGCGCCACGAGGAAGTGACCTGCCAGCTGTGGGACCGCGCGGCGCTCGATGAGCCGGACGTGCGCAGGACGAAGGACGGGAAACGCAGGCTCACGCCGCCGGCGTGGGTGGCTCCGTCCGACTGAACGTCAACCCAGCTCGAACACGCGCAATTCCACCCGCTCCGGACGCCGGGCGCCGGTTCCGACGAACAGCCGCTCCATCATCCACGCGAGCGACGGCGCCGCGGTCTCGAAGCGCGGCACGCAGCGGAAGTAGACGAGCGACGGATCGACCGGCTCGCCGCGCGCGAGCTTCGCGATCGCCTCGGGCGAGCCGCTGCGCAGCGCGAAGTTCTCGACGTAGATGCGATCGCCCGCTTCGGTCTCGATCACGTAGCGCGCTTCCAGGCGCGCCGCGCGCTCGCCGACCAGCAGCTGGAAATCTGCGCCGCCGGCGAGCACGCGCCCCCGCCACGCTCCGCTGTCGTGCTCGCATTGCACGCGTCCGCCGGTGATCGGAATGACGCGGCGATGTCCGTAGCCGAAGGACGAAGCCGCCGGACCGATCTCGACCGGCGCACCCACTTCGACGTCCAGCCGCAGGCAGGGCCGCAAGGGCGGTGCAGGAAGTTCGGAGAAGGAAGGGACGCGTTCGTTCATCGTGGCTTCCGGTTCTCAGATCGATTCGAAGTCGCCGCCGCGCCCGTGCCCGGCCGCGAAGCGAGCGGCGCCGCGGGACGCCTCCTCGCGGATCACCGGCTCGCCGCCCCGTCCTTCGAAGCGCAGCGCCCCGGCGATGTCCTGTCCCCATTGGCGATGCGCCGACATCCGGTCCGCGCGCACGCAGGCCTGCGGAAAGCGTGCGATCTCGCGCGCGAGCTTCTCGGCGGCTGCGCGCGCCGTGCCCGGTGCCACGATCCGGTCGACCAGCCCGAAGGACAACGCCTCCTGCGCGTCCACCGGACGTCCGGTGAGGATCATGTCGAGCGCACGCCCGTGGCCGATCAGCCGCGGCAGTCGCACGGTGCCGCCGTCGACGAGCGGCACGTCCCAGCGCCGGCAGAAGACGCCGAAGATCGCATCGGCGCTCGCCACGCGAAGGTCGCACCAGATCGCCAGCTCGAGGCCGCCGGCCACCGCATGGCCTTCGACGGCGGCGATCACCGGCTTGGTCAACAGCAGCCGCGTCGGCCCCATCGGCCCCACGCCTTCGGGCTCGTACCGCATGCCTTCGGCGACGCGCGCGAGATCGGCGCCGGCGCAGAAGTCCGAGCCCGCGCCGGTCAGCACGGCAACGCTGGCTTCGTCGTCGGCGTCGAAGGCGAGAAACGCCTCGCGCAGCGCGCTGGCCGTCGGTTCGTCTACCGCGTTGCGCTTCTCCGGACGCCGGATCACGACGGTGGTGACGGGGCCGTTGCGCTCGACGAGGACGGTCTGTTCGTACATCGCAGCCTCTCGCAGCGCTAGGGCACGAGCCGCACGTTCACCGTCGGCGGCCCGAAGATCAGCGGCGAGTGCGGCGGCGACGGCGGCTCGAAGGTCGCCGGCTTCGGTCGCGGAATCATCAGTACCGACGGCCCCGACGGCTCGGCGACGGCGGACGGCCGGCGCGTCTCGGCCGCGATCAGGTTCGACGACGGATCGACCGACACGCGGCGGCCGCCCTCGCACGGCCGATCGGTGTAGACGTCGCCCGGGCATCGCAAGACGTCGACCGTATCGGCGGCTTGCGCGAAGGGGCTCGCGGCGAGCAGCAGGGCAGCGAAAAGCGTCTTCATCGGGAATTCTCCGGTTTCGCGGGACGGTACCGGAAGACGCGCCGAAGACGCATCGAATCGGTCACGAAGCGAGGGGTTGCGCGCCAACGCGGACGCAGCGCAGCGTCATTTCCCCGGCGACGCAGACCGCGCCTGCAGGCGCTGCCAGAGGCGCCGGAGCCACTCGCCGACCTGCGCGAGCCATCCCCGCTCCCGCACAAGTTCCTCGGGCGTCGTCTCCGCAACGACTTCTGCGCCGACTGCGCCGACTGCGCCGACTGCGCCGACTGCGCCGAAGCGCCGCTCGAGCTGCTCGGCGAACTGCGCGGCGCGCTCGTCCGCCCGCTTGTCGAACAGGCTGTTGACGACCGGCCTGAGCGGCCCCTCGCCCTTCACGCGGATCAGGCCGAGCAACTCGGTCCTCGTGCCATCGGGCTTCAAGCCGACGTCGATTTCCATCGTCAGATGATCGGCCGTCGCGACCGCATGGAGGTAGTGAGGCGGATCTTCCGCATCGATGCGGGCCGTCAGCTTCACGATCAGCGGCACGACGCCGACCTTCTCCTTCACCGTCAGGTCGGCGGTGCGTTCGTCGAGCAGCGTCACCTTCTCGACGCCGGGGATGCAGCTGCACAGCGAGTGCACGTCGCGCACGAACTTCCACACTTCCGCGGGCGACGCGTTGACGACGAATCTCGTCTCGCGCTCGGGCATCAGTCCCACCACCGGTTCAGCTGGTAGTCGTCGGCGATCACGCCGGCGGCGTTGTGACCGGCGCCGGCGTGCACGCCGCCTCCCGGATGGCAGTAGCCGCCGCACATGTAGAGCCCTTCGACGGGCGTGCGGTAGTCGGACCATCCTGCGAAAGGCCGGAACCAGCCCATCTGGTCGGGCGTCATGTCGCCCACGACGTCGACGCCGTTCACCAGGTTGTCGTTGTGACGCTCGGTATCGGTCGGATCCTGGATCCTCATGCCGAGGATCACGTCCTTCGTGATGTTCGGCGCGTACGAGCTCCAAAGTCCGAGCACGTGCTCGGCGTATTCGTCGCGCAGCCTGCGCCATCCTTCGGGCCCGTCGGGCTCGATCCGGTACGGCGCGTACTGCCAGACCACCGCGGTGTGCCTGCCCGCCGGGGCCTGCGACGGATCGAACAGCGTGGGCAGGGTCACCTGCAGCATCTCCATCCGCGGCGGAACGCCCGTCGCGATGTCGCGGTATGCGCGCACCTGGTCTTCGACGCGCCCGCCGAACATCTCCTGGCTGAACGCGAGATCCACCGGAGCGTTCCCGGCCGCGGCCCGATAGTGCGGCGGCGCCGACAGCGCCAGGTGCAGCACGAACAGCGATCGTCCGTTCGAGTGGTAGTTCTTCACCCGCGCTACGAAGGGGGACGGCAGGTGCTCTTCGCCAACCATGCCGAGGAAGCTCTTCTTCGGCTCGACGTTGGTGACGACGGCTTTCGATGCGTCGATCCTTCGCCCGTCCTTCAGCTCGACGCCGATCGCCCGGTTGCCGTGCACGACGATGCGGTGCACCGCCGCGTCGGTCTGCACCACGCCGCCGTGCGCCTCGACCGCCCGGCGCAGCCCGAGCGCGAGCGAGCCGGATCCGCCGACGCAGATCGGCGCTTCGGCCTTCAGGATGCGGAACAGGCAGATCCATCCCTGGCCGAACTGGTCGGGCGGGAAACCGAGCACCGTCATCCGCGCAAGGAAATGCACCTTCACTTCTTCGCTCTCGAACAGCTCGTCGAGCAACTGCACGGGCGTGCTCGCCTGCCATTGCAGCAACGTGCGCCCTTCGGCCGACTGCTCGAGCTGCGCGCTCTGCAGCGACGGCGCCAGCGGCGGCGAGTACATCAGCGACAGGTAGGTCGAATCGATGAATTCCCCGTAATCCGCGACCAGTTGCCGGAACGTGCGCGCGTCGCGCGCCGAGAACCGGGCGATCTCGTCGGCCATCCGGTTCGCGTCGCGATACATCACGAGGCTGCGCTGATCGGGAAAGATCGTTCCGCGCAGATGCTCCGGATAGACGTAGCGGACGCCGTGGCGCTCCAGCTCGAGATCGCGGTAGACCGGGCTCGTCGGAACGTGCGTGTGGACTACCGAGCAGATGTTGTGGCGGAACCCCGGCAGCGTCGCTTCCTCGGTGCTGCATCCGCCCCCGACGCGGGAGCTGCGCTCGAGCACGAGCACGCTCTCGCCCGCCCTGGCGAGATACGCGGCGCAGGCGAGTCCGTGGTGTCCGGCACCGACGATGACGAAGTCGTAGGACATGGGAGAAACCTCGAAGGCGTTGCGCCGGGGAAGGCGGAAGGAGCCGGGAAACGGTACGCAAACGCCCTTGCCGCGGCAAGCGTTTTCGGCGAACGACGATCGCCGCGAGCGAGCGCGTCGAACGCGCACCGAACGCGGCGTGCGGCTACGCGTATCGCCGGCGCGCCGGCGCAGCTCCGGCCATCAGCGCGCGTCGAACGAGAAGCGTGCCCGTCTCCCCCGTCGCCGGCTCGACGTCGAAGCGCATGTCGCGCGCCAGCGCGATCATCGGCAGGTTCGATGCGAGCACGCGCCCTTCGATCGCCTGGTAGCCGTCGCGCCGCGCGCGACGGACGAGCCGCGAGATCAACGCCGTCGCGAGCCCGGTGCGCCGCCAGTCCTCGGCCACCGTGACCGCGAACTCGCAGGCTCTCGCGTCGGTCGACTGCGACGGCAGGTATTGCGCGGCGCCGACGATGTCGATGCCGTCCTGCGCCGGAGTCGTTGCCACCAGAACGAAGTCGAGCCCGGCGCGCGGATGAAGGCCGCGTTCGAGCGCGGCAGGATCGATCCGCTTCTTGTGCTGCATGAAGCGCGAATAGCGCGACTCGTCCGAGAGCCGCTCGAAAGCCTCGAGGATCTCGCTCTCGTCGGTCTCCCGGATCTCGCGCAGCGTGACTTCGCGGCCGTCGCGCAGGCGGATGCGGCGGGGACGGTAGCGCGAGCGCGTGGCCGCGGGTCGTGCCCGCGGGACGGTTTCGGGGCCATCCGTGGAAATCATCGCAACGGACGATACCCCGGAAACGTATCCACGTAACAGTCGCCCCGCGATAATCCGTCGGATCAAGCGACTGCCGACATCGGTCAGCACCAACAGGAGACGAACGAATGCCCGCCTGGCTCATAGGCCATGTCAACGTGCGCGACGCGCAGCATTGGTCCGAATATCGCAGCCGGGTGCCGGCGACGCTCGCCCGCTGGGGCGGCGAACTGCTGTTTCGCGGACGACTCGCCGAAACGCTGAGCGGCGAGCAACCATATGCCGAGACCGTCGTGCTGCGTTTTCCCGATCTCGCTTCGATCGACGGCTGGCATCGCTCGGCCGAATACCAGGCGCTGATTCCGATTCGCCAGGCGGCCGCCGACGTGCTGCTGGCGAGCTACGCGTCGGACGATTGAAGCGGACGCTACCGCGAGCGGCGGGCCGGAGCCGGATCGCGGCAACGCCGGGAATCAGTAGACGACGACCCGATCGCCGATCTTCACCTGCTCGTACAGCCACTTGGCGACCTGGTAGTCGCGCAGCTGGCTGCAGCCGTGCGAGCCGCTCTCGTAGCCCTTGTCGGCGAAGTCCTGCGAGAAATGGATGGCGACATTGCCCTGGTAGAAGATCGCGTAGGGCATCGGCGTGCGCTCGCCGAAGATCTTCGAGATCGTGTCGCTGTTCTTGTACCAGATGCGAAACTCTCCCCCCGGACTCTCCCAGCCCGGTCGCGCGAAACGCGCCTCGCGCGTGAACTTCACCTCGCCGTCGACGACGAAAGACATCAGGCGCTGCTGCCGGGAGATGCAGACGACCTTGCCCACCGCGCAGCGCGCGTCCAGTTCCTGCGCCAGCGCGCTGGCAGGCGGCGCATCGAACAGATCGGCATAGCGCGGATTGCGCGTGCGGCCGACCAGCGGCATCCACGCGCGCTCATCCATGACGTCGCTGGCGACCAGGCCGAGTCGCAGGCGCCAGGCTTCGATCGCGCGGCGAGTGGCCTCGTCGAAGGCGCCGTCCACCGGGCCGCCGTACAGGCCGACCTGCCGCAATCGGTGCTGCAACTCGCGCAGGTAGCCCGGCTGTGTGGGGGCCGTGAACCACGGGCCGATGTCCAGGTTGTTCAGCTCGGCTTCGGTAGGAGCGCGCGAGCGCTGCAGCAGCGCGTTCCAGGTGGCCGGATCGACCGCGCCGGTAGCGGGCAGTCCGCTGTCGCGCTGCAGGTCGAGAACCGCCTTTCGGGTGAGCATGCCGAAGCGATCGTCGACGTTGTCGACGGCCAGGTATTTCGCCTGACGCAGGCGCGCCTGCAACTCCCGCACGCGCGGCGATCGCATGCGGAAATGCAGCTCCGATGCCGAAGGGTCGCTCGAGGCGCGCATTCCCGGCGCGGACTCGTCTGCAGGAGGGGTCGGGTGGGTGAAGGCCGACCCGAGGCCGGGTTGCGCGCCGTGAGCCTGCCCCGCCCACGAGCCGAAGCCGAGGGCGATCGCGAGCGTCGCGACGAGCAGCGGAGAGGAAGAATGGTCGAAAGGCATGACGTGCTGGTGCCCCCCGGGAGTCGAACCCGGCACCAACGGATTATGAGACTTTCTTCGGCATGCCCGCCGAGCAAGCCCGAGCAACGTCGAGCTGTGCTTTGCCAGCTGAAAAGCGTTTTTTATCAGTAATTTGCATCAGAAATAGGAGCGAAGAGCAGCTCCGAGCGAAAATTAGTGAGTACCCACACCGGCGAGCTATAAGGGGTCGCACGGGGGTCGCACTAAAGGGATTGCTCAATGGCTCGACGACGCACCAAGCAAGAATTCACTCATCGCAATCTGCTCGCCACGAAGACGCCGGGCGAGAAGATCACGGACGTCACCCTCGACCTTCCGGACGGCGCCCGGCTAGTGCTGCTCGTCCGCTCGGCCGACCGGAAGAGCTGGGTCCTCCGGCGCCGCATCGGCGGCCGCGACTCGTCTGTGAAGCTGGGCGAGTTCCCGGAGATCGGCATTGCCCGGGCACGAGAGATCGCGATCGACATCGTCGGGCGCAAGCGCCTCGACCCGGCTGTCGAAGGCGGCACGCTGCGGGAACTGTTGGAGGCGTACGCCGACTATCTCGGCGACAGGCCGAGCGCGCGCGACTCGCGGTGGGCAGCGCGGTGGCTGCTCGGGAAAGACTGGGAGCACGAGCTCGCCCGGAAGCGTGCCCGTCTCGTCGAGACACATGAACTCACGGCACTGCTACGCACGAAGGCGCAGGCCGGCGCGACGGTCTCGGTCAACAGAGCCCGTGCGACGTTGCATGCCGCCTTTGCCTGGGGTGCGAAGTCGGACAACGACTTCACGCGTCCGGAGAGCGTGCCCCGCTTCGCCATAACGACGAACCCGGTCACGCCGATCGGTCGCCAAGGCAAGTTCGAGAAGGCCCGCAAGGTTGAGATAGAGCAGCCGGTGATGAACGAAATCTGGCAGGAGCTCGAAGCGCGTGGGCCGGTGGGCGCGTTCGGGCGCTTGGCCATCTTGAGCGTACAGCGCTTGCGGCAACTGCAAGCCGCAGAGATCGTTGACGGTAACAAGCTGCTCATCCGCGACTGCAAGGGCCGCGATGCGCGCGAGAAGCTGAACCTCCTGCCGATCACTCCGGCGATGGCCGCCGAATTGCGCGCCGGCGCGCTGGACCTGCCCGGCGGGTACAAGGCATTGAGCTTGTCACTTCACGCTCGGGGGCTGCGCGCGACCGACATCCGGCGCACGGCGGAAACTTTCTTGAGCGAAGCGGGCGTGATCGGCGAGGACCGGGGGCACCTGCTCTCGCACGGCATCGACCGCAACCCGCTCGTGCGCAAGCACTACGACATGGCGCAGCGGCTGCCGCGCAAGGCCGAGTTGCTCTCGATGTGGGAGTCGTTCGTGCGGCCTGCTGTAACCGGCACGCCGAGTAGTTTCGTTCTTCACTCGGATCAGCGAAAATAGCGCTTGTCGGCTCTCCTCAGGAGCCGACAGCCAAACATGGAGGGCAGCCTCGGACGACACTCGTAGAAAGGCCAGAAAGGAGAAAGGAGCGCGATACGCGCTGACGCAGTACCCGGCCCCCTTTTTCGTTTTTGGAGTTTCTATGAATCAATCCGCAGTGACTGTTGATCCAGAGGATCAGTTCGTCAAGGCCGCGCAATTCGCTCGCGGTATCGGTCTCACGCCGGAGCAACTCATGACCCTGCGCCGGAAGTATCCCGACGCGTGGCCGTCCGAGTTCCTGCGCTGTAACACCACCTTCCTCGTCCGTAGGCGCCTCCTGACCGCGTTCGTCGCGGAATGCGCTCGGCGCGATGCCGCGCTGCCGGACCCCTTCGCCGACTACGCTCGCAAGGGCAACGTCCAGCGCCGCACGCGCACCTGACCAACTGTCGGGGCGCGCGTGTCGTCGGGAAAGAAAACGGCCGCGATCGGGGTTGGGTCCGATGCGGCCGTTGAGCGAGGACTGCTGCTAGGAAGAGCCCGCTAATTCTCGGTCTAAACAGTGACCGGGGAAAGGGTCGCCGCAGTTCGTCGCGACTGGCGCGTGCGTGCTCCATCGTCTTTGGAGTACGTCATGAAATATTCGAAGCACACCCGCCTTCCGCGCGGGGTCCCTACGTATTCGTATCGCGATCTGCAGCATGCGCTGCAGGAGGTGGCCGAAGCCGGGCGCGCCTGCCGCCTCGACTATCGCGCGCTCCGCGTCGCCGCGTACATCGTCGAGGGTGCGCGGCGAGAGCCGCCCGTCATCGAGCCGGAGCGCGCGGTGACGATCGCTCAGCGCTGGGCAACGATCGTCGATGCTGTGAAGCCGGGTCGGCGTCAGCTGCAAGACTTCTTCTATGCGCGCTGCCCGCGTTGCCGACAGCGCGACGCGTTCTATCGGTCGCCGTGCCTCGGCAACGATTACGAGGGCGAGGTCGCTTGCCTCCGCTCCTGCTCGAAGCTCGATCTGGACGACCTCGTGCGCGAGCTGCGGGCAGGAGGTGCAGCATGAGCGCGAAGGTGTATCCGGAGGACTTCCTCGAAGCCTTCGTGGCCGGCATGCCGGACGACGAGCGGGCCATCGTGATCGGGTTCCGGGGCGATCCGGCCGCCGACGATACGCCGGAGCTGCCTCGCGAGCGCAGGTGGCGCCCGCGCCCGTACGGCTTCAACTCGGTGCTGAACCTGCACCCGGCATGCAACGGGTATCTCTGCGTGTCCTCGTTTCGCCGTGCAGAGGACGGCTCGTGGCGTCGCCGGAGGGAGGGCTTCGCGGCGGCGCGCGCGCTGATGATCGACGACGTCGGGACGAAGGTGCCCTGGCTCACGGTCGAAGCCCTTGAGCCGACCGCCGTCATCGAGACGTCGCCCGACAATCATCAGGTCTGGTACTTCCTGTCCGAACCGTGCCGGGATCGCGAACGGTTCGGTGCGGTCGTCGATGCGTTCATCAGCGCGAAGCTCCTCGGCGCAGATCCCGGCATGGGCGGCTTCAACCGCATCGGTCGCTTGCCCGGCTTCGTGAACGGCAAGCCCGCCTACGGCGGTGCGTATCCGGTCACGGCGAAGGCGTGGCACCCGGCGCGCCGCTACACGCTCGACGAGATCGTGAGCGCCTTCGGGCTGGAGGTGCACACGCGGCGTCGCGAAGGGCGGGCGCTGGTCGACACGCCGCTGCCCGAGCTGCGCGCCCGCATCGAGCTGTTCAAGGCCCACATTGCCGCCATGGAACGACGCGGGATGGTCAAGCGCCACAGCCCGGACGCGGGTGGGTGGATCGACGTCTCTTGCCCCTGGGTCGGAGACCACACCGGCGGCGCCGACAACGGCTCGGCGGTCCGCGTGCCCGACGCCGACAACTCCTACTACGGCGCGTTCCGTTGCCACCATGGTCACTGCTCAGGA
Organism: uncultured Burkholderiales bacterium; assembly: GCA_937903095.1. Lineage (GTDB taxonomy): Bacteria > Pseudomonadota > Gammaproteobacteria > Burkholderiales > Burkholderiaceae_E > Zeimonas. The sequence goes on from CALCZN010000253.1 coordinate 10,296, forward strand.
AAGGGCTGGCGCGCGCTGACCGACTGGCTCGCTGACGAGGCTGCGGACGAACTCGACAAGATCAACGGGGAGGCGTCGCGATGCCTGTGAATTCGATCGATGCCGCTGCGGATGCGGTCTTCGCCGATATCGCCGAGAGCCGGGCTGCGCACGATGCTGGAATCTCGGCGGCGCAGCGTCGCGTCGCGCAGATGGAAGAGAACCGGCGGATCGGGCGCGAGGAGCTGGCGGCCGTGCCCGTGGCGGGGCAGATGACTGAGGAGGAGATGTTCGCCCGCTGCGTGCTCGTCAAGCAGAAGGGCTCGCCGGTCGTCGTGCTGCCTGCCGAGGGCGAGTCCTGTCGGGCGACGGTGCTCGACCTCAGCACCTTCGTCGAAGCGTATCGCGCGTCGGTCCGCGTCGTCACGGAAAACGGCCAGACGCGCAGTCGGGCGCTGACCGCCGTATGGCGCGACTCGCCGCGTCGCATCGTCGTCGCCTCGATGGTCGTAGCGCTCGGTCGCCCGCGCTTCATCCGCGATCACACCGGACAAATGGCCGTGAACTTGTGGACGCCGCGCAAGCGCGTGCAGCCGCAGGGCTGGGAGGAACGGGTGCGGGTCTTTCTCGATCACGTCGCCTTCCTCGTGCCGGAGCCTGAGGAGCGCGAGCGGTTCTTGGATTGGCTCGCGCATGCCGAGCAGCGGCCCGAGGTCCTGCCGCACTTCGGCTACCTGTTCTGGACGCGCGCCTTCGGCATCGGCCGCAACTGGCTGTCGTCGGTCTTGACGCGGGTCTGGCGCGGGGAGGTCGCCGCGTCGCTCGATCTGTACGGCCTGCTCACCTCAGGCTTCAACGGCGCCATCGGCGGCGGCATTCGGTGCGCCATCGCGGACGAGATTCGGATGGGCGGGTCGATCAGCAACACGTACCACCTCGAACAGCGTTGGCGCCAAATGATGACGGCGGAGCAGCACCTGATCAATCCGAAGTACGGCCACCAGTATCGCGAGCAGAACTGCGTGCGCTGGTTGAACTACTCGAACCATGAAGATGCGTTGCGGCTGTCGCACGATGATCGGCGCATCGCTGTCGTCGAGAACCCGTCGGAGCCGCGCCCGCCGGACTACTACACCGCGATCTACGCCGCGTTGCATGACTCGGACTTCATTGATTCGGTCGCGTGGTTCTTGCACTCGCGCGACATCAGTCGTTTCAACCCCGGAGAGCGTCCGCCGCTAAACGCTGCGAAGCTCGCCGTGATCGAGGCGACGACGCCGCAGCTCGAACGTGATCTTGGTGAAGTGCTGGCCGAGTGGGAGGCGCCGGTGGCCGCGTCGTCGGATCTGATGGCGCTGCTCGACGGCGGCGGCGGCAATGACCAAGGGCGGAAGCGGCAACTCGGCTACGCGCTGTCGCGGGCCGGCTGGCGCTCGTTCGGCGAGAAGGTGCGTGTCGCGCGCGGCGGCGGCACGGAGCGGCTGCGGGTCTGGATCCGAGAGGGGCACACGGCGGAGAGCGCAGGCGCTGTCGCAGACGCCGTGAACGAGTATCGGTCCGCCGCGTGGTACACCGCGCTCTTCCAGCCGCAGAGTGACGCCGGCTTCTGAAGCGGCCCTGTTGGCCCTGTTCGCGCGAACAGGGCCACGAACAGGGCCACGTGGGAAAGCCGCGCCCGGCTTGGTTCTCCGGCCGATGCCGGGAGGGCTTGGCCCTGTTGGCCCTGTTCTTCGAGAAAAAGTTTGCAGGCGTTGCTCGCGCCCGAGCGCCAAGCCCCCCGCGCGGCTTTCTACAGGGTTTCCCCACGAACAGGGCCAACAGGGCCAACAGGGCCGGGCGATGCGCAAAGCCAAGCCGGGCGCGGCTCTCGCCGTGGCCCTGTTCCCAACCACAACAGGGCCGAACAGGGCCACGAACAGGGCCAGCACCGCGCGACGCGCGGCGACCGACGCACCGCCGACCGACGAGAACGACGCAGGCGCCCGCGACGCGGCTGTCCCATAGGCACGCTACCCCCGCCCGCTCGGCGCCCGCCTGACACAGATCTAGGAGCTGCACAGCATGAGCCTCTTCCACGACCCCTTCGGCCGCGCGCGACTCCCGACCGGTTACACGCGCGAGCACCGGATCAGACTGCTGCGCGAGGTGGCCGATGCGCTGCTCGGCGGGCGCCGGGCATCGCGCGAAGCCGAGCTGTTCATCGGCTCTGCGTTCGACGCGTGGCTGCGCGAAGGCGGCGGCATCGGCGCGCTCGAACGCGACTTCCTCCGGGTGACGCCACCGCGCGGCTCGCGCAGGACGCCGGCCGAGATACTGCGACACGAGGCTCATCGCGATGAACGCGAAGAAGATGAAGACGCGGGAAACTTTCCTTCAACGACTTGAAGGGAAACGCACAGCATGTCCAAGACCCTCGACCTCACCCCGCGCGGCTTGGCCGTCGCCCGTCTCTATCGGGCCCTCGTGATGGGGCACGGCGACTGGGCGGAAGCCCGCGCCTTCGCGGAAGGCCAACGCTGGACCAACACGCCCACCGTCGTCACCGCCTTGCGCGCGGCGGTCGAGGCGCTCGATCCGACGGAACAGGCGGCAATGATGCAGCCGGTGGCGTGGGACTTCGCCGAATTCATCCGACCGATGACCATTGTCGGCCGGCTGCAAGGCATGCGCCGCGTGCCGTTCGACGTGCCGATGCTGCGCATGGAAGACGGCGCCACCGCCTCTTGGGCAGGCGAAGGCGCACCGATGCCGATCAGCGCGGCAGCCTTCGGCGAGACGCGCGTGCTCAAGCGCGCGAAGTGTTCAGCGGTCACGGTGGTGCCGGAGGACCTGGCGCGCTCTTCGAATCCGGCTGCGGAGCTGGCGCTGCGCGACGATCTCGGCCGCGCCGCAGCGCAGGCCATCGACGCCGCGTTCATCGACCCGAGCAACGCAGGCGGCACCGAGCGCCCGGCTAGCATCAGCTACGGTGCAACGACCTTCAATTCCACGGGCGGCACCTTGGCGAATGTGGACGCCGATCTGCGCGCGATGGTCGATGCTCTTGACGACCTCACCGCCGCACACTGGATCATTCATCCGCGCACCGCAACCGCGCTCTCGCTCATGCGCGGCACCGGCGGAGCGCCCGCGTTCCCGACCATCAACGCTCGCGGCGGCATGCTGATGGGCTTGCCCGTCATCGTCAGCGGAAACGTCCCGATGGTCGCCGGGTCGCCAACCGAGACGAGCATCTTCTTGATCGACGCGGACGGCATCGCGATTGCCGACGACAACGCAGCCGACTTCGAAGTCGCGCGTCACGCGTCGGTCATCATGGACGACGCGCCCGAACCCGGCGCGCAGCAACTCCTCTCGCTCTGGCAGGCGGGCCTCGCGGCACTGCGCGCGCAACGGTGGATCAACTGGCGCGCACGACGCAGCGGCATCGCGGCGGTCTTGTCCGGAGTGACGTACTGATGCGCGCCCTCAGCCGCGAGGCGATTCAAGGAATGATGAAGGCGGTGGCGACCGTCCTGCGAGACGAGCTCGCCCGCGTCCACCGTCGCGCCGAATCCGCCGACCAGCTCATCGAGGATCTCGAGCGCCGGTTGACGCTCGCCGAACAGCGTGTCGCGGCACTGGAGTGGAAGGGCCTAAAGCAGACGA
>CALCZN010000254.1:0-12087 GCA_937903095.1 uncultured Burkholderiales bacterium
CATCACGCGCTGCCAGCGCGCCTGGTATGCCTGCCCGGGCCGCTCCGCGAAGCTCGAGCTGTCGCTTTCTGCCGGTGTATGCGGATTCGCCTCCGGTTCACGTATGCGAAGGTCTGTCTCGTGCATCCTTGGGTCTCCTCGCATCCGAATCAGGGAGGCTCAGTCTAGGTTTCCTCTTGTGCGGCGGAAAGATCGTTCAATTGAACGAGGCAGTGCGCTCCGGCGTGTGGTCCTCCGCGTCGGATCGGCGGCCCGATTCCGGTTGAGTTCGGTCAACGAGGCGTTCGTGCCGGCGTGGCACCCTCACAGCCATGCGTGCGCAGCCGATCGTTCCTGGCGTCGATGATGTGCCCGACGGCTTTGCCGTATCGGCGTCGCTGCTGACGCTGTACCGGGCGGCGTGTCAACCCGACATCACCGCGTTCCAGGCCACCGCGCTGCGTCATCTGCAGGGACACGTGGCATTCGACGGCAGCATCTGGGGGGCAGGCACCAGCGAGGGCAGTCGCCTGAATCACGCGCATGTCTGGCAGCTCGATGTCGGCATCCTCGATCTGATCAATGCCGATCCCGAACACAATATCGTGAAGTGCCGTTGCTGCACCGAACTAGGCGTCGGTCATCGGTTCGACGGCGCGATGCTGCGCTCCCATCGGTCGTCGGCCTGGATGCCCGAGCGGTACGGATTCGAACAGGTGCTGGCGATCGTCACTGTCGATCCGGTATCGAAGCTGCTGGGGAGCATGGGGCTGGTGCGGCGGCATGCCCGGCCTGCCTTCACCGACCGGGATCGCCGCTGGCTCGAACTGCTGATGCCGCATCTGCAGGAGATGCTGAACCTGAGCCGCCTGTCGCACTTGCTGGATGTTCGCGGGCGACGCCTGCCTGTGCAGGAGCGGATGGCGATCACGGACGCGCGCGGCGTGCTGCACATCGTGGAGCCGGGCTTCGCCGAAATGATGCGCGAGGAATGGCCGGACTGGATCGGTCCGCGGCTTCCCGCCTGTCTGCAGGCGCTGCCAGGCGAGACGCATGTCCGGCGTCAGGTCGGCACTTCGCTGCAGGTGCAGATCGAAGGCGTGGCCGAAAAGCTGCTCGTGCGGTTGCGTCGGCGCAGTCCGCTCGAAGTCCTCAGCCCCCAGGAGCGCGCCGTCTCTACGGCCTACGCCCGCGGGCAATCGCACAAGGAGGTGGCGCGCGCGCTGGGTCTGTCTCCCGCCACGGTGCGCCATCACCTGCGCCGCGTCTACGCGAAGCTGTGCGTCGACGACAAGGCGGCGCTGGCGCAGCGGCTGGGCGACCCCGTCTTCGCCGACTGAGTCTTGAAGCGTCCGACAGCGGCCCCCGGCTACACGCAGGTCTTCTCCACGCCATCGCCGGTCGGGACGGCCCGCGCCTCGGTCGCGGCGGGTGCATCCAGGTGCAGGCCCTGCAGCGTGCGCTCGAGCGTTGCAGCCTGATCCTTGAGCCCGCTGGTGGCCGCGGCCAGCTGCTCGGCCAGCGCGGCGTCGTGCTGCGTGGCTTCATCGAGTTCGGCCACGGTGCCGTCGACCTGTTGCAGCACGGCGGTCTGCTGGCGTGCGGTATCGGCGACGGCATGGACGGTGGCAGCGACGCGCCCCGCGGCCTGCGCCAGGCGGCTCACGGTGGCGCCAGCCTGGTCGGCGCCCTTTTCGCCCTGCTCGACGCAGGCGGCGGCTTCGGCGCTGAGCACGCGGATCTGCGCCGCGGCCTCCGCGGCGCGCCCGGCCAGGCTGCGCACCTCGGCCGCCACCACGCCGAAGCCCCGTCCCTGTTCGCCGGCGCGCGCCGCCTCGACGGCGGCATTGAGCGCCAACAGGTTCGTCCGGAAGGCGATGCCGTCGATCGCATCGACCACCTCCGTGATGCGCCGCGACGACGCGGCGATGGCCTGCATCTGCCTGTGCACCAGCGCCACCGCCTCGTCGCCGAGACGGGCCTCATGTCGCACCGAGTCGGCCAGCGCGCTGGCCTGTTGCGCCTCCCGGGCCGACTGCGCCACCGTTTGCGCCAGGTCGCGCAGCGACGACGAAGCCTGCTGCAACCGGGCCGCCGCCTGCTCGGTGCGCGACGACAGCTCGCGCGCGCCGGCGCCGATCTCGCCGCTGGCACCGTCGACGGCGCCGGCCGAGGCCTGCAGTCCGGCGACGATCTCGCGCAACTGCTGCTGCATGCGGGCGATGGCCTGCTGCAGGCGGCCGAATTCGTCGTGGCGGTCGACGGCGATGTCGGCGTCCAGCCGCCCCTGGGCGATGCGCTCGGCCGCCGCGACGGCCTGGCGCAGCGGCTGCGTGATGCTGCGCATCAGGCCCCATGCCATTGCAGCGGCGAACAGCACGGCAGCGCAGGCCACGGCCGCGGTCACCGCCAGCGCTCGGCGCTGGCGCGCCTGTGCCGTGCGGTACTCCAACTGGTTGGCGTGGGTCGCTTGCGCCACGATGTCCGCCATCAGGTCGCGCCATTGCCGCGCCGCCTCGTCGGCCTGGAACAGCAGGGTCAGGGTCGCCTCGGGCCCCTGGCCCGCGAGCGCGACGCGCTCGGCGCTCGCAAGCGCCGGCGCGACTTCGGCACGCAACCGGGTGATCTGCTCGAGGGTCGTGCGCAGGCCCGCGGCCTCCTCGCCCTGCAGCACCGCCGCCAGCGCCTCCTCGGACTGCGCGTAGTGCCTGCGCGCGGCGTCCAGCGCAGCCTGCTGGGCCTTCAGGTCTTCGGGGTCGGTGAGCACGATGAGCGCGCGCAGCTGCCCCATCCAGTCGAGCTGCGCGGCGTTCAGCTCGTGCGCCATGCCGGCCCGGGCATTGTGGATCTCGACGATGCGCGAGAGCTGCGCGCCCAGCTCGCGCGTCTGCAGCATGGCCTGCGCGGCCAGCACCAGCAGCAGCGCCACCAGCATGCCGAAGCCGAACGCCAGGCGCCGACGCAGGCTCCAGCGGAGCAGGGGCGCGCGTCCGCGCAGATCGGGAGCGCGCCAGCGCCAGGAAAGCTTGAACATCTAGGCGGATTCGCGGGCCAGAGGCGCTGCCGCCGAGGAATCTGCAAGAGCAGAGGAAGCCGACTTCGTCGTGGCAGCCGGGGCGGTGTTGCGCGCCTCGGGCTTCAACAGGAAGTGCGCCAGTGCCGGCAGCAGCACGAGGGCGCCTAGCATGTTCCACAGGAACATGAAGACCAGCAGCAGGCCCATGTCGGCCTGGAACTTGATCGGGCTCGCGACCCAGGTGATGACGCCAATGGCCAGCGTCAGGCCGGTCAGCATCACGACCTTGCCGGTGAAGAGCAGCGCGCGGTAATAGCTTTCGGAGAGGCTTCTTCCCTGACGAAGCTGCGCCAGCGTCACCGAGAGGATGTAGAGCGCATAGTCGACGCCGATGCCCACGCCGAGCGCGATGACGGGCAGCGTGGCGACCTTGACGCCCATGCCGAGCGCGACCATCAGCGCTTCCGCCAGCAGCGAGGTCAGAACCAGCGGCAGCATCGCCACCAGCACGGCGCGCCAGGAGCGGAAGGTGACGAAGCACAGCAGCGCGACGGCGCCGTAGACCATGAACAGCATGTGACGCCAAGCCTCCTTGACCACGATGTTGGTCGCGGCCTCGATGCCTGCACTGCCGGCGGCAAGCAGGAACTTCGCGTCGGCGGCGTCGTGCGCGTCGGCGAAGGCCTCCACGTGATCGACGACACGCGTCAGCGTCTCGGCCTTGTGGTCGCGCAGATAGATGTAGAGCGTGAGCAGGCTGCACGCGTCGTCGTACAGGCCCCGCGGCGCACCGGCGGTGACGGTGTTGAGCATGTCCTGGTTGGGCAGGAAGTCGTACCACTTCGGGTTGCCCTCGTTCAGTCCGGCGAGGACGCGCCGCGTGAGCAAGGCCAGCGTGTTCGTGCTCTCGACGCCTTCGATCTGGCGCAGCTGCCATTCCAGCGCGTCGATCTTGTTCAAGGTGTCGTACTGCGAGCACTTGCCCTCCGGCGTCCTGACCATCACGGCGAGCACGTCGCTCGACGCACCGTAGGCGGCGTTGACGAAGGCGACGTCGCGGTTGTAGCGGCTGTCGGGGCGCAACTCGGGCGCGCCGGGATCGAGGTCGCCGATCTTCAACTGCGTGCTGACGGCCAGGCCCGCGAGGCCGAGAACGAGTGCGACCGCGATGGCGATCGTCGCGTCGCGCCGGCGCGTGAAGCGGTCGAGCCAGGCCCATAGCCGGTGCTTCTGCGCGCCGGCGGCCTCGGCGCGCACGCTGCGCACGGCCGCCTTCGCGCTGACGCCGACGTAGCTCAGCAGGATCGGCAGCAGGATCAGATTGGTGAAGATCAACACGCCGACGCCGAGCGATGCGGCGACGGCCAGCTCGCGGATCACCTGGATGTCGATGATCAGCAGCACCGCGAAGCCCACGGCGTCGGCCAGCAGGGCCGTGAGGCCGGCGAGGAACAGGCGGCGGAACGTGAAGCGCGCGGCGACGAGCTTGTGCATGCCGCGGCCCACGTCCTGCATGATGCCGTTCATCTTCTGCGCGCCGTGGCTCATGCCGATCGCGAACACGAGGAACGGCACGAGAATGGAATAGGGGTCGAGTGCATGGCCCAGCGTCGGCAGCAGGCCGATCTGCCAGACCACCGCGATCAGCGATGCGGCGACGACGAGCGCCGTCGAGCGCAAGCAGCGTGTGTACCAAAGCACCATCGCCGCCGCGATCAAGACGGCGAGGGCGAAGAACACGAGCACTTCACGCACGCCGTCGATCAGATCGCCGACGATCTGCGCGAAGCCCGTGACGTGGATGTCGACGCCCTGTGGCTCGTACTTCGCGCGCAGCTCGTCGACGCGCCGGGCGAACTGCGCATAGTCGAGCGGCCGCCCTTCGGCGTCGCTCGCCAGCAGCGGCACGTAGATCACGCTCGATCGGGCGTCGAGCGCGACGAGTTGACCGACCTCGCCCGAGCGCGCGACGTTCGCCGCGAGCTGCTGCAGGCTTGCGGGCGAGCCGTCGTAGCCGTCGGGGATCACGGGGCCGCCCTCGAGGCCGTCTTCCGTCACGCCGACCCAGCGCGTCGTCGGCGTCCACAACGACTTCATCTGGGTGCGCGCAACGCCGGGCAGCAGGAACACCTCGTCGCTGAGCTTGCGCAGCGTCTCGAGATAGCCCGCGTCGTAGATCGACCCCTCGGGGTTGGCGACGGCGATGCGCAGCGCGTTGCCCAGCCCGGTCAACTGTCCCTGGTGCGCCAGGAAGTTCTGGATGTACGGGTGGTGCGTCGGAATCGTCTTCTCGAAGCTGGCGTTGAGTTGCAGCTTCGTTGCCTGCCAGCCGAGGACGGCGGTGACCAGCAGGCACAGCGCGACCACGATCGCGCGGTTGTTGAACAGCGCACGCTCGACCAGTGAGCCCGAGCGCCGATCGAATGGCTCGGCTGCTTCGGGCGCCGCGCAGGAATGGGCGTTCATTTCTTCCAGAGGCCCGAGGCCTGCGAGGACACGGCCGCGACGTCGATCAGGCGCACACCGTCGATCGACACGGTGAGCAGTGCGCCGTCGGACAGTGCGACCAAGCCGTTCAGCGGCGGCAGCAGGCCGGCGGGCAGCGCCTGCAGGCTGCCCTGCCGGAGTTCGAGCACCATGCCGGCCTGGTTGACGAAGACCAGCGAGCCGTCGGCCCGCTGCGTAGAAGCGGTGATCGACACGGGCGCCGACGAGGCCAACTGGCTCCAGTTGGCGCCGTCGTCGACGGACCTCCACACGTTGCCGCGCAGCCCGGCGACGACGATCTCGCCATCGCTCGGCATCTCGAGCGTGAAGAAGCTGCCCTGGTAGGGCGTCGCGATGCGCTTGAACGTCCTGCCGGCATCGGTGGACAGGCGCAACAGCCCCTGCTCACCGGCCACTGCGATCCGGTCGCCGCGCTTGCGCACGGCGTAGAAGTGCAGTTCCTTGGGATCGTCGAGGCGCCCTCGCCAGCTCGACCAGCTCGCGCCGCCGTCGTCGGTGGCAAGCGCCAGGCCGTAGGCGCCGACGACGACGGCACGCTGCGCGTCGAGCACGAGCAGGTCGAGCAGCGGCTTGTCCGGGCCGTCGGCGACGAGCCGCTCGGCCGACTTCAGCGCCGCCGCATCGCCGCCGGCGCGCGCCGCGTCGAGTTCGAGCCGGGCGATCGTGCGGCCGTCGAGCTGCCGCGTCCACGTCAGGCCGCCGTCGTCGGTGGCGAGCACAGTGCCGCCGTGCCCGACGAGGTAGCCGTGCGCCGCATCGGCAAAGCGCAGCGCCGTCAGGCTCACGCTGACCGGGACGCGGGACTGGCGCCAGCTCTGTCCCGCGTCATCGGACGTGAGGACGATGCCGCGCTCACCGGCCACGACGAGTCGCGTGCCCGCCTGGGCGGCGGTCAGCAGCACGGCGTGGGCGGCGTCGCGGGCGCCGACGGCCGGCCGGTCGAGTGCATCGCCGACCTGCGGCGCGGGCAGCGCCGGCACCGCGCCGATTGCGAGCGCGGCGATCAGCGCTGCCGGGAGCGCGCGGGCCGATCGCATGCCGGAACGCGTCATCGGCGGCTTGCGGCTGCTCAGCGCACGCCTTCGCCGGCGAGCGCGTCCGGCGTGAAGACGCTGCCGGGAATGCGCGGAACGATCGCGTATTGCGAGGTCTTCGCGTTGTAGAGGTTGCCGGCGAACCCCTGTCCCGACAGCAGGTCGTTGAAGCCGAACGCGCCGACGGGAGTGCCGGGCAGGTCCGGCGCGACGAAGGTCTGCGCCCACAGCGTCTTCCACAGCTGGCCGTTGGCGTCCCAGCGGTCGCCGAGCACGCAGATCCAGGTGTCCTCGTCGCAGTAGTAGCGGGCCTTGGGGGCCTGGTGGCGCTGGCCCTGCCTCAGCGTGGCGTCGACGACCCAGACGCGGTGCAGTTCCCAGCGCACGTGGTCGGGGTTGAGGTGGTTCTTCGTGATCACCTCGGCATCCGTCCTGGGCTGCAGGAACTTGTTGCCGTTGTAGGGGATGTACATCTCCTTCTTGCCGGCGAGCTTCCAGTCGAAGCGGTCGAGCCGCCCCGTCCAGACTTCGATCTCGTCGAAGCTCATGACGCCGGCCGCCGACGGCGTCGGCGTGTCGCAGCACGGGTTCGGCAGCTTGCGCACGCGCCGTTGTCCCGTGAGATAGACCCACGCCTGGTCCTTGCTGCCGTCGATGTTGGTGCCGCCGACGATCGCCTCGCCCGCGCGGATCGGCGGCCCGGCGTTGATCAGGCGGATCTGCCAGTACAGGTTGGACTTGGCGAACTGCTCCGGACTGCCTTCCTGGAAGTAGTACGGCATCTGCTGGTCGGCGCGGCCTTCCGTCGTCAGCACCATGCGGCCGTCGGCGGTGAGCTGGTACTGGTTGATGTGGAACTCCCACGAGGTGCCGCGCCAGCGCAGCATGTGGTTCCACATCACCTCGGCACCGGTCTTGGCGATCGGAAACGGAATGCCGCCGTAGGCCCCCTCGACGAGATCGCCGTTGAGCCTGGCGCGGGTGGCGTTCTTGAACGTGTTGTCGTAGACCCACTGCGGCGCCGCCGCGGTGCGGCGGCTCGGGTAGACGTCGATGCGGTAGCTGTCGGGATCCTTCTTCAGCATCCCCTTCTGCCCGTCACTGAGCTTGTCGGCGTGCTGCTCGACGTTCCTCGCGTTGATCGAGAACAGCGGCTTGTCGTCCTTGAACGGGTCGCCGCGGCGCCCACCCGGCTTGTCGCCGGGAATCGGCGTCGTGTAGCCGCCGTTCCAGGCCGGGATCGTGCCGTCCTTGTTGCCGGCCTTTTCGGCGCCGAACGGTGTCAGCTCGGACTTCAGCCGCGCGGCCTCGTCGGCCGACACGCCGGCCGTCGCGCTGCCGCAAGCCATCGCCGCCGCCGCCGCGATGGCCACCAGTGAGATTCGATCGAAGGTCATCGTGAGCTCCCGGGAGATCAGAACGTGCGGCGCAGCGACAGCGCCAGGTAGTTGCGGTCGGCCAGCGGATTGCCGAGGCCGTAGATGGCGTGTCCGCCGGTCAGCAGCGGCGAGTAGTCGACGAACGGGACTGCCTTGCCGATGTAGTGGGTGTAGTTCAGCGCGAACTGCCAGACGCCGAGGTAGGTGCCCTCGATGCCCAGGTTGGCGCTGCCCGTGTTCTTCGCGCCCCAGCCCGCGCCCGTGACGCTGGAGTTGCCGTCGAGCACGTAGCGCAGCCCGACCGGCACGCTCAGGTCGAGCCCCGGGAGCACCTGGCGATAGCTCGGCGTGAAGATGAACTGGAGCGCGGTCGCGTCGCGCGTGCGGCCTTCGTCGAGCGAATGGTCGGGATCGTCCTTCGAGAGCACGCGGTTCCACGCGATCTCGGCGACGAGGCTCGACTCGCGCGCGATGAAGCTCGGCCCGAAGGTCGCCAGTGTCGACAGGTTCAGGTGCGCGGTGCGACCCAGCGCCGGGCGCGGCTGCGGTGCGCCGAAGCCGCCGGGGTAGAGCATATTCGCGCTCCACAACGGCATGCCGTCGCGCACCGACGCCTCGGCCGCGATGTTGAAGTCGCCGACCGAGTGCGAGACGCTGATGCCGGCGGTCTTAACGTTCTCCGGGAACTTGTAGAACCAGGTGCCCGGCAGCGCGCCGGTCGGACCGGGCGCTCCGGCCGGATTCAGGTTGCCGTAGAGCTGGCCGGACTTGTCGTGGTAGCGCGCGAAGTAGAAGCCGAGGTCGGTCTCGTCGATGCGCCACTTCAGTTGCAGGCCGAACTGGCCCGAATCCTTCGCCTCCTGGTCGGCACCGGATGCGAGGGCGTAATTCCCTGAGATTGGTGTGCCCGCAGGAATGTCGACGAATTCCGGCTGCCGCGAGCCCCAGGGGATGTTGGCCGTCGAGAAATAGCTGCCGGCCGGCGCCAGTCGGTCGGCCTCCCAGCGGAACTGCGCGTAGCCGCCGATCGAGACCTCGGGCGAGATCTGCAACTGCGCCGACAATTGCGGCACCGGGCGGATGATCTCCTTGAACTGCGCGTTGGGCGACGCCAGCAGCTTGTCGATGTCCACCGGGCCCTGGGCCCGCGCGATGCCGTTGTCGCCGAAGAACAGGCTCTCGCCGTACTGCAGCGCGTGGCGTCCGAGACGCGCGGTCAGCTTCATGCCGTTGTCGAAGCGCCAGCCGCCGAACACGAAGGCGTCGAGCAGTTCGCCCTTCTCGCCGGCCAGCTTGCGCGTGCGGCTCGGGAACGCGTTGTAGGGGATTTGGCCGATCGTCGGATCGTTGTCGGCCTTGGTGCTGCGGTGCAGCTTGTCGTCGTACCAGGCTGCCGCGCTGACGCGGATGCCGAAGTCGCGACGCCAGATCGCGTCGAACTCCGACAGCAGATCGGCGCGCGCCGATACGAGGCCGCTGTTCTGGAAGTTCTGGTCGCCGGCGCTGAAGTTCAGCGCCTGCGGGAACGAAAAGCTCGCTGGCGCCGGCGCCGGCGCACCGGTGGGCACTTGGCGAAACGAATCCTTGAGCGCCGGGTCGGCCGACTCGGTGCGGAACTTGGTGCTCAGGCGCACGCTGTTGTCCCAGCGCACGGACCAGTCCGGGTTTCCGGTGTCGATGCCGGCCGCTTGCGCGCCGGTGACCAGCAGCGCTGCGATGGCGAGCGCGGTCAGCCTCGGCGTGTCGATGTCGTGCATGTGTTCGTCTCCTCGAGCGTGGGTGTCGTGGACCGTCAGCGCTGCCGGGGCGGCTGCGTACGGTCCGGTTCCTGAAAATCGGGCGCGAGTTCGCCCATCGCCTGGCGTCGAGCCATCGGTCGTCTCCTGTCTTCTTCGGAATCGGGCGAGCGAGAGCGTAGGAGATCTCGCTCCCGACGAAAAATGACTTCGATGAATCTCACGATTCGACGGCGTCGAATCGTCGAGGGTTAACCCCCGCTGCGCTATTCGATCGGAGTCAGTCGGACCACGTGCCCGCGTCCATGCGCCGAACGGCTTGCCGCAGCAGGTCGCGCAGCCATGCCAGCCCCGGATCCTGGGTGCGGTACTTGTGCCACTGCACGGCCTGTTCCATGCGCTCGATCGGCAGCGGCGGCGGCTTGATCGCAACCGGCCACGCTGCGGCAAGAATGCGGGCCAGCCGGGCGTGCACCGTGGCGATGTGGTCGGTGCCGCACACCAGCGCGACCAGCGGCGCGAAGCCGTAGGTCGTGACGGCGACGTTGCGCGCGACGCCGTAGCGCCTGACGAACCAGGCCTCGAAGGCCTCGCCGGTGCCCGTGGGCGGCTGCATGACGACGTGCCCGGCCGCGAGGTAACGCTCGAACGTCAGCTCGCCCTGCGCCAGCGGGCTGTCGCGCCACACGACGCAGACGAAGCCCTCCTCGTAGAGGACCTCCTCGGGGTGGTCGGGCGACAGGAATCCGCGCGGAATGATCAACAGGTCGGCCTCTCCGCGCTCGAGGCTGCGCTGCGGGTTGGAGACCTGCGGCAGGAACTCGAAGCGCGCGGTGCAGCGCTGTTCGGCCACCAGCGCGAGCAGGTGCGGCACGAGCACGAACTGCATGTAGTCCGACAGGAAGATGCGGAACGTGCGGTCCGAGGAGGCCGGGTCGAACCGCGGCTGGCTCGCGATCGTGCTGTCGATGCGCACGAGCACGTCGCGCACGGCGTCGTGCAGGCCTTCCGCCCGCGGCGTCGGCTCCATCCGGCGGCCGACCTGCACCAGCAGCTCGTCGTCGAAGTACTGGCGCAGCCGCGCCAGAGCGCTGCTCACGGCCGACGGCGTGAGGTTCAGGCGTTCGGCGGCGCGCGTGATGCTGCGCTCGCGCAGCAGCGAATCGAGCGCGATCAGCAGGTTGAGGTCGAGGCGGTTGAAGCGCATGGCGGCAAGGGGTTAACCCTCGACGATTCGATGGCATCGAAGCGTGGGATCCATCGAAGTCATTTTTCGGCCCGATCGGGATTCCATACCCTATCGCTTACCCGATTTCCAACGAGGACAGGAGACGACGGATGGATGCAGGCCCGGCGATGGACGAACTCGCGCCCGCATCGGCGCGCGCCGGATGCGGCCGGAGCCGGGCGTGACGCGCTTGCGTCATGTGGGCATCGTCGGCGCCGGGCTGGCCGGTCTGGCGGCGGCGGTCGCGGCCGCGGCGGCCGGAGTACACGTCGAGGTATTCGATGCGGCTCCCGACGTCGCCGCGCCGCCGGCGCAGATCGACGTCGTGCCGAACCTCGTGCGCGACCTCTCGGCGCTCGGACTGGCCGAGGCCTGCGTGCGCCGCGGCTTCGCCTACCGCGGCGTGTCGGTGGTCGACGCCTACGGCCGCGCCCACTTCGAGATCGAGACGCCGGCGCTCGGCGGTGCGCGCCTGCCCGCGGCGATCGGCATGCCGTACGCGGAACTGCTGCGTGTACTGCGCGACTCGGCGCTGGCACGCGGCGCCGACGGGCACTGGCAGTGCACGGGGTGCGGCGTCGAGGCACCCGCCGCCCGGCCGCACATCGCGCTCGCCGACGGCCGCCGGCACCGCTTCGATCTCGTCGTGATGGCCGGAGCCGCCGATGTCGCGGGCATCGAGTTGCCGCTGCATGCCGGCGGCGAGCGCCTGCCGCAGCGCTGGGACTACGTGCTGCTGCCGCGGCCGCAGGGCCTCGACCAGGTGACCTGGGTCGTCGGCCCGGGCCGCACCAAGGCGATGATCGTGCCGGTGAGCATGCGCGAGGCGGGGCTGGCGTTGCTGCGCGACGAGCGCATGGCCGGGGCGCCCGCCGCCGGCACGCCGGCGCAGTTGCGCGCCGCGCTCGCCGTCGAGGGGGATCTGTTGGCGCGCCTGGGCGAGTCGCTGCGCGACGACGCGACGGTCGTCGGCCGACCGGTGCGCAGCGGGCTGCTGGCGGGCGCCTGGCACGTCGGCGCCGTGCTGCGTTTGGGCAGCAGCGCCCATGTCCTGCCGCCGCACTTCGGCCAGGCCGCCGCCCAGTCGGTGGAGGACGCGGCCGTGCTCGGCGACCTGCTGCGTGCGGACCTGGAACGCGATGAGTTGCTGGCGCGCTTCGGTGCGCGCCGCGCCACGCGCGCCGCGCGCGTGCACGCGCTCGTGTCG
>CALCZN010000255.1:0-12075 GCA_937903095.1 uncultured Burkholderiales bacterium
GCTTGAGCATCTGCTCGGTGACGGTGAAGTCGGCGATGACGCCGTCCTTCATCGGCCGGATGGCCTCGATGTTGCCGGGCACGCGGCCGAGCATCTGCTTGGCCTCGGTGCCGACCGCGGCGATGGTCTTCTTGCCGCTGGGCCCGCCTTCCTGGCGGATCGCGACGACCGAGGGCTCGTTCAGCACGATGCCCTTGCCGCGCACGTAGATCAGCGTGTTGGCCGTTCCGAGGTCGATCGCCAGGTCGTTGGAGAAGTATTTGCGCAGGAACCCGAGCATTTCGCGACCCGTGAAATTCGCGTCGCATGATACCGTATAATTTCCGATCGACCCGACGGTTTTCCTGCCGTTCTTTCGTCTCGCGTGCCGTCTGTCGGCTGCGCCTAGCGGGGTGGCTCGCACATCGCTGCCCCGCGTCTTCCTGAACGCCGTGTCCACGCCCTTGCCATCGATGCCACTGTCGCGCGACGAGGTCCGTCGCATCGCTGCGCTCGCCCGCATCGCGCTCACCGATGCCGAGATCGAGCGCGCTGCCGCGCAACTGGGCGAAGTGCTCGCATTGTTCGATCGCCTGCGCGCCGTCGACACCGCCGGCGTCGAGCCGATGACGCATCCGCACGACCAGACGCTTCGGTTGCGCGACGATGTCGCCGACACCGCCGACCGGCGCGAAGCAGGGCAGGCGATGGCGCCCGCCGTCGAGCGCGGCCTGTACCTCGTGCCGAAGGTGATCGAGTGAGCGCAGGCGGCATTCCCGGGCGGGCATCGCTGCGCGAATTGCGCGAGGCGCTCGAGGCGAAGCGCGTGTCCTCGGTGGAGCTGGCCGAGGAGTGCCTGCGTCGCGTCGCGGCCAGCGATCTGAACGCCTTCATTGACGTGCAGCCCGAGCGCACGCTCGCGCAGGCGCGCGAGGCCGATGCGCGGCGAGCGCGCGGCGAGCGCGGTCCGCTGCTCGGCGTGCCGATCGCGCACAAGGACGTCTTCGTCACGCGCGGCTGGCGAACCACGGCCGCCTCGAAGATGCTGGGCGACTACGTCAGCCCTTTCGACGCGGCGGTGGTCGAGCGGCTCGCGGCCGCGGGCGCGGTGTGCATCGGCAAGACCAACTGCGACGAGTTCGCGATGGGCGGCTCGAACGAGCACTCGCATTTCGGCGCGGTGCGCAATCCGTGGGATCGCTCGGCGATATCCGGAGGCTCGTCGGGCGGCTCGGCGGCCGCCGTGGCCGCCGGGCTCGTTCCCGTGGCCACCGGCACCGATACCGGCGGCTCGGTGCGGCAGCCCGCGGCTTTCTGCGGAATCACCGGGCTGAAGCCTACCTACGGGCGCGTCTCGCGCCACGGGATGATCGCCTACGCGTCGAGCCTGGACCAGGCGGGCGTGATCGCCACCACGGCCGAAGACTGTGCCAGCGTGCTGTCGGCCATCGCCGGCTTCGATGCGCGCGACTCGACCAGCGTCGAGCGGCCCGACGAGGATTTCGGACGCGAACTGGGCCAGCCGGTTGACGGCCTGCGCATCGGCGTGCCGAAGGAGTTCTTCGGCGAGGGGCTCGCCGACGACGTGCGCGCCGCGGTGCAGGCTGCGCTCGCGGCGCTGCGCGAGCTGGGTGCAACGCTCGTCGACGTCTCGCTGCCGAAGACCGAGCTGGCGATCCCCGCGTACTACGTCATTTCGCCGGCGGAGGCGTCGAGCAACCTGAGCCGCTTCGACGGCGTTCGCTACGGACATCGCGCGGCGCACTACGACGACCTGCGCGAGATGTATTGCAACACGCGCGCCGAGGGCTTCGGCGACGAGGTCAAGCGGCGCGTGCTGGTCGGCACCTACGTGCTCTCGCACGGCTACTACGACGCGTACTACCTGCAGGCGCAGAAGCTGCGCCGGCTGATCGCCGACGACTTCCGGCGCGTGTTCGACACGGTCGACGTCGTCGCCGGCCCGGTCGCGCCGACGGTGGCATGGGACATCGGCTCGCGCGTCGACGATCCGGTGCGCAACTATCTCGCCGACATCTATACGCTGCCGGCATCGCTCGCCGGCCTGCCGGGACTGTCGGTGCCCGCCGGCTTCGGCGAGCGCGAGCGACCGGTCGGCCTGCAGCTGATCGGCCGCGCCTTCGACGAGGCGCGACTGCTGCGCGTGGCGCACGCGTTCCAGCAGGCCACCGCATGGCATCTGCAGCGCCCCGCCTGAAGACCGCGGCAGGCGCGTCGGGCGGGTTCGCGCGGCGCGCGCAGGCCTTCGGTGCGCGAGCGCTGCCCGCGGCAGCGCTGCTGGTGCTCGGCGCGTGCTCGGTGATTCCGATTCCGATACCGCTGCCCGGACGAGGGCCCGGTCCTGCTCCGATCGCCGATCGGCCGATCGACCTCGACGGCGCCTGCGTGCAGACCGAGGAAGACGGCTTTCGCGAGAATGCGCAGCTGAGCGTGCGCGACAACCGGGTGCTGGCGCTCGACTGGACGCTGCAGGTGGGCCGGCGCGGCAGCTGCAGCTTTCACCAGGCCGACTTCCGGCAGACGAAGACGCGCCCGCACATCGAACTGGCCGCGCGCGACGGCAGCGGCTGCCGGCTGATGGTCTGGCAGGAACCGCGGCGGATCACGCTCGCCCACGTCGGTTGCGAGAATCGATGCACGCCGGGAATCTACGAACAGGCGTGGCCGGTGATGTTCGATCCGAATACCGGGCGCTGCGCGCACCCCTGAGCACACGGCCCCGGCCGAACCAACGGACGATCGAAGCGATGCAGTGGGAAATCGTGGTCGGACTCGAGACGCACGTGCAGCTGGCCACGCGCTCGAAGATGTTCTCCGACGCCTCGACGGCGTTCGGCGCCGCGCCGAACACGCAGGCGAGCTTCGTCGACCTGGCGCTGCCCGGCGTGCTGCCGGTGGCGAACCGCGCGGCGGTCGAGTGCGCGATCCGCCTCGGGCTGGCGGTGGGCGGGCAGGTCGCGCAACGCTCGGTATTCGCGCGCAAGAACTATTTCTATCCGGATCTGCCGAAGGGCTACCAGATCAGCCAGTTCGAGATTCCGGTGGTGTCGGGCGGTGGGCTGCAGGTGCTCTGGCACGAGGCCGACGCGAAGGGCCGAGGTGAAGGCGCCGGACAAGGCGTCGGCCAAGGCGCTGGCCAAGGCGCCAGCGAGGAGGCGCGCGAGCGCTACGTGCGACTCGTGCGCGCGCATCTCGAGGAAGACGCGGGCAAGTCGCTGCACGAGGATTTCCACGGCATGACCGGCATCGACCTGAACCGCGCCGGCACTGCGCTGCTCGAGATCGTCACCGAGCCAGACATGCGCTCGGCGCGCGAGGCGGCGGCCTATGCGCGCACGCTGCACGCGCTCGTCGTCTGGCTCGGCATCTGCGATGGCAACCTGCAGGAGGGGTCGTTCCGTTGCGACGCGAACGTCTCGGTGCGGCCGATGGGGCAGGCCGCGCTCGGCACGCGCTGCGAGATCAAGAACCTCAATTCGTTCCGCTTCCTCGAGCGCGCGATCGAGCACGAGGCGGCGCGACAGATCGAGCTGATCTCCGACGGCGGGCGCGTCGTGCAGGAGACGCGCCTGTACGACCCCGACCGCGACGAGACGCGCTCGATGCGCGGCAAGGAAGACGCGCACGACTATCGCTACTTCCCCGACCCCGACCTGCCGCCGCTTGCGATCGACGTCGCCTGGATCGAGCGCGTGCGCGAGGCGATGCCCGAGCTGCCCGGGGCGATGCGCGAGCGCTTCGCGCAGATGTACGGGCTGTCGGCGTACGACGCGGCGACGCTCACCGCTTCGCGCGGCGTCGCCGCTTACTACGAAGCGGTGGTGCGTGCGTTGCCGGCCGGCGCGACGCCGCTGGCGAAGGCGGCGGCGAACTGGGTGATGGGCGAGCTGGCGGCCGCGCTCAATCGCGACGAGCGCGCGATCGAGGATTGTCCGGTGGCGCCGGAGCAGCTCGCGCGGCTGGTCGCGCGCATCGACGACGGCACGATCTCGGGCAAGACCGCGCGCGACGTCTTCGCCGATCTGTGGAGCGGCGAAGCGCGCGACGCCGACGCGGTCGACCGCATCGTCGACGCGAAGGGGCTGCGCCAGATGAGCGACGCGGGCGAGCTGGAGCGGATCGTCGACGAGGTGATCGCCAACAATGCGAAGTCGGTCGAGGAATTCCGCGCCGGGCGCGAGAAGGCGTTCAACGCGCTGGTCGGGCAGGTGATGAAGGCCACGAAGGGCAAGGCGAATCCGCAGCAGGTGAACGAGCTGCTGCGTCGGCGGCTGGGCTGAGGGCGCGCGCGGCTGCTGCCGTCGGGCAGCAGGCCGCCTTCGCCGTCGGCAGGCCGCATTCGTCGTCGGCAGGCCGCACGCCGGTCGGCAGGCCCCCAGGCGGGGCGCGCCCGCTCTTCAGCCTTCGGGCGCGGAGCCGTACTGCGCGCGATACGCCGCAACGCGTTCGCGCCAGGCGGTGAGATCCGCCGAGCGCGCCGCGTCGGAATCGAGGAAGCGCAGCAGGTCGCGCAATCCGGCGATGGCGATCACCGGGATGCCGTGCGCGTGCGCCACTTCCTGTGCTGCCGAGCGTTCGCCGATTTGCGTCGCGTTGCCGCTGCGCTCCTCGCGATCGAGTGCGATGAGCACGGCCGCGGGCTCGGCAGCGTGCGCGCGGATGATCGCGATCGACTCGCCGACCGAGGTGCCGGCGCTGATCACATCGTCGACGATGACGACGCGGCCGGCGAGCGGCGCGCCGATCAGCGCACCGCCTTCGCCGTGGTCCTTCGCTTCCTTGCGGTTGTAGGCGAAACCGACGTTGCGCCCTTTCTGCGCGAGCGCGACCGCCGTGGCCGCCGCGAGCGGGATTCCCTTGTACGCCGGGCCGAACAGCATGTCGAAGCGCAGGCTGCCGGCGGTTTCGGCCGCCAGCAACGTGTCGGCGTAGAACTGCGCGAGCCGGCCGAGCGAGGCGCCGTCGCAGAACAGCCCCGCGTTGAAGAAATACGGCGAAAGCCGGCCCGCCTTGGTGCGGAACTCGCCGAAGCGCAGCACGCCGCTGTCGACGGCGAAGCGGATAAACTCGGCGCGCAGATCGTCTGCCATGTTTCGAATTTCGGTGGTTGCGTCGAAGAGATGATACGGGTCGTCACGTTGAACCTGAACGGGATCCGCTCGGCCGCCCGGCGCGGCTGGATCGAATGGGCGAATGCGCATGCGGCCGATGTCGTGTGCGTGCAGGAGGTGCGCGCGCAGGAATGCGATCTCGACGCCGCCGCGCATTCGATCGACGGATTGCAGGCGCATTTCGACTGCGGGCAGCGCAAGGGCTACGCCGGCGTCGGCGTCTTTTCGCGCCA
Source organism: uncultured Burkholderiales bacterium (assembly GCA_937903095.1). Classification (GTDB taxonomy): domain Bacteria; phylum Pseudomonadota; class Gammaproteobacteria; order Burkholderiales; family Burkholderiaceae_E; genus Zeimonas. The sequence goes on from CALCZN010000255.1 coordinate 5,345, forward strand.
CCGGCCGCGCGCGGTGCGCAGCGGCTTCGGCAGCGCCGAATTCGATCCGGAAGGCCGCTATCTCGAGCTGGATTTCGGTTCGTACGCGGTCGTCTCGGTCTACGTGCCTTCCGGGTCGAGCTCGCCGGAGCGGCAAGCGGCGAAATTCCGCTTCCTCGCCGAGTTCCAGCGCCACCTGCGCGAGCTTTACGCCAGCGGCCGCGAGGTGATCCTGTGCGGCGACTGGAACATCGCGCACCGCGAGATCGACCTGAAGAACTGGCGCTCGAACCAGAAGAACTCGGGCTTCCTGCCCGAGGAGCGCGCGTGGATCGGCGAACTGTTCGACGACGTGGGCTTCGTCGACGTGTTCCGCCGGCTCGACGAGCGGCCGGAGCAGTACACGTGGTGGAGCAATCGCGGGCAGGCGTGGGCGAAGAATGTGGGGTGGCGGATCGATTATCAGATCGCGACGCCCGCCATTGCCCGTACCGCCGGATCCGCAGCCATCTACAAGGCGGAGCGCTTCAGTGATCACGCGCCGTTGACGGTGGACTACGACTTCACGCCGTAGAAGTCACCCCGCCGTCGTCGGTTTGACCGGCTCTTATATTTCCATTATTGTAGAAATATGGACGGATCAAGCGAAAGCCCGTGAAGACCGTCAAGGAGCGCAATGCCTCCGCCCGCTTTGCGCGGATGCTCGCGGCAATGGGCACCGAGCCGCGCTTGAACATCGTGCGGTTGCTGCTGACGGCGCATCCGGAAGGTTTGGTCGTCGGCGACATCGCAGCCGAGCTGGGCATGGCCAACTCCACGCTCTCGCACCACCTCGAGAAGTTGAAGAACGGGGGGCTGGTCAATGTGCAGCGCGAAGGGACTTTCCTGCGCTACACGGCCAATGCCGCGGGCCTGGAAGAGCTGCTTGGTTTTCTGTACGCCGAATGCTGCACCCGCAACAAGGCGGTGGAGCCCCGGCGCATCGTGTGCTGTTCCTGAAGACTGGAGAGGTCCATGACTGCCGGCGTCGATGTGAAGGACGTGGTCAAGCAGAAGTACGGCGAGGCTGCCGAGCGGGTCGTCCGAGGCGCGGCGAATGCGTGTTGCGGCGGCGCTCCAGCGGCGATCGGGCAGTGCGACCCGATCACCTCGAACCTGTACGACGCAGCCCAGGCGGGCGATGTGCCCGCAGCAGCCATGCTGGCGTCGCTGGGCTGCGGCAACCCCACCGCCCTGGCCGAGCTGAAGGAAGGGGAGACGGTGCTGGACCTCGGATCGGGCGGCGGCATCGACGTGCTGCTGTCGGCCCGCCGGGTCGGACCCACAGGCGTGGCCTTCGGTCTCGACATGACCGATCAGATGCTGGCGCTGGCCGAGGAGAACAAGCGCAGGAGCGGCCTTGCCAACGTCCACTTCCTCAAGGGCGAAATCGAGAATATTCCGCTGCCGGCGAACTCGGTGGATGTGATCATCTCGAACTGCGTGATCAATCTGTCCGGCGACAAGGACCAGGTGCTGCGCGAAGCGTTCCGCGTGCTCAAGCCGGGCGGGCGCTTCGCCGTGTCGGACGTGGTGGTCCGGGGCGACGTGCCGTCGTCCATCCGCCAGAGCATGGAACTGTGGATCGGGTGCGTGGCCGGGGCGCTGAAGGACACCGAGTACCTGGACAAGCTGCGAGCGGCGGGTTTTGAAGCCGCCGACATCGAAGTCACTCGCGTCTACTCCGTCGAGGATGCCAGGGAGTTTCTGGCCAACCAGAACCTGGACCTGCGGCGACTGGCCGAGGAGGTCGACGGCAAGTTCGTCAGCGGTTTCGTGCGGGCGCGCAAGCCGCTGGCCCCGGGAAGCGATGCACCGACACGGTCATCGGCGGCTGCGACCGGCGATGGCGGCGATGCCGGCTGCCGTCCGCGCTGCTGCGGGCGTTGATCGGGCGTGGCGGATCAGACGGCGTAGCCGGCGAATTCCTTGACCGTCGCCAGCTCGGTGTGCGAGACGATGCGTGCGACGCCCATCGCCAGATCGTTGATCCACGCATCCGAGATCCGGCGATAGTGCTCGATGTCGCTGCACGCGAAGCGCACGAGGTAATCGTACGGCCCGCTGAGCAGGTGGCAGGCGATCACCTCCGGGCACTGCATCACGCGGTGCTCGAACTGCTGCAGCGTGGCCTGGCGCTGGTCGACGAGCGTGACCTCGGCGTGAACGACGAGCACGTCGCCGAGCGCTGCTCGGCCGACGATCGCCCGGTAGCCTTCGATCGCGCGTTCGCGCTCGAGGCGTCGTACGCGATCGAGGCAGGCACGCGGCGACAGGCCGATGCGCTCGGCCAGCGCCTGGTTCGTCATGCGTCCGTCGTGCTGCAGTTCGCGCAGGATGCGCTGGTCGATCTCGTCGAGCCGCTTCATGCGGCGAGTGTATCTCCCCGCTTCATGCGGCCAGCGTATCTCCGCGCTTCATCCGGCGAAGTGCATCGCCGGCACTATGCCGCCAGCTCGTTCTTCGCGGCTGTCCGAATGCCGCTTCGCTGATCGAGGCGCAGCGTGAGGCAGCAGGCGGCGCCGCCCGAACGGTTGAACGCGTCGAGCGCGATCACCCGGACACGGTAGCCGCAGGCTTCGAGGACCTCGCGCAGTTGCTGCGACGCATGGCAGAGCAGCACTTCGTCGCCGATGCAGACGGCGTTGACGGCGAAGCGCGCCGCATCCTCGTCGTCCACCTCGATCGCGTCGCCTCCGACGACCGAACGCAGCAATCGTTGCGATGCCTCGGCGAACGCCGGCGGATACCAGAGGATCTCGCCGCGCGAGAGCACGCACAGGCAGGTGTCGAGGTGATAGAAGCTCGGCGACATCAGTTCGAGCGACAGCGTGTCGACGCCGAAGACGCGTCGAACCGCGTCGCGCGCGGCGAAGTCGGAGCGCTGCCCGTAGCCCATCCACATCACCTGCCGATTCGCGTCCCAGATCGCGTCGCCGGCGCCCTCGAAGTGCAGGTTCTCGTCGACCTCGTGCACCGACTCGACGGTGCCCCTGCTGCGCAACGCTTCGAAGGTGCGCCGCCCGTGGGCCTCCTCGGCGCGCCGCTCCGGATTGCGGAAGCGCGCGAGCAGCGCCTTGCCGTCGAGCACGACGGCGGCGTTGGCGGTGAAGACGAGATCGGGCGAGCCGGGCTGAGGCGTCATCGTCTCGATGCGCGCGCCGAGTCGTCGGTATGCCGCAAGCAGTTCCTGCCAGCCGGTGCGCGCTTCGCGCGACAGGCGCGAGGCATCGAGCGACCAGGCCTCCGGGTGCATCCACGGGTTGATGCGATAGCGGACCTGGAAGTGATCGGGCGGGCAAAGCAGCACGTGGGCGGGACGGTTTTGCTCGCGATCCGCGGAGGCGGGCCCGTTTCCCGGCGCGGCGCTGCGCGGTTGCGATTGCGAGCGCTCGAGCGGCCGCGTGCGCTCGACGCCTTTCGCCGTCGATGCCCGCAGGCATTCGTCGAGCGTGTCGGCGATCCGGTCGAGGCCCCAGTCGAGTTGCGCCTTCGTGATGGTCAACGGCGGCGCGATGCGGATCGCATCGTGCGCTTCCTTCGTCAGCACGCCGCGCTGCGCCAGCCGCTCGACGAAAGCGTGCGCGTCGATTCCGGAGCCGTGCAGGTCGAAGCCGGCCCACAGGCCGCGTCCGCGTACCGCGATGGGCTGGTCGTCGGCGATGGCGCGCAGGCGAGCGATCAGGTGCCGCCCGAGCAGGGCGCTGCGCTCCGCGAGCTGCTCGTCCTGCAGCACGCGCAGCGCCTCGAGTCCGACGGCCGCCGCGAGCGGATTGCCGCCGAAGGTCGAACCGTGGCTGCCCGGCTCGAATACGTCCATCAGCGTCGCGTTCGCGACGAACGCCGACACCGGCACGATGCCGCCGCCGAGCGCCTTGCCGACGACGAGTGCATCCGGTCGGATCGACTCGTGCTCGAAGGCGAACAGGCGGCCCGTGCGGCCCAGCCCCGACTGCACCTCGTCGAGGATCAGCAGCACGCGGTTCCGGTCGCACCAGTCGCGCAACGCGCGCAGCCAGCCTTCCGGAGGAACGATCACGCCGGCTTCGCCCTGGATCGGTTCGACGAGCACCGCGCAAACGTCGTCGTTGGCGGCGGCTTCGAGCGACGCGAGGTCGCCGAAGTCGAACAGCCGGAAGCCGCCGTCGAAGGGACCGAAGTCGGCGCGCGTCGAAGGATCCGACGAGAAGCCGACGATCGTCGTCGTGCGCCCGTGGAAATTGCCGCGCGCGGCGAGGATCGTCGCCTGTCCCGGCGCGATGCCTTTCACGCGGTATCCCCAACGGCGCGCCGCCTTGATCGCCGTCTCGACCGCTTCGGCGCCGGTGTTCATCGGCAGCGCGCGTTCGAAGCCCGAGACGCGGCACAGCTCCTCGAGGAAGGGGCCGAGCCGATCGTTGTGGAACGCCCGCGACGTGATGCAGACACGGGCGAGCTGCGCCTGCGCCGCCGCCACCAGCCGCGGATGGCGATGCCCGTGCGCGACCGCCGAATACGCGCTCATGAAGTCCAGGTACCGGCGGCCATCCGTGTCATGCAGCCAGACGTCTTCGCCCCGCTCGATCACGATCGGCAACGGATCGTAGTTGCGCGCGCAGACCGCGCGTTCGCGCGCGATCGCTTCGCGCGTCGCTCCATCGACTTCCGGTCCCGCGGTGTTCATTCGTCGTCTCCCTGGCGCATGCCTGTTGGTGCGCAGTGCTCGATAAGCATGATCGACGACACGCAATGCGCTGCGCGACCGTTGGGAGCGGCGTCAGCCGCCGCTTTCGCAGCCCGGGCGGGCGGCGGCCGCCGAATCGGCGGAGGCGGTACGGCAGACCTCGTCAGGAGATGCGGTCAGCAGACCTCATTCGGAGATGTGGTCGGCAGGCGCAATCGGGAGATGCAATCGGCGAGGCGACAGGCCCGAAAACGCGCTGCGGAATGCAGCGATTTAGCATCCGAAACGCTTTGCGAAGCCCGAAGTGCTGCATCGTGCAGCCGAAGCGCTCCATTAGTGTGGCCGCGGGTGAACGCAAACGTTGTCGACGCGGCGCCGCAGCGTCACTCGTGCGGACGCAGGGGCAAACTACCGCTTCGCCAGCTCGCGCAACGCCGCGAGCGTGTTCGGCACGTGCTCGTCCGGACTCAGCGACGAATATGCATAGGCGATGCGTCCGTCCTTTCCGACCACGTAGGACACGCGCTTCGCATAGCTCGACAGCAGCGGCATGACGGCACCGTAGGCCTTCATGATGCTGCCGTCGTTGTCCGAGGCGACCGCGAAGCGGTTGCGGCATTCCTCGACCGAGAACTTCTGCAGCGTCTCGATGTCGTCGCCCGAGATGCCGATCACGGTGGCGTGCAGCGCCTGGTATTCGTCCTGGGCCTCGGCGAAGCGGTTCGCCTCGATCGTGCAGCCCTTCGTGAACGCCTTCGGGTAGAAGTAGACGACGACGGGGCCGCGGGCGAGCGCCTTTTCGAGCGAGAACTCGAAGGTCTTTCCGCCGAGCGCGGCCGGCGCCGTGAAGACGGGCGCGACGTCGCCCGGCTTCAGTTCGGCCTGCGCGCCCGAAGGCGCGACGAGCGAAGCGAGCGCGGCGCCGGCGGCGGCAAGGCGCGAGGGCAAGGTCCGCTTGTCCATGGAAGGATCCTCCGAGCGTCGGTGCTTCGATGCGTGCAGCAACTCAGGAGCCTCGATCCTAAGCCCGGCCGCAGCCAGCCGCTCCCTCGTCCCCGCGCTCTTGCGGCAGATCAAGGACGCCGCCACCCGCAAGCGATGTAGTCGCAGACCGGACACCGGCATCCGGCAGCCGCGGCATGCGACCGCGGCGCCCGCCGAGGAGGCATCGTGCTGCAGATCATCGTTCAGGGCCGCGGCGGGCAGGGGGCGCAGACCGCCGGCAACCTGCTCGCCACCGCGTTCTTCGCCGAAGGACGCCAGGTGCAGAGCTTCGCGAGTTACGGCGGTGCGCGCCGCGGCACGCCGGTCAGCTCGTACATCCGCGTCGACGACAGGCCCGTCCGCGTGCGCTGCGACATCGAGACCGCCGACGCGATCCTCTGCTTCGACGCCAGCCTGCTCGAAGGCAGGCTGCTGGCGAGCGCCGCCGCGCGCACGCTGATCGTCGTCAACTCGGCGCAGCCGGCGCAGCATTTCGCGTCCGTGCTGCCCGGGCGGCGCGTCATCGCGGTCGACGCGCTGTCGATCGCACGGCGTCACGGGCTCGGGCGCATCGTCAACTCGGTGCTGCTCGGCGCGCTCGCGCGCGCCATCGGCGAGCCTTCGCTCGAAGGGCTGCAGCGCACGCTGATCGACGAGGCGCCGAAGCAGAAGGAAGCCAATGCGGCGGCCTGCGAGGAAGGCTGGCGCTGCGTCGACGCGCAACTGCAGCGGAGCGCCGCATGAACGCCCGCAACCTGCCCCCTACCGCCTGGACGACCGGCAGCACCGAGGTCTTCAAGACCGGCACCTGGCGCGCGCGAATGCCGCGCCACGTGAGCGCGCCTTCGCCGTGCCATGCCGCATGTCCGGTGAACGGCGACATCTCGCACTGGATCGGCCGCGCGCGCGAGCGCGACTTCCGCGGCGCATGGGAGATCCTCACGCGCAACAATCCGTTCCCGGCGGTTGCCGGGCGCGTCTGCCATCACCCCTGCGAAACCGCGTGCAACCCGCAGGGCTACGACGAGGCGATCTCGATCTGCAAGCTCGAGCGGCAGGTCGGCGA
>CALCZN010000256.1:0-2594 GCA_937903095.1 uncultured Burkholderiales bacterium
TTGATCAGGATCACGCGCACGTCGCGCGCCATGGCCAGCAGCATCTTGCGGAAGCTCTCGGCCTGCTGCTGCTCCTTCGAGGCGAACTCGACGCGCTCGAGCTTCGACAACCCGTCGACCAGTTCGGCGACGTGCGGGCCGAAGTGCTCGATGAGGATCGGCTTGGCGACCGACGTGTCTTCGATGACGTCGTGCAGCAGCGCCGCCATCAGCGTGTCGGCGTCGAGCTTCCAGCGCGCGAGGATCTCGGCGACCGCGATCGGATGCGAGATGTAGGGCGCGCCGCTCGAGCGGAACTGCCCGAGGTGCGCCTGGTCGCCGAAGCGGTACGCCTCGCGGATGCGGGCCAGCTCTTCGGCGGGGAGATAGGCGCTCGCGCGACGCGTGAGCTCGGCGAGCGAGACGACGCTGTGGTTGTCGGGCGCGGTTGCGAAGCCGTTCGTGCCGACGCCGTCGGGTTCGGCCTGCTCGGGAGAGACAACAGCTCTCTTGCGCCCTTTACGGGCGGGTTCGACGGCGGCGGGATTCGATCCCGGCATTGCGCCTTCTACCGTCGAGCGCCGCGCTGCTCGTCAGCGGCGGTTCATGTGGGTACGCGTCGCAGCATCTCGATGCCGACCTTGCCCGCGGCCACTTCGCGCAGCGCGGTGACCGTGGGCTTGTCGTGCGATTCGATCTTCGCTGCGTGACCCTGGGCGAGCATGCGCGCGCGGTAGGTGGCGGCGAGCGTCAGCTCGAATCGGTTCGGGATCTGCTTCAGGCAGTCTTCGACGGTGATGCGTGCCATGGTTCACCTATGCGGAGGCGTCGCCGGCGATGCCGAGCGCGCGGAAAGTGGCAGGGTGTCGGGCGCGTTGCCGCGACAGCCGCAAACGCGCTGCTTCGACCAAGGTGCAGAGCTCGGCGAGCGCGGTTGCAAAGTCTTGATTAATAATAACATATTGAAATCGGTGCGCCTGCTTCAATTCGGCGCGCGCGGCCGCGACGCGCCGCTCGATCACCTCGGCGCTGTCCTGGCCGCGCTGCTCGAGACGCTCGCGCAGCGCGTCGATCGACGGGGGCACGATGAAGACGCCGACCGCGTCGGCGAACAGCTGCTGCACCTGCACCGCGCCCTGCCAGTCGATCTCGAGGACGATGTCGACGCCGGCGCGGATGCGCTCCTCGATCCAGCGGCGCGAGGTCGCGTAGAGGTTGCCGTGCACTTCGGCCCATTCGAGGAACTCGCCGGCCTCCCGGCGGCGTTCGAACTCGGCGTGGCTCACGAAGTGGTAGTCGTGCCCGTTCACCTCTCCGGCACGAGGTGCGCGCGTGGTGAACGACACCGACAGCTGCAGCAGCGGACGGTCGGCAAGCAGCGCGCGCACCAGGGAAGTCTTGCCGGCGCCCGACGGCGCGGCGACGACGAACAGGCTGCCCGCGGATTCGGAGGGCGTCATCGGGAATCGCTCATTTGCACGCGCGCCCGCGTCGGCTCGACGTTTCTCGCTGCGCGAATGCGCAGCGGTCGAAGCCTGGAGGCGTCGAAGCCGGGAGGATGTCGCTGGGCGCGGATCCGAGTCTAGCAGCCGGCGCGTGGTCTCTGTCCCTGCGCCTTCGTCTCAGGGAGAATTCCGCTCGTGACTCCCGAATCCGTCCTCGCATCGGACAGCGGCTTCGATCGCTGGACACCCGAATTGCGCCGCGCGGTGATGGCGGCGCGGCCCGCGTTCTTCACGTGGTCGGCGGCGGAACAGCTCAGGTATCGCGTGAGGCTGCCCGCGAAGGACCGCGAAGCAATCGTCGCGGCGCTGCTGGCTGAACATCGTGAGCGTCGGCCCGCTGCGCTGGCCAGGCTCGAGTCCCGCGCTCGCGTGCCGCTCGATCTGCAAAACCGCATCAACGAATGGCTGCAGCCGCTCCAGGGCATCGGCGAGGATGCCTTCTGGCTCAATGAGAGCTTCGCCGAAGGCGGCAGCATTCTCGATTTCGAGACGCTGCTCGAATACGACCGTGCCGACCACGCCTTCCAGCAGGAGGTCAGGCGGCAGGAGTTCGAGGGTTGCGTCGCCGAGCCCTACACCGGCTCGCTGCACGCCACCTGGGCGCGCGTACTCATGGACGGGCGGCTCTGCTACCTGGCGTTGACAATGGCCTCCTGGCATCTCTACGGCACGCTGGAGCAAGCGGCGGACGTCGAGATTCAGGCGCGCATTCCGCACCGGCACGTGCCCGGACCCAAGGACGGCAAACGCGACGCGAGCGGGTCGGTTCGCTGGGACGTAAGGGTGGACGCCGGTGGACAGGAAGCGCTGCTCGAGGAGCTGCAGCATCTGGTCTGGCAGGAGCAGTTCCGCCGCCGCGCCGAACTGGGGCAGATCTTCTGCGAGCAGCGCCGGGGAGTCTGCTTCCTGGACGACCACCCATGGGAGTTCCAGCCCCCGGACGAACGCAACCTGCTCGTCGTCTTCAGCGATCCGCAGGCGCTCGCATCGGTGCGTTTCACATCGTTCCTGCGCGATTGCCGGCGCATCGAAGGCCCGTTCGCCGAACTGAGGGAGTGGGAAGCACGTGAAGCCGAACACATGCGCGAGTTCGTTGCCGTACGGCACGAA
>CALCZN010000257.1:0-12799 GCA_937903095.1 uncultured Burkholderiales bacterium
GCGGTCGGCCTCGACGCGATCGTCGATCTCGTCCCCATGCCGGGGCCGAAGCACGCCGACGAACGCATGGTCGCGCCGGACGAGCCGCGCTTCTCGGGCGTCGTGTTCAAGGTGCAGGCGAACATGGATCCGCAGCACCGCGATCGCGTCGCTTTCGTGCGCGTGTGCTCCGGGCGCTTCGAGCGCGGCATGCAGCTGGTGAACGTGCGCACCAGGCGCTCGCTGCGGCCGCACAACGTCGTCACTTTCCTGTCGCAGCGGCGCGACCTCGTCGACGAGGCGTATCCGGGCGACATCATCGGCATACCGAACCACGGCACATTGAGCCTGGGCGACACGCTCACCGAGGGCGAGACGCTGCATTTCAGCGGACTGCCGTTCTTCGCGCCGGAGTCGTTCCGCACGATCGAGGTGGTCGACCCGATGAAGGCCAAGCAGCTGCGGGCGGCGCTGGCACAACTGGGCGACGAAGGCGCGATCCAGGTCTTCCGGCTCGACGGCGGCGCGCAACTGCTGCTCGGCGCGGTCGGCGAGCTGCAGTTCGAGGTCGTCGCGCACCGGCTGCGCGTCGAGTACAACGTGGCAGCCCGCATCGCCCCCGCGCCCTACACGATGGCACGCTGGCTCGACGCCGACGACGAGACCGTCGTCGCCCGCTTCATCGAGCAGAACGCTTCGCGCATCGCGTACGACGCGGCCGACGCGCCGACCTGGCTCGTGCGCTCGCCGCACGAGATCACGGTGGCGCAGGAACGCTGGCCGCAATTGCGCTTCAGCGCGATGCGCGAACGTGGCGGAGCGCGCTTCACGCTGGTCGATCACACCGCCTAGGAGAGCGATCATGCGCTGGCGAGGCGAACGCGAAAGCTCGAACGTCGAGGATCGTCGCGGCCTTCCAATTCCGGGCGGCGCCGGCGGGCTGGGCATCGGCACCGTCGTCGTCGCCTTCGTCGCCGCCTGGTTCCTCGGCATCGACCCGGGCGTGCTGCTGGGCATGCTCTCCGGCGCCGGCGCTCCGCCGACGCAGTCGGAGCAGGCCGCGCGCGACTCGGGCAGCGCACCGACCGACGACGAAGGCCGCTTCGCCGCGGTGGTGCTCGCCAGCACCGAGGATGTCTGGTCGGACCTCTTCCGGCAATCGGGCGCCGCCTACCGGCCGCCGCGACTCGTCCTCTTCGAGCAGCGCGTCGACACCCGCTGCGGACTCGCCGGCGCCGCGACGGGCCCGTTCTACTGCCCGGGCGACCAGAAGCTGTACATCGACCTGAGCTTCTTCCGCGTGCTCAGCGAGCGCCTGGGCGCGCAGGGCGACTTCGCCCGCGCCTACGTGATCGCGCACGAAGTCGGTCACCATGTGCAGAACCTCGAAGGAACGATGGAGCAGTTGCAGCAGGCGCGGCAGCGCGTATCGGAGACGCAGTACAACGCGCTTTCGGTGCGCGTCGAGCTGCAGGCCGACTGCTATGCCGGCGTCTGGGCGAACCACGCGCAGCAGGCGCGCCAGTGGCTCGAGACGGGCGACATCGACGAAGCGATCAACGCGGCCGCCGCGGTCGGCGACGACCGGCTGCAGCGCCGGATGCAGGGAACCGTCGTGCCGGAAACCTTCACGCACGGTTCCTCGGCGCAGCGCGTGCGCTGGTTCCGCAGTGGTTGGGAAAGCGGCGACCCGAAGGCCTGCGACACCTTCGGCCGCGGCTGATCAGCGCAGCCGCTCGACCGCCGGCGCTTCCTCCACTTTCATCGCGTCCTGCACGGCGGTGACGCCGCCGGTGGCGCGCGCGATCGCCAGCGCGCGGTGCGCCACCGCCTCGGTGGGGACGTTCCCCGACAGATTCGCGATGCCGCGCGTGACGGCGATGTCGATCGGCTGCGCGCGCGTGACGTGATCGCTCGCCAGCGCGACGCGCACGCGTTCGGCGATCGCCTGGTCCATCGACACCTCGACGGCCGAGCGGGGGGCGGGCGGGTCGTCGGTGGCCGGCGTCACCGACGGCGGTGCCGTCGGGGAGGCGGCTTTCGGCAGCGCGGCCGGCGCCGAAGGCGCGCTCTCGACATCGGGCGCGGCCTGCGCGAGGCCTTCGTGCCCCGCCGATTGCGCGAGCACCACCGCTGCGCCCAGCAGCACCGACGAGGCGACCAGTCCCGAAGCGAACCAGCGCGACAGCTCCTTCTCGGTGTACCGCGTCTCGAAAACCTTCATGCGCATCGACTTCCTGCGAACCTCAGGCATGGGGGAAACGACGAGCAAGCGAAGGGCCCGGCGCTGCCGCTTCGGGGTCGGAAAAAGCGGGCGCGTCGATTGCGGGCGACCCCCCCACCTTCAATTGCCGGAAAGCCGCCCGCCGATGCCTTCCCCGGACCCGCTGCAGCGCTATCGCGAAAAGCGGGACTTCCGCTTCACCGCCGAGCCTTCGGGGCCGCGCGCTTCGAAGCGCGAAGCGGCCCCTACGCTCGAGCGCGCCTTCGTCGTGCAGAAGCACGCGGCGCGGCGGCTGCACTACGACTTTCGGCTCGAACTGGACGGCGCGCTGAAGAGCTGGGCGGTGCCCAAGGGCCCGAGCCTCGACCCTCACGTCAAGCGGATGGCCGTGCACGTCGAAGATCACCCGCTGGACTACGCCGACTTCGAGGGAACGATCCCGCCGAAGCACTACGGCGCGGGCACGGTGATCGTCTGGGACCGCGGCACGTGGATCGCCGAGGGCGATGCGAGCGAAGGCTATCGCGACGGCAAGCTGAAGTTCGAGCTGCGCGGCGAGAAGCTTCACGGCCGCTGGACGCTGGTGCGCATGCACGGCCACGCCGGCGAGCGCCAGGAGCCGTGGCTGCTGATCAAGGAGCGCGACGCCTTCACGCGTGCGCAGAGCGACTACTCGATCGTCGACGCGCTGCCCGACAGCGTGCTGCACACGACGCAGCCTTCGCGCCCGCCGCCGCAGGCGCGTGAAGCCGCGCTTGCCGATTCGCTCGAGCCTCAGCTCGCCACGCTGGTCGGCACGGCGCCCGCTTCCGGCGCCTGGAGCTGGGAGATGAAGTTCGACGGCTACCGGGTGCTCGCGCGCATCGACGGCGGCGACGTGCGGATGATCACGCGCAACGGGCACGACTGGACGCAACGCATGCCTTCGCTCGCGCGCGCGGTCGCCGCGCTCGGGCTGCCCTCGGCCTGGCTCGACGGCGAGATCGTCCTCGCCGACGAGCGCGGCGTCGCCAGCTTCCAGCAGCTGCAGAACGCCTTCGACAGCGAGCGCACCGAAGACATCGTCTACTACGTCTTCGACCTGCCGTACTGCGCGGGTCGCGACCTGACGCAGGTTGCGCTGCGAGAACGCCGCGCGCTGCTGCGCGAATGGCTCGATGCGCACCCGTCGGATCGCGTACGCTTCAGCGCGGATTTTCCGGTCGCACCCGAGGCGCTGCTGCGCTCGGCCTGCGAGCTGGGCGTGGAGGGAATCATCGGCAAGCGCGTCGATTCGACCTATGTCGCAGGGCGATCGTCGTCGTGGGTCAAGCTCAAGTGCAGCAACCGACAGGAGTTCGTGATCGGCGGCTATACCGACCCGCAGGGCTCGCGCAACGGCTTCGGCGCGCTGCTGCTCGGCGTGCACGACGATTCAGGTGCGCTGCGCTACGCCGGCAAGGTGGGCAGCGGCTTCGACGAGAAGCAGCTGGGCGAACTGCACGCGCAGCTGAAGGCGCGCAAGACCTCGACCTCGCCGTTCGCGCAGCGCGTGCCCGAACGCGGCGCGCACTGGGTGCGGCCCGAACTCGTGGCGGAGGTGTCGTTCACCCAGTGGACCGGCGGCGGACGAATCCGCCACGGAGTGTTCCGCGGCCTGCGCGACGACAAGCCGGCGGCGCAGATCGTTCGCGAACGTCCGCGAAAAGCCGCCACGCTCGCGGCGCCGAAGGACCCGGCGCCGGATCCGCGCGCCGCCCGATTGCTCGCCAGCGTTCGCGTGAGCAACCCCGAACGCGTCATCGACGCGACGAGCGGCATCACCAAGCTCGACGTCGTGCGCTACTACGCGCTCGTCGCCCCGACGATGATGCCGCACCTGAAGCGCCGGCCCGCCGCGCTCGTGCGCGCGCCCGACGGCATCGACGGGCAACGCTTCTTCCAGAAGCACGCCAGCCTGTCGGCGATGCCGGGCGTGCGCTCGCTGGACCCGAAATACGACCCGGGCGAGGAACCGCTGATCGAAATCGCCGGCGAGAAGGGGCTGGTCACGACAGCGCAGATGAACGCGATCGAGGTCCATACCTGGAACGCGACCACCCGCGCGATCGAGAAGCCCGACCGCATCGTCTTCGATCTCGATCCCGGCGAAGGAGTGGAATGGACCGCGGTGCGCGAGGCGGCGCAGCTGGTGCAGACTCTGCTCGACGAGCTGCAGCTGCGCGGCTTCCTGAAGACGAGCGGCGGCAAGGGCCTGCACGTGGTCGTGCCGATCGCGCCGAAGCACGGCTGGGATACGGTCAAGGACCTGTCCCGGGCGATCGTCGTGCACCTGGCGCGCACCCTTCCGGGCCGCTTCGTCTCGAAGAGCGGGGCATGGAACCGCAAGGGCCGCATCTTCGTCGACTACCTGCGCAACGGCCGCGGCGCGACGACGGTCGCCGCCTGGTCGACGCGCGGCCGGCCGGGCATCGGCGTGTCGGTGCCGGTGGGCTGGGAGGAGCTGCCCGAGCTGACGGGCGGCGCGCACTGGACGCTGCGCACCATCGAGCCGCGGCTCGCGCAGCCCGATCCGTGGGCCGATTACGCGTCGACCCGGCAGGGGATCGAAGCCGCGATGCGCGCGCTCGGCGTCGTCATCCGTACGGCTGCCAGCGCCAGTTCGTGACCTCGGGCAGGTCCTCGCCGTGCTCGGCGACCCATTGGCGGTGGCGCTCGATCGTGCGCTCGTAGCGCTCGTTCGCGGCCTCACGCAGCGGGGCGAAGCGCGGCACGCGCAGGATCGCATCGAGCGCCAGCCGGAACCGGTCGATGCGGTTCAGCACGACCATGTCGAAAGGCGTCGTCGTCGTGCCCTCGTCGCGATAGCCGTGCACGTGCAGATGTTCGTGGTTGTGACGCCGGTACGTCAGACGGTGCACGAGCCCGGCGTAGCCGTGGAACGCGAAGATCACCGGGACGTCGACGCCGAACAGCCGGTCGTAGCGCTCGTGCGTCAGCCCGTGCGGATGCTCGTCGCCCGGCTGCAATGTCATCAGGTCGACAACGTTCACCACGCGGATGCGTGCGTCGGCCACCGCTTCGTGCAGCAGCATCGCCGCGGCCAGCGTCTCCATCGTCGGCACGTCGCCGGCGCAGGCGAACACCACGTCGGGCGGCTCGCCCGCGCGCTCGTTGCCCGCCCACGTCCACACGCCGGCGCCTTCGCTGCAGTGACGGATCGCCTCGTCGATGCCGAGCCACTGCCATTCGGGCTGCTTGCCGGCGACGATCACGTTCACGTAGTTGCGGCTGCGCAGGCAGTGGTCGGCCACCGAGAGCAGGCAGTTCGCGTCGGGCGGCAGGTAGATGCGCGCGATGTCGGCCTTCTTGTTCGCGACGTGGTCGAGGAAGCCCGGATCCTGGTGCGAGAAGCCGTTGTGGTCCTGCCGCCACACGTGCGAGGCCAGCAGGTAGTTCAGCGAGGCGATCGGCGCGCGCCACGCGATGCCGCGGCTCACTTTGAGCCACTTGGCGTACTGATTGAGCATCGAGTCGACGATGTGGATGAACGCCTCGTAGCTGGCGTACAGGCCGTGCCGGCCGGTGAGCAGGTAGCCTTCGAGCCAGCCCTGCAGCAGATGCTCGCTCAACACCTCCATCACGCGTCCGTCGGGCGCCAGATGCTCGTCGGCGTCGATGGTCTGCGCCAGCCATGCCTTGTCGGTGACGCGGTAGACCTCGTCGAGCCGGTTCGACGCCGTCTCGTCCGGCCCGAACAGGCGGAAGTTCGCCTGCGCCGCGTTGCGCTCGAAGACGCCGCCCAGGAAGCGGCCGAGCACGCGCGTCGATTCGTGCTGCCCGGCGCCCGGCCGCTCGACCGGCACCGCGTAGTCGCGGAAGTCGGGCAGGTCGAGCGCGACGAGCAGCTCTCCGCCATTGGCGTGCGGATTCATCCCCATGCGCCGCGCGCCGAGCGGCGCGAGCGCGACGATGTCGTCCACCGGCCGGCCCTCGTCGTCGAACAGTTCCTGCGGACGGTACGAGCGCATCCACTGCTCGAGCAGCCGCAGATGTTCCGGCCGGTCGAAACCGGCGAAGGGCACCTGGTGCGCGCGCCACGTGCCCTCGATGCGCTCGCCGTCGACGCGATCGGGGCCGGTCCAGCCCTTGGGCGACTGCAGCACGATCATCGGCCAGCGCGCGCGATCGAAGCGTTGCGCGCCGGCCGGCCGCTCGCGCGCGCCGGCCGCGCGCAGCGCGCTCGGCACGCGATGCTCGCGCGCGTCGCGCTGGATCTGCCGGATGCGGGAGAGCGCGGTCTCGAGCGTCGCCGCCATTCGCAGATGCATCTCGCGCGGATCGTCTCCGCAGACGAAATGCGGCTCGTAGCCGTAGCCGCGCAGCAATTGAGCCAGCTCGTCGTTGCCGATGCGCGCGAGCACCGTCGGATTGGCGATCTTCCAGCCGTTCAGGTGCAGGATCGGCAGCACCGCCCCATCGGTCGCCGGATCGACGAACTTGTTCGAATGCCAGCTGGCGGCGAGCGAGGCCGTCTCCGCCTCGCCGTCGCCGATCACGCAGGCGACCACGAGCCCAGGGTTGTCGAGCGACGCGCCCCAGGCGTGCGACAGCGAGTAGCCCAGCTCGCCGCCCTCGTGGATCGACCCCGGCACCTCGGACGCCACATGGCTCGGCATGCCGTAGGGCCACGAGAACTGGCGAAACAGCCGGTGCATTCCCTCGCCGTCGCGCGTGACCTCCGGATAGCGCTCGGTGTACGAGCCTTCGAGCCAGGTGTTCGCCAGCGCGGCCGGGCCTCCGTGGCCGGGGCCGACGATCCAGATCATGTCGACGTCGTGGTCGCGGATCAGGCGGTTCAGGTGCGCATAGACGAAATTCAGCCCCGGCGTCGTGCCCCAGTGGCCGAGCAGGCGCGGCTTGACGTGCTCGCGCACGAGCGGCTGCTCGAGCAGCGGATTGGCGCGCAGGTAGATCTGGCCCACCGACAGGTAGTTCGCCGCGCGCCACCACCGATCGATACGTCGCAGGACCTCGGCGTCGATGCGAAGGGCTGCGCTCATCCGGCTCTCCCCAGCGCCGCGTCGACCACCGTCTGCGCCTGGGCGAGGATCTCGCGCAGGTGCGCCTCGTCGACGAAACTCTCGGCGTAGATCTTGTAGACGTCCTCGGTGCCCGACGGACGCGCGGCGAACCATCCGCGGTCGGCGACGACCTTGATCCCGCCGATCGGCGCATCGTTGCCGGGCGCGCGGTCGAGCACCGCGCGCACCGGTTCGCCCGCCAGCGACGCGACGTCGACTGCATCGGCGCGCAATGCGGCGAGCGCGGCGCGCTGCGCGGCGTCGGCCGGCGCTTCGACGCGATCGGACCACGCGCGTCCAAGTTCGTCCTCGAGCGCGGCGTACGAGCGAGCCGGGTCGCGCCCGTCGCGCGCCGTCATCTCGGCGGCGAGCAGCGCGAGCGCGATGCCGTCCTTGTCGGTCGTCCACACCGTGCCGTCGCGCCGCAGCACCGACGCGCCGGCGCTCTCCTCGCCGGCGAAGCCGAGCGACGCGTCGAGCAGCCCGTCGACGAACCACTTGAAGCCGACCGGCGTCTCGACCACGCGCCGACCCGATTTCGCCGCAACGCGGTCGAGCATCGCGGTGCTGACCAGCGTCTTGCCCAGCGCCGCCTCGCGCGGCCACCCGCTACGCGAAGCGAACAGCGAATGCGCGAGCGCCGACAGATAATGGTTCGCCGGCATCAGGCCGGCGTGCGGCACGACGATGCCGTGCCGGTCGTGATCGGTATCGCAGGCGAAGGCGACGTCGTAGCGGTCCTGCAGCGTCAGCAGCCGGCGCATCGCCCACGGCGACGACGGATCCATACGGATGCGGCCGTCCCAATCGGCCGTCATGAAGGCGAAGCGCGGATCGACCTCCTCGCTGACGACGTCGAGCGCGATGCGATGACACTCGGCGATCGCCCGCCAGTAGTGCACGCCGGCGCCGCCGAGCGGATCGACGCCCAGGCGCAGCCCTGCGCCGCGCACGAGATCGAAATCGACGACGGCGGCCAGGTCGTCGACATAGGCGCCGCGGAAGTCGTGCTCGCGCACCTGCGCCGACGCTCGCGCGCGCTCGAAGGCCACGCGGCGCACACCGGCGAGCGACTGCTCGAGATACGCGTTGGCGCGCCGCTCGATCGCGGCGGTCAGGTCGGTTCCCGCCGGGCCGCCGTGCGGCGGGTTGTACTTGAAGCCGCCGTCTTCGGGCGGATTGTGCGAAGGCGTGACGACGATGCCGTCGGCGCGCGCAGCGGACGCATCGCGGTTCCAGCCGAGGATCGCATGCGAGATCGCCGGCGTGGGCGTGTATTCGTCGTTCGCGGCGATGCGAAGCTCCACGTCGTTGGCCGCGAGCACCTGCAGCGCGCTTTCGAAGGCCGGCCGCGACAGCGCATGCGTGTCGACGCCGAGGAACAGCGGACCTTGCACGCCGCGCGCGCGCCGCTCGTCGCAGATCGCCTGCGCGATCGCCAGCACGTGCCACTCGTTGAAGGTGCCGCGCAGCGACGAGCCGCGGTGTCCGGAAGTGCCGAAGCGCACGCGCTGCTCGGCCACCGAAGGGTCGGGCCGGCGGTCGAAATACGCCGCGCGCAGCGCGTCGAGATCGACCAGCGCCGACTCGGGCAGGCGCCGGCCGGCGAGCGGCGAAAGGTCGGCGCTCATTGCGCCCCTCCGGCAAGCGTCTGCGCGAGCGCGGCAAAGCGGTCGATCGCCTCGATCGTCCGGTCGGCCGGCGGATGGGCGCGGATCTGCGCGGGATCGAGGGCGTAATGGCCCTGGCGCACGAACACCGTCCGCACGCGATCGCCCCACTGCCGCTTCACGGCATCGAGCACGCGGATCTTGTCGTCGACCATCACGTAGCGCTGCGCCGGGCAACGACGCTCGATCTCGTGCAATGCGCGCTCCTTGTGGACGAAGATCAGCACCCGGCCCTGCACGGCGTCCCACAGCCCGGCGCGGCGGATCTTGCGCGGCTGCATCACGACGTCGCCGTCCGAGACGATCCAGGTAGAACCACGCTCGGCCGCCGAGCGCAGCGCATCGAAGGCGCCGGCGTACACGCAGTCGGCGAAAGGGAAGTCGAGCAGGAAATCGCCGAGCACGAGCCAGCGCGGATCGCGGCCCTCGTCGTTCCACACGCGCTGCACCGCGCCGAGGTAGTCGGCGTAGTCGCGCTCGGCCCGGACCGCTTCGTATGCGCGGCGAAAGCGCGCCGACGCGCCCGCGCCGACGTGCTCGTCGATCCAGCGCGCGTAGCGGCGCTCGGCGGCGTCGTTGTCGAGCAGCGTGTTGTCGACGTCGAAGAGGAAAGCGGCCTTCGTCGGCATCCCGATGCGCCCCCGACTGCCCGGTCAGCCGCCGGAGCTCGACGCGCCCCCGGCCTTCAGCACCTCGTCGCGCACTTTCGCGACCTCCCTGCTGTCGACGTCGGGTGCGCGATTGCCCCAGTCGTGCCGGATGTAGTTGACCACCGCGGCAACGTCGTCGTCGCCGAGCTTCCAGTCGAAGGCGGGCATCCGGAAGCCGGTCGGCTTCTCGGGAGTCTTCACCGCCGCCGCTCCGGCCAGGACGATGTGCAGCAGCGTATCGGCGTTCTGCGACTGCACCGCGGAGCTGCCGGCGAGCGCGGGGAAGATGTCGGCCAGGCCCTTGCCGTCCTCCATGTGGCAGCCCGTGCAGTTGTCCACGTAGACCGCCTTGCCGCGCGCGTAGGCCTGCGCCGCATTCGCCTTCGCTTCGTCGCTGCCGCGCGCGCCCTCGGGCGCGGGCAGGTCCTTCAGGTACACGGCAATGGCCTTCAGGTCGTCGTCGCGCAGGTACTGCGTGGAGTGGCGGATCACGTCGCCCATCGGCCCGCCCGCCGTCGAGTGCGCGTTCGCGCCGGTCTTCAGGTACTGCACGATCTCCTGCTCGCTCCAGTTGCCCAGCCCCTCGCGCAAACCCCCAGCCAGCGACGGCGCATACCAGTGCTCGCCGAAGTCGCCGCCCTGCAGGCGCTCGCCGCGCTTCGGCCCGCCCAGAACGCTCTTGTCGGTGTGGCAGGCCCCGCAGTGGCCGAAGCCCTCGACCAGGTAGGCGCCCCGATTCCATTCGGCCGACTTGCCCGTGTCGGGACGGTACTCGCCCTCGTGGAAATACAGCGTGTTCCACCCCTTCATCACGACGCGCATGCTCAGCGGCCACGGCAACTCGGGCTTGCGGTCGGCCTGTTGCACCGGTTCGATCGTGTCGAGATAGGCCTTGATCGCCCGCACGTCGTCGCGCGTGATCTTCGTGAACCACGGATACGGGAAGGCCGGATAGAGATATTCGCCGTCGCGCCGCACGCCGCGATGCATCGCCTGGTACAGGTCGTCGACCGAGTACTTGCCGATGCCGGTCTGCCGATCGGGCGTGATGTTCGTCGAATAGATCGTGCCGAAGGGCGTGGCGATCGGCAGCCCGCCGGCGAAGGGCTTGCCGCCGGGATTCGTATGGCAGGCCGCGCAGTCGCCGGCCTGCACCAGGTATTTCCCGCGCTCGATCGACGTGAACGTGGTGCCCTGCGCGCCGAGGTCGGCCGGCGCGACGAACGCGCCCGCCGCGGCCATCGCCGCCCACATCACCGATCGCTTCCATGCCTGCATGTTCGCCTCCATTCGCGCGCTAGGTGCGCACCAGCGGCTGGCCCGGGCTCTTCAGATAGCGCGTGCGGATCGCGTCGGCCGCCCAGTAGGCGAGCGCGCCCACCGTTCCGGTGGGGTTGTAGCCGGGGTTCTGCGGGAACACCGACGAGCCGACGACGAACAGGTTCGGCACGTCCCACGACTGCAGGTAGCGGTTGACGAAACTCGTGCGCGGGTCGGCGCCCATCGCCGCGCCGCCCGTGTTGTGCGTCGTCTGGTACGGCAGGATCGTGTAGTGGCCGTCGCGGTACTTCTTGTGCATCGCCCGCGGCTTCATCGCCTGCGCGATGTCGGCGGCCCGATCGGTGAGGAAGCGCGACATGTCGTGCTCGTTGCGGTGAAAGTCGAAGGTCAGCCGCAGCAGCGGGTTGCCGTAGGCGTCGCGCCAGGTCGGATCGAGATCGAGGTACGCGTCGCGATAGCTCATCACGCTGCCGTGCGTGGCGATCGAGACGCTGCGCGAGTAGTTCTCGTGCATCGCGCGCTTCCATTCGGCGCCCCATTTCGGCGTTCCCTCCGGAACGTTGTGCTGCTGCAGGATCGGGCGCCCGCCGGTCGTCCACAGTGCCAGGTAGCCGCCGCCGATGAAGCCGTGCGGACCATGGTCGAAGTTGTCGCCGTTGAACTCGTCGACTCCCTGGCCGAGCGAGCCCGCGCCCATGAACGGGTTCAGGTTCTCCTCGTTCAGCAACACCTGGACGGACGAAGTGATCTGGTACGCGTAGTTGCGCCCCACGACACCCTCGCCGCTGTCCGGATCGTAGGGCTTGCCGATGCCCGAGAGCAGCAGCAGATGCACGTTGTGCTGGGCAAAGGCGCACAGCACGACGATCTCGGCCGGCTGCTCGAACTCGCGCCCGTTCACGTCGACGTAGGTGACGCCGGTGGCCCGCCTGCCCGAGGCGTCGGTGTTCACGCGCGTGACGTTGCACAGCGTCTTGTAGCGGAAATTGCTCTTGCCGATCAGCACCGGAAGGATCGTCGTCTGCGGCGAGGCCTTCGAGTAGTTGCCGCAGCCGAACCACTCGCAGTAGCCGCAGTACGTGCATTGCCCCATCTGCACGCCGTACGGGTTCCGATAGGGCTTCGAGGTGTTCGCGGCCGGGCACGGGAACGGCTGGAAGCCGGCCTCGCGCGCCGCCTTGTCGAAGATCGACGTGCCGTAGCTGCGCTCGAGCGGCGGCAGCGGGTACTCGCGCCGGCGCGCGCCCTCGAAGGGATTGCCGCCCGGCTGCTTCGTTCCCTGCAGGTTGCCCGCCTTGCCGGAGATGCCGCAGACGTACTCGAAGCGGTCGTAGTACGGCTCGAGTTCGTCGTAGGTGACGCCCCAGTCCTGGATCGTCATCCCGGGCGGAATGAAGTCCTTGCCGTAGCGCTGCTCGACGTGCGTACGCACGACGAAGTCGCTCGGCAGGAAGCGCCAGCATTGCCCGTTCCAGTGCACGCCTGCGCCGCCGACGCCGGCGGCGGGATTGAACGAACCCAGGTGCCGCATCGGCAGCG
Source organism: uncultured Burkholderiales bacterium (assembly GCA_937903095.1). GTDB lineage: Bacteria > Pseudomonadota > Gammaproteobacteria > Burkholderiales > Burkholderiaceae_E > Zeimonas. The sequence continues at coordinate 12,407 of CALCZN010000257.1, forward strand.
CCGTCTGGTCCTTCGAGTTGCGGAAGGTCATCGTCTCGCGCGCCGGTTCCTCGAAGAGCCCGTTGCGCACCGCGTAACGCAGTTCGTCCTGGATGTGCGTCGTGGCGAAGTCGGGGACCGTGTCGCGCGACTTGCCGCGCTCGATCGCCATCACCTGCAATCCGGCGTCGGTGAGTTCCTGCGCGAGGATCGATGCCGTCCAGCCGAAGCCGACGAGCACGACGTCGACTGGGTCGTTGCGCGTGGCCATCTCATGCCCTCCGGGGTTCGCCGTCGCGGCCGCCCAGGCCGACCGGCGGCAGCCCATAAGGCTCGCCGAAGCGGCGGATCTCGTTCACGTAGTTGTAGCGGGGCCCGGGAAAGCCGACGAGCTTCCAGCCGGCGAAATGGCGG
>CALCZN010000258.1:0-16648 GCA_937903095.1 uncultured Burkholderiales bacterium
CCGGTACGTCGATGCGGGGGGCACGTCGAGCCCGGCTATGCACGAGGTCGAACGCCTGCGCGAAGTCGCGCCACGTCGCTCGACCGGGCCGGCATTCGAGGGCGACGGCGGAAACGGCGGCTGGACCGCGACGATCGAGCCGTATCGCCCCGGCGCGTCGCCGGACCACGATCGAGCGTTGCGTTGGTTCGAAACCGAATACCTGCCCGCGAAAGGCTGGACGTGGGCCGAGGAACGCGAGTGGGTTCGCGGCTCGGTTGCCGGGAGCGGCGAATGATGGGGCCGCCGGAACGACGCGAGCGCAAGCCCTACATAATCGACGCCACTGGTCAAGCTCGGGAACTGACGATCGACCCGGGATTCCCAAAGGGCGTGCCGCTCTGGATCAAGGTGAATATTCAACTTGTCGCCGAAGGCATCGCAAAAGGCGGCGCGGAGACAGACGGGCGCGCAACGCCGAAGGCTGCCGACCGACGGAAGGACGCGAAGGCGATACAGGCGAAAGTAGCCGAAGCCTTCGAGTTGGTCGCGATGCTTCGCGCATGGCATCGCGAATTCCGCGCCGTGTCGCCGATCGACGAAGCGCGTGAGTTGGTCGAGAGGCGTTTGTGTGACGAAGGGTTCGACGACGACGAAGTTGCCGCCGCGCGAGTCGGCTGCGATCCGGAATCGTTGGCGCTCGCCCTGAACGGAGTATCGGCGCACCTTGACGCGGTGCAGATGCTTGACCCGACATCGAAAGGGCGGGGGCCGAACTGGCGGGCTGATTGTTTGGCCAAGTACGCGATTTCCGAGTTTCGGCGTATCGGCTTGCCGATAGAGGCGGGCGACGAGAGAACAAATCCCGATACGTTGCTTCGGGAAACGTGCGCGACGGCGTTCGCGATTGCCGGCTTGAAAGGGCGCGACGGCAAGCCGCTGGACCCGCGCAACGCGATTCGAAAGGCGCTAAAGCTGATCGACGGGTAAGAATTGCTCGCGCCACAGAGGAAGGAAAAAGCGGTTTCTTACCCGTGACGTGAGGGCGACTGTCCGGCTTCAATCCGCAGCGTGTCAACGCTGCCCGAGGGGGGCCGAACGTGTCGAACCGTACCGCTCAAGCACAGACCGAATTCCACGATTCCATTCGCCGACTTCCCGCGACGCTCGCGATCGTCGGTGTGAGCCGGAGCACTTGGCTCGATCTCGTACGCAGGAAGCAGGCGCCGGCGCCGATCCGGCTGTCGGCAAAGGCGGTCGGCTGGCGCGAATCGGAACTTCGCAATTGGCTCGATAACCGCCCGTCCGCGCGCTGATGCGACCGAGGCCGATCTCGCGCAGGCGTATTCCCGGCTCGACGCGGCGCAGCGGGCGGCCAACCGGGCGAACGACGACGCGCAGCGCACCGAGGCGGTCGTCGTCGGTCTGGCGCGACGGCTTGACACGGCGAAAGCCGAACGCGACGAGGCCGCGGAAGCGCTGCGCGAAGCGGAAGTCGCGTGGCTGAATGCCGAGCTTGTCGCGGCCGATCGCGAGCATTGCGAAGCGATCGAGCGGCTTGGCCGGGCGTTCGGGCGTGCGAAGGCGCTCGGTAATGCGATCGTGCGACGCGGCGCGCGGTGCTCCGCGTACCTCACGCATGCGTCCGTCGTTCGCGATCTACCGTTTTTCGGTATCGCATCCGATCGCGGCGACCAGCAAGCCGCGATGCACAAAGCCTTCGTCGTCGATGCGCAAGAGGCCGAAGCCGCGGTCGCGCGCGCCGCGCAAGCGACGGACTGATGAGCCGCGATTCGGCCCGCCGTTCGTCGGTGCGTGCATCAATTTTCGGTAGTCCTGTTCACTGGAAAAGCGTGCGCCGTGCAACCGAGAAGCAATGAATTTCCGGGCGTAAGAGCGACCCGCAGCGTGCGCGGCGCCGGATGCAGCGTCGAGCGCGTGCATCGCGCGCCGTTCGTCGCCCGTTTCATGCGCTTTTCGGTTGCGCCGTACTACCGCGAATCGCGTTGCATCGACCGGCGCTCGTCGCGCATTGTCGAGTCATCGCAACCTTGCACGGAGTCAACGAAGATGAACGCAACCGCCACCGCCACGCTGTTGCCCGAACGCGGCGAGAAGCTGCGCACGTTCGTTGCGAACTGGATTCGCGAAGCATCGGTCGTCGGTGTCGACTCGGTCGAGATCGTTGGGGAGGACGTGATCGCCCGCGATCGGTTCGGTTCGTACGCCGTCGGCACGATCGCCGATTGGCTGCCGGTTGCGCGTGCGCTCGGCGCGCTGCGCGGCTCGGTCGAATGAGGCGCCCGATCATGGCGACGAACCGCCACGAAGGAACCGACGTTCAGTCGATTGCGTTGCACGACGACGGCTTCGCGTGGGAAGCGGTCGTGCGCGTTCGCGGCGTCGCGTACGTGGCACGCTACGTCGCCGGCCGGCTGTCGGTCGAGGTCGCGCCCCGCGCCGGCGCGGGGCGTGCGCGGCTGTGGCACGCCGAGGTCGTGCGCGAGTGGTCGATGGCAAAAGTCGTGCGCCTGCCGCGAAGCTGGCATCGCCGGCACGAGACGATGCACGGGATTCGGCGCGAGCGCGACGCGATCCGGCGTGCGGTGCGTGCGCGCCTAGCGGCCGTGGGACCGGAGACGTGCGCGTGAAGCGTGCGGCGCGCCGAGAGCGAAAGGCGACCGGCGGCCTTGCCGTGGTCGTCGGCACGCGGTACATCGGTCGGAGCGCAGCGCGGCTGCGGCGATCGATAGGGGCGTAGGACCGGCCGATCCTGTTTGGGCGGCCGGGCGGGCCTTAGTCGTGAGTCGCCCGCGTCATGCAAAGCAACCGCGACAGCCCGCGGCGGCGATCTCACGTCGCGCGGCGGGCACCTATCGAGACAACGGAGCGACGCATACATGACGAACGAAGACGTGGCTCAAGTTGCCGCGCGCTATTCCGAGCGGTTTGATCTACCGGCGCCGCAACCGTTCGGCGTGTCCAACAAACGGATGATCGAGGTGCTTTTGGCGGCGATTCGCGCCGGCAAGCCGGTCCCGGACGACTTCGATTGGTGGGACTACTTGCCGCCCGGCGCGGTCGCGTGAAAGGCGCCGCGCGGCCCCGCAACCTGTACCGCTCCGATACGATTCGAGGAAATGGCAAGGCTCGACGACCGAATCAAGACGCGCATCGTGCAAGCGCTCGCATGCTACGACGCGCCGGCGCAGGTAGCAGCCGCCGTCAAGGATGAATTCGGGATCGTCGTCACGCGGCAGCAGGTCCAGTGTTACGACCCCGAGAAGGTCGCCGGGCGTTCGCTGGCGAAGCGCTGGTCGGACCTTTTCTTCGCGACCCGCGAAGCGTTCCTGCGCGACGCGGCCTCGATCCCGATCGCGAATCAGTCGTTCCGCCTTCGCGCGTTGCAACGGCTGTACGAACAGGCGTCTACGCGCGGGAATGCGGCGCTCGCGGCTGCCGCGCTGGAACAGGCGGCGAAGGAAGTCGGCGGCGTGTTCACAAATCGACGCGAACTGTCCGGCCCGGCCGGCGGGCCGATTCGCGCCGAGTCGGTTCATTCGCTGAGCGACGCCGAGCTTGAGCGGATCGCGGCCGGCGCGGGGAGCGCCTGAGCCACGCCGAACCCTGCGGCGACGGTTAGGAGCACGTTTGGGGGTACGAAACGAGCGAACCGGACGGAAAGCCTTGCCAGACGCAGCGGTTCGCATGACTCCGTCGCTACTACTTCCCGACCGGCTCCCCCGCCATCGCCGGCTTGTCCAGCCCGAAGGCCTTGTGCAGCGCGCGCACGGCCAGCTCCATGTACTTGTCCTCGATGATCACCGAGATCTTGATCTCGCTCGTCGAGATCATCTGGATGTTGATGCCCTCTTCCGACAACGTCCGGAACATCAGGCTGGCCACGCCCACGTGCGAGCGCATGCCGATGCCGACGACCGACACCTTGGCGATCTTCGGGTCGCCGATGATCTCCTTCGCGCCGATCTCGTCCTTCACCTTCGCGTTCAGCACGTCGATCGCGCGCTGCAGTTCGGGCGCCTGCACGGTGAACGAGAAATCCGTGGTGCCCTCGACGCTCTGGTTCTGGATGATCATGTCGACGTCGATGTTCGCGTCGGCGATCGCACCCAGGATCTGATAGGCGATGCCCGGGCGGTCGGGCACGCGGGTGATCGTGATCTTCGCCTCGTCGCGGTTGAACGCGATGCCCGAGATGACGGCCTGCTCCATTTCCGGATCTTCCTCGAATGTGATCAGCGTGCCCGACTTCGCCTCGATCTCGACGGGAATGTCGGGCGGCGTGAGGCTCGAAAGCACCCGCGTCTTCACCTTGTACTTGCCGGCGAACTCCACCGAGCGGATCTGCAGCACCTTGGACCCGAGGCTCGCCATCTCGAGCATCTCCTCGAAGGTGACGCGCTCCAGGCGCCGCGCTTCGGGAACGATGCGCGGGTCGGTGGTGTAGACGCCGTCGACGTCGGTGTAGATCAGGCACTCGTCGGCCTTCAGCGCGGCGGCAACCGCCACCGCCGAGGTGTCCGAGCCGCCGCGCCCCAGCGTGGTGATGTTGCCGTCGACGTCCACGCCCTGGAAGCCGGTAATGATGACGACGCGGCCGGCGTCGAGGTCCTTGCGCACGCGCGTATCGTCGATCGACACGATGCGCGCCTTCGTGAACGCGCTGTCGGTGCGCACCGGCACCTGCCAGCCGGCGTAGCTGACGGCGTCGATGCCGATCGCCTTCAGCGCCATCGCGAGCAGCCCCACCGAAACCTGCTCGCCGGTGGAGGCGATCACGTCGAGTTCGCGCCGGTCGGGTTGCGGCTGGATCTCGCGCGCCAGCGCGATCAGCCGGTTCGTCTCGCCGGCCATCGCCGACGGCACGACGACCATTCGGTGCCCCGCTTCCCGCCAGGTGGCGACGCGGCGCGCGACGTTGCGGATGCGCTCCACCGAGCCCATCGAGGTGCCGCCGTACTTGTGAACGATCAGGGCCATCCCGGTTCCCGCCGCGCGCGACGCAAAAAACCCGCAATTATACGGAAGGGGTGGGCTCGCCGAAGGCCGCGCGCGGATCGTCGGCGTCGCCGGCCCGCCACTCGATCTCGATGCGCGAACCATCCTCCGCTTCGGGCGCCCGGCTGCGATCCATGCCGATTCCCGCCACGTACAGCAGCCGATCGCCGGCGTGCAACGCCGGCATCCACGCCCGCAGGTGCGGCGGGACGCCGCGCTCCTGGAACAGGTTCTTCACGCTTCGGCTCGGGCCAGGCGCACGTGGCCGCAGTCGCTGCCCGCCGCGCACTGAGCGGACTTCGAGCGGCTGCGCCGCGAGCCATCGCGCCGCGATCGCATCGGGCCGCTGCGACTTCGTCCAGCGCAATGCGCCTCCCCACTGCGGCAGCGCGATCTCGCTCTCGCCGCTCCAGCGGAGGGCGAAGGCCGAGGGTGGCGCCGAGGCGAGCACCGCGTGCCGCGACGCCTCGACGCTGACCCGATCGCGATAGCGGCGAAAGCGCAACCCATCGTGCTCGAGCAGCGCGTGCGCCGAGCCGCCGAGCAGCATCTGCGAGACCCACTCGGCAAGACGCGCGCGGCTGGGCGCCGCGACGCCCAGCGAGTCGAACCATGCGCGAACGGCGAGATCGCGCCGGGCAGCCGGCAGCGCGGCAAGCGGGCGCCGGTCGATGGCGCCCGTCCCCGGCTCGATCCCCGCCTCGCGCAGGTCGCGCCCGGCAAGCTCGCGCAGCGCCTCGCCGCTATCGCGCAGCCACTCGGCCGAACGCAGCACGTTCTCGCGCAGGGCCGGCGCCGCCTTCGCCAGCTGCGGAATCACGCGCGTGCGCAAGGCCACGCGCAGGAAATCCGTATCGGCGTTCATCGGATCGTCGATCCATGCGAGACCGCGCTCGCGAGCGCATTCGACGATGCGCTCGCGCCCGATCGACAGCAGCGGACGCAGCAGCCAACCACCGGGGCGCCGTTGCGCCGGCGCCATCGCGCCGAGCGCCGCCGGCCCGCTGCCGCGCGCCAGGCGCATCAGCACCGTCTCGAGCTGGTCGTCGGCGTGATGCGCGGTGAGCAGCGCACGCGAATCCGTTTCCGCGACCGCGTTCCACAGTGCCCGGTAGCGCATCCGGCGCGCCCATGCTTCGAGATTGCCGCTGCGCGGCGCGGCTGCCAGATGCGTCGCGCCGAAACGTACGCCGAGCCGTGCCGCTTCGTGTTCGCAATGCGTGCGCCACGCGTCGGCCTGCGGCTGCAGTCCGTGATGCACGTACCATGCGACTACACGCTCGCGCGGCCGGCAGCGCACGACGGCATCGAGCAGCACCGAGGAATCGACGCCGCCGCTGAAGGCGACGACGACGCGGTCGTCGGGAGCGAGGCGACGCAGCGACGAATCGACCGCATCGGCGACGTCGTGCACAGCGACGCCGGCTGCGTCATCGGCAGGCACGTCGCCGGCGAGCGCCGTCCTTTCAGGCCTGCCCCAGCTCCTTGAATTTCCCATAGTGCATGATCCGCTGGTGCCGCTGCTCGAGCAGCGCCTTCGGATCGACCCCCTGGAACTGGCGCAGCGCATCGGACAGCGCGCGCTTGAGCAGCTGCGCCATGTGCGCCGGGTCGCGATGCGCGCCGCCCACCGGCTCGCTGATGATGCGATCGACCAGCCCGAGCGCCTTCAAACGATGCGCCGTGATGCCAAGCGTCTCGGCCGCCTCGGGCGCCTTCTCGGCGCTCTTCCACAGGATCGCGGCGCAGCCCTCCGGCGAGATCACCGAGTAGATCGCGTACTGCAGCATCAGCGTGACGTCGCCCACCGCGATGGCCAGCGCGCCGCCCGAGCCGCCCTCGCCGATGATCGTGGTGACGATCGGCACGCGCAGCGCCGCCATCTCGTAGAGATTGCGCCCGATCGCCTCCGACTGGTTGCGCTCCTCGGCATCGATGCCGGGGAAAGCGCCGGGCGTGTCGACGAAGGTGAACAGCGGCAGCTCGAACTTCTCGGCGAGCTTCATCAGTCGCAGCGCCTTGCGGTAGCCCTCGGGACGCGGCATGCCGAAGTTGCGCTGGCTGCGCTCCTTCGTGCCGCGGCCCTTCTGGTGGCCCAGCACCATCACCGGCTGGCCGTTCAGCCGCGCCAGTCCGCCCACGATGGCCGGGTCATCGGCGAATTCGCGATCGCCGTGCAGTTCGTGGAAGTCGGTGAAGATCGCCTGCACGTAATCGAGCGTGTACGGCCGCTGCGGATGGCGCGCCACCATCGCCACCTGCCACGGCGTGAGCTTGGCGTAGGTGTCCTTCAGCAGCAGCTGGCTCTTCTGCTGCAGTCGCGCGACCTCCTCGGCGATGTCGACCGCGGAGTCTTCCTGCGCGAAACGCAGCGCCTCGATCTTCTGTTCGAGATCGGCGATCGGCTGCTCGAATTCGAGGAAGGTCATCTTCATCAATATTCCACCGGCAACGGATCCTGCACGCGCCACAGATACCAGGTGGCCACCGTGCGCCACGGGCGCCACGCCTCGCCGATCTCGATCGCCTCCGCCCGCGAGACCGGACGCCCCTCGCGGTACTGCGAGGCGATCCCGCGCAGCAGGCCGACGTCGTCGACAGGATAGACGTCCGGCCGCATCAGATTGAAGATCAGGAACATCTCCGCGGTCCAGCGACCGATGCCGCGCACCGCGCACAGCTCGTCGATGATCGCGTCGTCGTCGAGCAGCGGCCAGCGGGCCGGATCGACTTCGCCCGAGCGGAAATGCGCGGCGAGGTCCTTCAGGTACTCCGCCTTGCGCTGCGACAGGCCGCAGTTGCGCAGCGTCGTCGGGCGCATGCGCGAGACGCGCAACGGCGCCGGACCTTCCGCGCCGCAGGCGACGACGAAACGCTCCCACACCGATTGCGCCGCACGCACCGAGATCTGCTGGCCGACGATCGAGCGGGCGAGCGTCTGGAACGCATCGCCGCGCGAGACGAGGTGCCCGCCGCAGCGATCGATGATCCCGGCCATCGTCGCGTCGCTGCCGGCGAGCGTCGCGCAGGCTTCGTCCCAGTACGCGGGCCTCGACATCAGTGCGCCTGCAACGGCAGGTTGAAGAGCAGGTTCTGCGGCTTCATCCGCAGCACGCCCGCCTCGTCGGCGGCGAGCGCCAGATAGACCGGCTTGCCGGCCACGCGCGGATCCTGGTCTTCGAGGCGATCGAAATCGAGCCGCATCAGCAACAGCAGGCGCCGGTGCTCGTCGGGATCGAGACCCTCGCCGCGATAGAGCTTGTCGAGCAGCAGGCTCGACTGCGTGTCCAGCCCGGTGTGCCAGCGCCAGCGTGGGTCCTCGATCGACGACAGGCTGTTCACCTGCACGCCCACGCCGAGCAGATGCCCGATCCAGCGTTGCAGCAGCTCGCACAGCCGCTGCGCGGCCGCGCGGCCGTGTCCGATCTCGACGGCGAAATCGTGCTGCTCGTCGCGGCCGAAATACGCGCCGGCGTTCGTCGTGTCGATCACGTCGAAGTCCACGCTCGTGCCGGTCTGCGCCTGCGCGAGCAGGCGCCCGAGGTTGCCGCGGCCGGCGCCGGCCGCGCGCGCCTCGACCGTTTCGAGATCGGCGAGCAGCACGCGCCCGTCGACGAGCGTGACGCGCTGCTCGCGGAACCACAGTTCGGCCACGCGCAGCACCAGCCCGTCTTCGCAGTGGGCGAGCATGTGGTGGACGATGATCTGCGCGAGCTGCTCGACCAGCAGCGGCGGCACGTCGATGCGCCCGCTGCGCTGCGCATCGGCGAAGATCGCCACGTAGGCCGCCTGCAGGTTCGGCGCATCGAGCAGGCGATCGCGAAAGCGCAGGAACAGCCGCCAGCTGTCGCGCGCATCGCGGTCGACGATCGCGTTCAGTTCAGCCTCGTCCACCTTGCGCCGCGGATCCTCGTGCAGGCTCGCGTGCAGCGCGAATTCGGCCGGGCACGAGCTCTCGATCGGCGCCAGCTCGGCACGATGCAGATACGCGACGAGGAAGGCATCGGTGACACGCAGGCCGCCGTGCTCGTCGGCCTCGAGCAGCGCGAGCCCCGAGTGGAGCCAGAACGGCTTCATCGAGCGGGGCGGGCGGGCCAGGCGGAACGGGCGGACGGCTCGCGACTCACGAGCGTCTCCACGTCGTGCCGGCGGCGGAATCCTCGAGCACGACGCCGTGCGCGGCCAGCTCGTCGCGAATGCGATCGGCGTCGGCGTAGCGCCTGGCCCTCTTCGCGTCGGCGCGCTGCGCGATGCGCGCCTCGATCGCCGCGTCGTCGAGCGTGTCGGCCCGTTGCGCGGCCCTGCCGCGCAGCCCGCCCTGTCGCACCTCGGCCGGGTCGCGCTGCAGCAGACCCAGGATGCCGCCGAGCGCGCGCAGCAGTCGTTCGAGCGCCGGGGCGCGCGTGCGATTCACCTCGGCGGCCAGCTCGAACAGCACCGCGAGCGCCACCGGCGTATTGAAGTCGTCGTTCATCGCGTCGCGAAAGCGCGCCGCCCACGGATCGGACCAGTCGATCGGCGCATCGTCTTCGTCGCGCACGGCGCCGAGCGCGCCGTACAGGCGCAGCAGCGCCAGGCGGGCGTCGTCCAGGTGGGCGTCGGAATGGTTCAGCGGACTGCGGTAGTGCGCGCGCAGGATGAACAGGCGCAGCACCTCGGCGTCGTATTCCTCGAGCACCTCGCGGATCGTGAAGAAGTTGCCGAGCGACTTCGACATCTTCTCGTCGTCGACGCGCACGAAGCCGTTGTGCATCCAGTAGCGCACGAAGGTGCAGCCGAGCGCGCCTTCGCTCTGCGCGATCTCGTTCTCGTGGTGCGGGAACTGCAGGTCGGCGCCGCCGCCGTGGATGTCGATCGTCCTGCCCAGCAGGCTGGTGGACATCGCCGAGCACTCGATGTGCCATCCGGGGCGTCCGTAGCCGTAGGGGGACTCCCAGCGCGCCTCCTCGGGCTCGTCGGGCTTGGCGGCCTTCCACAGGACGAAGTCGAGCGGGTCGCGCTTGTCGTCGGCCACGCGCGCGCGCTCGCCGGCGCGCAGGTCGTCGAGCGACTTCCCCGACAGCCGGCCGTACTCGGGGAAACGGCGTACCGCGAAATCGACGTCGCCTTCATCGGTGCGGTACGCCAGGCCCTTCTTCTCGAGCAGGTCGATCAGGCCGAGCATCTGCGGGACGAACTGCGTGGCGCGCGGTTCGTGATCGGGGCGCTGCACGCCGAGCGCGTCGGCGTCCTCGTGCATCGCCGCGATGAAGCGACCGGTGAGCGAGGCGATCGTTTCGCCGTTCTCGACGGCGCGGCGGATGATCTTGTCGTCGATGTCGGTGATGTTGCGCACGTAGGTGACGCGATAGCCGCTGGCGCGCAGCCAGCGCTGCACCATGTCGAAGACGACGAGCACGCGCGCATGGCCGACATGGCACCAGTCGTAGACCGTCATTCCGCAGACGTACATCCGGACCTTGCCGGGCTCGAGCGGAACGAAGACTTCCTTGCTGCGCGTTAGCGAGTTGTGGATCCGGAGCATGAAGCGGGGCACCGACCCGAAGAACCGATGCGAAGAGCCGACGGCGTGCGAGCGGACGGCCCCCGGCGCCGCAGCTTCGATTGGGAAACACTGCACTAGAATGCCGGGATGCGATCGAGTATATCAGCAGCATTGCCCTTCATCGGCGCCGCCTGCATGGCCCTCGCCTCGTTCGCAGCGGCGCCCGCAAGCGCGCAGACCAACCCCGTGCCCTTCGCTCGCCCGGCCACCGAGGCGCCGTCGCCGCGCGCGGCCGCCGAAGCGCTGGTGCGCGCCCGCGAGCTGCTCGCGCAGAACAGACGCGACGAAGCGCTGGCGGTCCTGGACAAGGCGCTCGAAAGCTCGCCGGCCGATGCGCCATTGCGCTTCCAGCGCGGCGTGCTGCTCGCGCAGATGGGCCGCACCGACGAGGCGATCGCCGTATTCACGACGCTCACGAGCGAGTTTCCCGAGCTGCCCGAGCCGTACAACAACCTCGCCGCCCTGCGCGCGCAGCGCGGCGAACTCGACCAGGCGCGCGAGGCGCTCGAAGGCGCGTTGCGCGCGCTGCCCTCCTACTCGCTGGCGCACGAGAATCTCGGCGACGTGCAGCTTCGCCTGGCCGAGCGCTCGTACCAGCGCGCGATCGATGCCGACGCCGGCAACCGTGCCGCGCGCGAGAAACTCGAGCGCACGCGCGAGCTGATTGCGCGACTGGCCCCCCCGTCGAGCGCGGCGGGCGCCGCCGGCGGCAAGGCAGCGCCGTCCGCCTCGGCCTCTCCTGCGCCTGCCTCCACGCCGGCAACCCCGCCGCACCAGGGTCTGTTCACGCCCTAAGGCGGCACTGCCCGCTCATTCGCCCCTTCCCTGCACCTTTCTTCGTTTCGGGAGCAACCCACGATGTTCAGGAAACTGCCGCTGATCGGCGCCCTCGTTCTCGCGCTGAACGCGCTGCCCGACGGCGCGAGCGCCGCCGCCAACCCGCAGGTGCTCGTCGACACGTCGATGGGCGAGTTCGTCATCGAGCTGTATCCGGAGAAGGCGCCGGTCACGGTGGCGAACTTCCTGCAGTACGTCGACGAAGGCTTCTACGCGGGAACGATCTTCCATCGCGTCATCGGCAGCTTCATGATCCAGGGCGGAGGCTTCGGCTCGGACCTGTACCAGGGCGCGATGCGGCCGAAGCAGACGCGCCCGCCGATCGCGCTCGAGTCGAAGAACGGCCTGAAGAACGACCGCGGATGGGTGGCGATGGCGCGCACCGGCGATCCGAATTCGGCGACCGCCCAGTTCTTCGTGAACGTCGTCGACAACGCGAGCCTGAACCATCCGCAACCCGACGGCCACGGCTACGCGGTGTTCGGCAAGGTCGTGCGCGGCATGGACGTCGTCGACAAGATCCGCGCGGTGCCGACCACGTCGGTGGGCCCGTATCGCGACGTGCCGGCCTCGCCCGTCGTCATCCAGTCGATGCAGCGCGTAGGCGCCAAGGGTTGAGTTGAAGGCGCAGCTCGTGCGCCCGGCGCCGCGCGGCGAAGCCGACGGCACCCGGCGCACAGGGCTGCACCGCTCGGGAACGCGACCGCGATGATCGAGATCGGCCGGAATCCCGCCGACGTCGCGCTGTTCGCCTCGGACATGCACTTGGGCGAGCACGACGAGGCAACCGCGACGCAGTTCCTCGCCGCCTTCGATCGCGCCGCAGCAGCGGCAACGCACGTCTTCCTGCTCGGCGACCTGTTCGAAGCCTGGGCCGGCGACGACCAGCCCGACGCCGTCGCATCCGCATTCATCGCGCGCCTGGCCGCGCTCGCCCGGCAAGGCGTGGCCCTCTTCGTCGTGCGCGGCAATCGCGACTTCCTGCTCGACGTGCCGCTGCCCGGGGCGTCGGCCGTCGCGTCGTTCTCGCAACGCAGCGGTGCGGCGCTGCTCGACGATCCGAGCCTGTTGCGTCTGTTCGGTCGCAGGGTGCTGATCGCGCACGGCGATGCGCTGTGCACCGGCGACCTCGACTACCAGCGCGCGCGCGCGATCGTGCGCAGCCGCGACTGGCAAGCCGACTTCCTCGCGCGTCCGCTCGACGAGCGGATGGCCATCGCGCGCCAGCTGCGCGACACGAGCCGCCGCGTGCAGGCGGCGCGCGCGCTCGAAGGCGGCGAGCCGGGCGACGTCGATGAAGCCGCCGTCGCCGCGGCGTTGCGCGACGCCGATGCGAAGGCGCTGGTGCATGGGCACACGCACCGACCTGCGCTTCATCGCCAGGAAGTCGACGGCACGATGCGCGAACGCTGGGTATTGTCCGACTGGCAGGCCGCTCGAAATGGCGAGCCGGCGCGCGGCGCCTTCCTGCGCGTCGATCGAGAGGGTTGGCGAACGCTGCGCTGAGAAAGCCCGAGCGCGCCGCGCTATTCGACCATGCGGTTGAGCGCGCCGATGTCCAGCGGCTCGCCGTGGTCGCAGACGTCGGCGCCCATGCGAGCCAGGCACGCCTGTAGCTGCTCGATGAGCCGATCCTGCTCGGCCACGTGGTCGATCAGCATGTGCAGCGCCAGCGACAGCGGGTCGTCTCCGCCCTGCGTGACCGCGTAGGCCGAGAAGCCCATCTTCGCCGCCTGCGCTTCCCGGCGCCGATCGGCGTCTTCGACGATCATGCGCGCCGGAATGCCCAATGCCGTGGCGCCCGCAGGCACCTCCTTGATGACGACCGAGTTCGAGCCGATGCGCGCGCCGTCGCCCACGGTGAACGGCCCCAGCACCTTCGCGCCGGCGCCGACGATCACCTCGCGGCCGAGCGTGGGGTGCCGCTTGCCGCGATTCAGCGAGGTGCCGCCGAGCGTGACACCCTGATAGATCGTGCAATCGTCGCCGATCTCGGCCGTCTCGCCGATCACGACCCCCATGCCGTGGTCGATGAACACGCGACGGCCGATGCGCGCGCCCGGATGGATCTCGATGCCGGTGAGCCAGCGCGAGAAATGCGATACGCAGCGGCCGAGCGTACGAAAACCGGCGTTCCACAGCGCGTGCGCGCCTCGGTGCAGCCACAGCGCATGCACGCCGGGATAGCAGAGCAGCACTTCGAGCGCCGAACGCGCAGCGGGATCCTTCCCCTGCACGGCAGCGATGTCTTCCCGCATTCGCGCGAGCATTTCGCACTCTCTCCGGTGGCTTCGATCCGGCCGCTCGCCCGGGTTCGGCGCGACCGGCAGGCGGGCGCCGGGGCGCGCCGCAAGATCAAGTTTATTCGGAATCGCCCTCGTTCGGCGGGACCGGAGAATATGAGCCGTCGCGCCCGGGCGGCGCGTAGGGGTTCGTGCAGGCCTTCTCGATCTGCGTGCACACGCCGCGCAACAACTCCACTTCCTCGACCTCGAGCCGGGTGCGGGAGAACAGCCGGCGCAGCCGCGGCATCAGCTTCTTCGGATGACGCGGGTCGAGGAAGCCGATGCGGACCAGGGCCCGCTCCAGGTGCGCGTGCAGCGCCTCGATCTGCTCGTGCGACGCGAAATGTGGCGCCGAAGCGGCGGGCGACGCCGAAGCGGCGGGCGACGCCGAAGCGGCGGGCGACGCCGAAGCGGCGGGCGGCGCAGGCGAATGCAGTCGCTCGTGCGCGCGCAGGCAATAGGCGACGATCTGCACCGCCTGCGCAAGATTCAGCGACGCGTAGTCGGTGCCGCCGGGAATGCTGCAGACGCGCTGGCATTGCCCGACCGCCTCGATCGACAGGCCGTTGCGCTCGGCGCCGAAGACGAAGGCGACACGCGCCGATGCATCGGCACTCGCCTCCGCGAATGCGAGGGCGGCGATCTCCTCGGGCGGCTGCGGCGCCGGGCCGAACTCGCGCGTATCGGCGCTGACCGCGACGGCAAGACTGCAGGGCGCCAGCGCCTGCGCGAGCGAGTCGGCGACCACGGCGTTCTCCAGCACGTCGAGCGCACCGCTGGCGCGCGCGACGGCCTCCGGATGGCGCGCGACGCGCTCGCTGCGCGGCGCGACGAGCACCAGCTCGCGCAGCCCCATCACGCGCATCGCGCGCGCTGCCGCGCCGACGTTGCCCGGATGGCTGGTGCCGACGAGGACGAATCGAACGCGCGACAACCACTGCGGCGCGGGCGCGTGGAGAGTGCTCAGTGCCATCCCGTACAATCGAGGGTTACACGCAAGGCTTCGTTCCGATGCATCCGATGCTCAACGTCGCGGTTCGCGCGGCTCGCCGCGCGGCGCGAATCATCAATCGTGCGAGCCTCGATCTCGACTCTCTCGCCATCGCGCGCAAGCAGCGCAACGACTTCGTCACCGAGGTCGACCACGCGTCGGAGAAGGCGATCATCGAGACGCTGCTCGGCGCCTATCCCGATCATACGATCCTCGGCGAGGAATCCGGCCACCTGGTGCGCGGCGAGAAAGGCCCGGGCGGCCGCACGATCGAGCGCGACGAGAACGTCTGGATCATCGATCCGCTCGACGGCACGACGAACTTCATCCATGGCCTGCCGCAATACGCGATCTCGATCGCGCTGATGCAGCGCGGCCAGGTCACGCAGGCCGTCGTCTACGATCCCAACCGCGACGAGCTGTTCACCGCCACGCGCGGCGCCGGCGCTTTCCTGAACGACCGGCGCATCCGCGTCTCGAAGCGCCAGAAGCTCGAGGAAGCGCTGATCGGCACCGGCTTCCCCTATCGCAAGCTCGATCGCCTGGACGAATACCTGGCGATCTTCCGCAGCCTCACCGAACGCGCCGGCGGCATCCGCCGGCCGGGCGCGGCCACGCTCGATCTGGCCTACGTGGCCTGCGGGCGCTTCGACGCCTTCTTCGAGATGGGCCTGAGCCCGTGGGACGTCGCCGCCGGCAGCCTGCTGATCTCCGAAGCCGGCGGGCTGATCGGCGACTTCGGCGGCGAGCCCGACTACCTGTTCTCCGAACGCGTCGTCGCCGGCGCGCCGAAAGTGTTCGGCGCGATGATCAGCCTGCTTCGACCGGCGAATTCCGACGCGCGGCCCTGAAGCGCGGCCCTGAATCGCGCACTTCGAAGCCATGCGCGAAGCCGTGCGCCCGCACGCGACTTCGGCGCGGCTTCGCTACTCACGCCGCCGCTGCCCTCGCATCGAGCCAGGCTTCGAGCCCGGCCGCGTTGAGCCGGATGTCGAGGTCGAACAGCGCGAGCATCGCCTCGCGTTCGAGCGGCCAGCGCTGCCGCTGCGCCTCGTCGAGAACGAGCGCGCGCACGCCTTCGCGCAACCGCTGCGCGCGGCGCTCGCCCTCGACGCCGTCGCGTTCGCAGGCGAGCCCGAGCTGCGCGTGCGCGTCGATCAGTCGATGCAGATCCTCACCGCAGCGCTGCACGTCGCGCACCTGGCCGAAATGCGTCACGTAGACGGCGCCGGGCCGGCGCGCGAGCAGGCGGCCGATCGACGCGTGCAGCGCCGGGGGGTCGAACTGCACCGGCGTCGTCGACGGAAAGATCGACGGCCGGCCGTCGACGTCCAGCTCGCGATACGACAGGCCGAAGGTGTCGCCGGCGAACACGTGCCCCGAGCGCTCGTCGACGATGCACACGTGATGCCGCGCATGCCCCGGCGTGTCGAGGAACTCGAAGCGCCGGCCGTTCAGCGAGACGCTCGCGCCGTCGGGCGTCTCGACGACGCGCTCGGCGGGCACCGGCACGATGTCGCCGTACATCCGCTTCGCCTCGTCGGCGCCATAGACCTCGACGGTGCCGGCAACCAGCCGCGCCGGATCGATCATGTGGCGCGCGCCGCGCGGGTGCACCGTGAGGCGCGCATTCGGGAAATGGCGGATGTACGAGCCCGCGCCGCCCGCGTGATCGAGGTGCACGTGCGTGAGCAGCACCCAGTCGACGTCGGCGGCCGACAGGCCCTTGGCGTCGAGCGCCGACAGCACTTTCGGCAGCGAGGCGTTCGACGCGGTGTCGACGAGCGCCGCCCGGCCGCCCTCGACGACCAGGTGCACGGCATCGAGCATCGGACGCTCGAAACCGGAGTCGATCGCGGTGATGCCGTGTTCGTAGTCGATGAAGGCGGGATGGGTCATGGGCGGGTCGGTGATCCTCGAAGGTCGGCATCGGGGCCGAACAGCGAATCGAAACCCGCTACCGGCTCGAACAACTCGTCGCGCAGCAGCAGG
>CALCZN010000259.1:0-16637 GCA_937903095.1 uncultured Burkholderiales bacterium
GGTTCCACTCGCTGCTGTTCGCCTGGCACTGGGAGCTGTTCCTGAGCGATCCGTTCATCTTCCTGTTCTGGATCTTCATCATCGTCACGGTGTTCCTGTTCGGCCGCGGCCTGTTCTGCGGATGGATGTGCCCGTTCGGATCGCTGCAGGAGATCCTCCACAAGACGGCCGGCCGCCTCGGCCTGAAGCGCTGGCAGTTCAAGCTTGCGCAGCGTTGGCACGACCGGCTCAAGTGGGTGAAGTACGCGGTGTTCTTCGGCCTGCTGACCGTCTCGATGTTCTCGATGGGTCTGGCCGAGGTGCTCGCCGAGGTCGAGCCGTTCAAGACCACCTTCCTGGTCGGCGTCACGAACCGCGCGTGGCCCTACGGGCTGTTCGTCGCGGTGCTGCTGGGCCTGTCGGTCCTCGTCGAGCGCCCCTATTGCAAGTACCTGTGC
The DNA here is from genome assembly GCA_937903095.1 of uncultured Burkholderiales bacterium. Classification (GTDB taxonomy): domain Bacteria; phylum Pseudomonadota; class Gammaproteobacteria; order Burkholderiales; family Burkholderiaceae_E; genus Zeimonas. The sequence goes on from CALCZN010000259.1 coordinate 438, forward strand.
CCGCTCGGCGGCGCGCTGGCGATGCCGAGCACGTTCCGCTGGTTCGGCCTGCGGCGCAAGCCCGACTGCAACACCTGCAAGGCGTGCGCGCGCGGCTGCGGCTCGCAGGCGATCGACGAGCACGGCCGCATCGACCATCGCGAATGCCTGCACTGCCTAGACTGCATGGTGCTCTACACCGACCCCACCGGCTGCCCGCCACTGGGCCAGGAGCGCAAGCGGCGCGAACGCGCCGGCCTGCCGCTCACGGCGATCGGCCGCGACGGCTACTACATCCCGATCGTTCCGGTGGCGACCGAAACGATGGCCGGCGCATCGCCCGCGCAGGCGGCCGGCCGGCCCGTACAGGGTATCGATCCGCGCCTGCCGACGCCGGCGGTCACGCCGCCCTACGCCGCCGGCGGCGGCCTGCTCGCCTGGCTGGCCGGCGAGTTGCGCGATCACCTGTGGCCCTGGAGCCGCCACGGCTGGGCGAACAACCGCGCGCTGCAGGCCGCGGGCATCGCGCTGGCCGCCGCGGTCACGGTGGTCTGGCTGCTTGCCGCCGACGGACGGATGTCCTCGGCCGCGGTGATCGGATGGTGGTTCGGCTGGAGCGTCTACGAGGTGCTGATCCGCATGCAGGGCAAGCGCCACGTCAAGGACGGGCCGTGGTGGGGCCGCACCTGGCGCGAGGCGGGCGTGATGGACATGCTCAGCTACGTCGGCTTCAAGAATCTGCTGATCGGCGCCACGCTGTTCCTCGCCCTCGAGGCGCTCGGGCTGATGCCCGGGTGATTCCGATGCGAGGATCGCCGCGCCCCTGCCGCCGGCGGCGCACATCGGCCGCCGCGCTGGCCTGCGCCGTCGCGGGCATCGCCGCGGCGGCGTGCACGGCCGCCGCAGCAGCCACCTGGACGGTGCGGCCCGGCCAGCCGCTGCAGCCGGTCATCGACGCCGCCGCGGCCGGCGACGTGATCGAGGTGCAGCGCGGCGTCTACGACGGCAACCTGCGGATCGACAAGCCCCTCACCCTGAGGGGCGTCGAGCGGCCGACGATCCGCGGCGGCCAGCGCGGCGACACGATTCGCGTCGAGGCGCCCGACGTCACCATCGAGGGCCTGATCGTGCGCGACTCGGGCGACAGCCTGAAGGACCAGAACGCCGGCATCTACATCCGGCCGGGCGCGCATCGCGCGGCGGTGCGCCGCTGCGACCTCACCTACAACCTGTTCGGCCTGTGGATCGAGAAGGCCGACGACGTGCGCATCGAGCACAACCGGATCACCGGCAAGCGCGACTACGCCAGCCCGCAGCGCGGCAACGGCGTGCAGCTGTACAACACGAAGGGCGCGCAGATCGTCGGCAACGACATCAGCTTCGTGCGCGACGCGCTGTACATCGACGTGTCGCACCACGCGGTGTTCCGCGGCAACCGCCTGCATCACAGCCGCTACGGCACGCATTACATGAACTCGTACCACAACCTGTGGGAAGACAACGACAGCTGGTCCAACCGCGGCGGCATCGCGCTGATGGAAGTGCGCGACAACGTCGTGCGCAACAACCGGGCGTGGGACAACCTCGACCACGGCATCATGCTGCGCACGCTGCAGGACTCCGTCGTCGAGGGCAACGTGGTGGCGCGCAACCCGCGCGGCTTCTTCATCTACGACGTGGAGTACACCACGCTGCGCGGCAACCTGGTGCTCGACAACGACGTCGGCGTGCACCTGTCGGCCGGCTCCACGCGCAACACGGTCGACGGCAACGACTTCATCGGCAACCGCGAGCAGGTGCGCTACGTCGGCGCGCGCGACGAGCGCTGGGGCGGCGAGCGCGGCAACCACTGGAGCAACTACCTCGGATGGGACCGCGACGGCGACGCGCGCGGCGACGTGCCCTACGAGGCCAACGACCTCGTCGACCGGCTGAGCTGGCGGCACCCCGCCGTGAAGCTGCTGCTGGCGAGCCCGGCGGTGCAGGCGCTGCGCGTGGTCGGCCAGCAGTTCCCGGTGCTGCGCGTGCCCAGCGTGGTCGAGCCGCGCCCGCGCATGGATCCGGCCTGGAAGCAATGGACGGCCTGGCGGACCAGGCTGCGGGGAGTGTCCGATGCGCGCTGACGCCTCGATGCTCGGCGCGGCGATCTCGCTGCGCGGCGTCAGCAAGCGCTTCGGCGCGGTGCTGGCCGTCGACGACGTCGATCTGGACATCCGCCGCGGCGAAGTGTTCGGCCTGATCGGCCACAACGGTGCCGGCAAGAGCACGCTGTTCCGGATGATGCTCGGGCTGCTGCCGCCGAGCGCCGGCACCCTCCACGTGGCCGGTGTCCCGGTGTCGGGCGGCGACGCGCGTGCCGTGCGCCGCGCGATCGGCTACCTGCCCGAGAACGTCGCCCTGTGGGACAACCTCACCGGGCTGGAGACGCTGCACTTCTTCGCGCGCCTGAAGGCGGTGCCGGCCGGCGAGTGCGCGCCGGCGCTGGCGAAGGTCGGCCTGGAGGCCGCGGCGCGACGCCCGGTGCGCGAGTACTCCAAGGGCATGCGCCAGCGCCTGGGCTTCGCGCAGGCGCTGCTGGGCCGGCCGCAGGTGCTGTTCCTCGACGAGCCCACCACCGGCCTGGATCCGCAGGCGATCCGCGCATTCTGGGACACGCTGTCGACGCTGCGCGACCAGGGCGTGACCATGGTGCTCAGCTCGCACATTCTGGCCGAGCTGCAGCATCGCGTCGACCGGCTCGCGGTGCTGGTCGCCGGCCGCTTGCAGGCGCTGGGCAGCGTCGAGCAGTTGCGCGAGGAGCGCGGCCTGCCGCTGACCGTATCGTTGCGCCTGGCCGAGGGCGACGTGCGCGCGGCAGAGCAGGCTCTGACCGCCGCGGATGCCTGCGGCGCCGTTGCCGTCGAACGCACCGCCGAAGGCCTGCGCGTGCGCTGCCCGCATTCGACCAAGGTGGCCGTGCTGCAGGCGCTCGCGCCGCTCGGTTCGCGGCTGCTCGACGTGCAGATCGCCGAACCCTCGCTCGAAGACCTGTTCTTCGGCTCGCCGGAGCGGTGGACCCGATGATCGAGATGCGACAGATATCGGCCGTCGCCGCGAAGGAGTTCCGCGACCGGCTGCGCAACCGCTGGGTGCTGGCGGTGGCACTGGTGTTCGCGGTGTTCTCGCTCGTCATCACCTACGCCGGCGGCGCGCAGCAGGGCGCGGTGGGGCTGCGCTCGCTCGAGTTCACGATCGCCAGCCTGGTGAGCCTCGTGATCTACCTGGTGCCGCTGATCGCGCTGCTGCTCGGCTTCGACGCCATCGTCGGCGAACGCGAGCGCGGCTCGCTCGACCTGCTGCTCGCGCTGCCGCTCACGCGCACCGAGCTGCTGCTCGGCAAGTACCTCGGCCTGGCCGGCGCACTGGCGCTGGCGATGCTCGCCGGCCTGGCGCTGGTCGGCGGCGTGCTGGTGCGCAACTTCGGCGCCGACGCGCTGTACCACTACGGCGGTTTCGTGCTCAGCGCGGTGCTGCTCGGGCTCGCCTTCCTCAGCCTGGCGGTGCTGATGTCGGTGCTGGCGCGCGATCGCACGCGCGCCTCGGGCCTGGCGATCGTCTCGTGGTTCTTCTTCGTGCTGGTGTTCGATCTGCTGCTGCTGGGCGCGCTGGTCGGCACCGGCGGCCGCTACGGTGGCGAGATCTTCCCGTACCTGCTGCTGCTCAATCCGGCCGACGTGTTCCGCATCCTCAACGTCTTCTCGCTCGACGAGGTGCGCAACATCCACGGAGTCGCCGGAATCGCGCTGCAGGTCCTCGGCGACGTCCGGGTGCTCGGCGCCGCGATGCTGGCATGGATCGTCGCGCCCCTGGCGCTGGCCAACTGGAGATTCAAGCCGTGAAGTCCCTCTGCAACTGCGGCCGGCATGCCGCCCTGTCGGCTGCCCCGGGCGGCGGGCGCCGCCGCTTTATCGGATCGCTCGCCGTCGCCGCACTCGGCGCCCTCGCCGGCTGCGACGGCCCCGCCAGCGGCAGCAGCGGCGGGAGCGCGGCCGCGCCGCGGGAGATCGGAGCGTCGACGTCCTGCGAGCTCGACGGCATGCTGCTGGCCGACTATCCCGGACCGAAGGCGCAGCTGTTCTACGCCGATGCCGCCGAGCCGGCATTCTTCTGCGACACCGTCGAGCTGCTCGACGTGCTGCTGCGCCCCGAGCAGGTGCGCAAGGTCAGCGCGGCCTACGTGCAGGACATGGGACGCGCCGACTGGGACGAGCCGCGCGGCCACTGGATCGACGCGCGCACCGCGTTCTACGTGCGCGGCAGCCGGCGGCACGGCTCGATGGGAACGACATTGGCCACCTTTTCCGGGGAAGCCGAGGCGCGCGCGTTCGCCGGGCAGTACGGCGGCACGGTGCTGCGCTTCGAGGAGATCAAGCCCGAGATGGTCGACCTGGGCGGCGGTGCCAGATTCGACCAGCGCATGTGATCGCCAACGGCATGCCGGCGCCGACGGCACGGGAAAACGGACGCCGCCGCTGGCTGCTCGCCGCCGTGGCCGGCTCGGCGGTCGCGGCCGCGGCAGCGCTGTTCGGCCCGGAACACCTGCCGGGAATGCAGTCCCGATCGCCATCCGGCTCACGGCCGGGATCGTCACCGACGCGGTTGCCGGCCGAGCTGTGCGTCGTCGCCCCGGCGCTGCCGTACGACCCGGCCAGCGGCCTGCCGCCGCACGCGCCCCGCCCGGTATCGGCCGACGCGCGCTGTCCGGTGTGCGGCATGTACCCGGCACGCGATCTTCGCTGGGCCGCGCAAGTGATCTATGCCGACGCGGCCGTTCACTTCTTCGATTCGCCGCTCACACTGCACCAGTTCCTGCACGACATCGAGCGGTACGGCAACGGACGCATCGCCGCCGACATCGCGGCGCGCTGGGTGACCGACTTCGAGACGGGCGAATGGGTCGACGCGGATCGCGCTTTCCACGTGCACGGCTCCGACGCGCTGGGGCCGATGCGCGCAGGCAACCTGCCCGCGTTCGCGTCGCAGGCGGCCGCGCAGCGCTTCGCGCAGACGCACGGCGGACGCGTTCTGCCCGCCGCCGCGATCGACCGGACCCTCCTGCAGACGCTGGAGCGCCGCAGCCGGCACGCGCACTGAAGAAGCCGTGAACGAATCCGCCCTGCGGCTCTTCCCGCGCGGCGAGCACCATCCGGCAGTCAGTCGAGATCGCGCCACACCCGCTTCAAAGCCGGATCGTCGCGATCGGTCTGCACCGAGAAGCCGAGCGCCTGCATCAATCGCATCATCGGCGCGTTGGCGGCGAGAACGAATCCCTCGATGCGCTCGAGGCCGCGCTTGCGCGCGTGCTCGACGATCGCCCGCATCAGCGTCGTGCCCAGGCCCTGGCGCTGCATTTCGTCGGCGATCGCGATCGCGAACTCGCAGCTGCGGCGATCGGGATTCAGCAGGTAGCGCACGACGCCGATGATCGACTCGTCCATGATCGGCTCGTCCATGATCGACTCGCCCTTTTCGCCGGGCAGCACCGCCACCAGCGCCAGCTCGCGGTCGTAGTCGATCTGCGTATAGCGCACCAGCATGCGCGGCGACAGCTCGTTCAGCGCCGAGATGAAGCGGAAATAGCGCGACTGCTCCGAAAGCGCGCGCACGAAGCGCTGCAGCCGCTCGCCGTCCTCGGCCTGGATGGGCCGGATCGTGTAGGCGCGTCCGTCGCGCAGCGTGCAGCGGCGCACCAGCTCCGACGGATACGGCATGATCGCCATGTGCGCATAGCGACGCTGGTCGTGCGGCTCGCGTGCCGGAAGCTTCGCGTCGGCGACCGCGCGCGCATCGACGGCGATCAGCCCCCCTGCGTCGGCGATGATCGGATTGATGTCCAGCTCGGCGAGCTGCGGCAGTTCGCAGACCATCTCCGAAACCCGCACGAGCAGCCGCTCGAGCGCCTCGAGATCGACCGCCGGCGCATCGCCGTATTCGCCGAGCGTGCGTGCCACCCGCGTGCGCGCGATCATGCTGCGCGCGAGAAAGCTGTTCAGCGGCGGGAACTCCACCGTCGTGTCGCGATGGATCTCCACGCGCGTGCCGCCCGTGCCGAATGCGATCACCGGTCCGAACAGCGGATCGCGGAACACGCCCACGTACAGCTCGCGGCCGTGACGGCCCAGCTTCATCGGCTGCAGCGTCACGCCCTGGATGCGCGCGGCCGGACGCGCAGCGCGCACCGATTGCAGGATCGCGTCGTACTGCTCGCGCACCTCGTTGGCGTTGCGCACGTTCAACGACACGCCGCCGACGTCGCTCTTGTGCGCGACGTCCGACGAGCTGATCTTCATCGCCACCGGATAGCCGATCCGGTCGGCTGCCGCCACCGCCTCGTCGCGGCTGGCCGCCAGCACCGTGCGGTTTACCGGAACGTGGAAGGCGTCGAGCAGCGTCTTCGATTCCAGCTCGGTCAGCACCTCCCGCCCTTCGGCAAGCGCTGCATCGAGCACCGCGCGCGCGCGGGCGACGTCGGGTGCGGTCATGTCGGACAGCGAGCGCGGCGTCTGCTGCAGTAGCAGCTGGTTCTGGTAGAAGGTGGCCACCGTCGAGAACGCGTCCACCGCGGCCTCCGGCGTGCGGTAGACGGGCACGCCGGCCGCATCGAGCCAGGCGCGCAGCGGCCGCGTCGAATTGTCGCCGAGCCAGCAGGCGAACAACGGCTTGCCCAGCGTGCCGGCGATGCGCGCGATGCGCTCGGTGATCTGCGGCGCGTCCACCCCGGCGAAGGGCGACAGCAGCGCGAGCATCGCGTCCGACTCCGGGTCGTAGGCGATGGCCTCGAGCGCGCTGGCGTAATCTTCGGCGCTCGCCTCGAGCCCCAGGTTCAACGGATTGGAGATCTCTACGCCCGGCAGCGCCGCCTCGAGCCGGCGCCTCGTCGGCTCGGTGTACGGCAGCAGCCGGATGTTGGCGAACCACGCCTGGTCGGAGGCGAGCACGAGCGGTCCGTTGCCGTTGCCGATCATCGCGAGCCGCTTGCCGAGCGGCCAGTTGCGCGACGCGAGATAGCGCACCGCCGTGAACAGCTGCGTGAACAGGCGCACCTGCACGGCGCCCGCCCGTCGCAGCGCTGCGCTGTAGATCGCGTCGCTGCCGACGATCGCCCCCGAATGCGTGCGCGCCGTCGGCCGGCTGGCGGCGTCGCGCCCGCCCTTGAGCACGACGACCGGCTTGACCGAGGCGAGCGCACGCAGCGCGCTCATGAAGCTGCGCGAATCGCGCACCGCCTCGAGATAGACGACCACCGCCTTCGTCGACGGATCGTTCGCGAGGAAGTCGAGCACCTGCGCGACGTCGATGTCGAGTTCGGCGCCCAGCGAAACCGCCAGCGAGAAACCGATCGCGGTGTCGCCGGCCCAGTCGAGGATCGCGCCGCCCAGCACGCCCGACTGCGAGACGAGCGCGACGTTGCCCGGCGGCGGCAACGCGCCGAGCCGCCCGGCGTCGAGCCTGCGCGGCGGGCGCGCGAAGCCCAGCGAGCCGGGGCCGAGCAGCCGGACGCGCGCCTCGCGCGCCATCGCGAGCAACGGCTCCGTGACGGCCGGCGGCGGCGTCTGGCACAACAGCATCGCCGCGCGCGCGCCCAGAACGATCGCCTCGCGCAGGGCGTCGAGCACGTGCGCGGAATCGACGGCGAGCACGGCGAGGTCCACGCCGATGCCGTGGTCGGGTGCACGCGCGCCCTCCGTCGCCGATTCCGCGCGCGGCGCCAGCACGATGCGGCGCACCTGCGCCTTCGACTCGCCGAGCTTGCGCCCCAGTTCCTCGACCCACTCCGGCGCCGGGGACGGCCCCGAGACGAACGCGATGCGCGAAGGATCGAACAGCGAGGTCAGCGTGTGCAGGTGTTCCACGTCGGCGGCCGAACGCGGCGCAGGGCCGTCAGTCGATTCCGATCAGCGCCCGAAGGTGCAGTTCGACGCAGCGCGCCAGCGCCGCGAGCTGGTAGCCGCCCTCGAGCGTGGAGACGACGCGGCCTTCGCAGTGCTCGTCGGCGAAGGCGGAGATCTGCGCCGTGAGCCAGGCGTAGTCTTCGTCGCGCCATCCGAGGTGGCTCATGTCGTCTTCGCGATGCGCGTCGAAACCCGCCGAGACGAAGATCATCTGCGGGGCGAAGACCTTCATCCTGGGCAGCCAGCAATCGAGCACCGCCTGGCGCATCGATGCGCCGTCGCTGTACGGCTCGAGCGGCACGTTGCACATGTTCGGGCCGCGCGGGTTCTCGCCGAGGAACGGATACAGCCGCGCCTGGAAGGTGGACACCATCATCACGCGCTCGTCGCGGGCGAGGATGTCCTCGCTGCCGTTGCCGTGATGCACGTCGAAGTCGACGATCGCGACGCGCTCGAGTCCGAGCGCATCGAGCGCGTGCAGCGCGCCCACCGCCACGTTGTTGAAGAAGCAGAATCCCATCGCCCGGCTGCGCTCGGCGTGATGCCCGGGCGGGCGCACCGCGCAGAACGCCCGTCGGTACTCGCCGGAAACCACCAGTTCGGTGGCGCGCACCAGCGCGCCGGCGGCGTGCAGCGCCGCGCTCCAGGTGTACGGGTTCATTGCCGTGTCGGGATCGACCTGCGAGTATCCCTCGCGCGGCGCGCTCGCCTGCAACTCGAGGAAGTAGCGCAGGTCGTGCGCCCGCGCGATCTGCTCCGGCGTCGCTTCGGGCGCCTGGATCGTGTCGAGGTAGTCGCTGACGCCGCGCAGCAGCAACCGGTCGGCGATCACCGCCAGCCGTTCGGGGCATTCGGGATGATGCGGCCCCATCTCATGCAGCAGGAAGCTCGGATGCGTGAGGTAAGCGGCCTTCATCGGGACTCCTCCATGCGCCACTGTAGCGTACGACGCCGCGGTAGACTCGTTCGTCCGCGGCGCCGCCGCCGACCGACTACGTTCGCCGCGACGATCGCCATGTCCGAAGCCTTCGCACGGATCCGAGCGCTCCTCCTTTCGCCACGCTGGCTCGCCCTCGCCCAGCGCGGGCTCGCCATCGTGCGGCGCAAGCCCGCGCCGCGCACCCCCGCGCTCACGCTCTGCCTGTTGGCGCCGGCGCTGGTTTCCTGCGCGAGCCTTCCCGCTCCGCAACCGCGTCCGGCGCAGCGCGCGTTCGACCGCCCGGAGAGCACCTCGCTCGGCCGCATCGTCGCCGCCGCCGCGCCCGATGCGCATTCCTCGGGGGTGCGCCTGCTCGTTTCGGGCGAGGACGCGCTCGGCTCGCTGGTCACGCTCGCCCGGCGCGCCGAGCGCTCGCTCGACCTCGAGTACTACATCGTCCGCAACGATGCGTCGGCCCGCACGCTGCTGCGCGAAGTGCACGCCGCGGCCGTGCGCGGCGTGCGCGTGCGGATGCTCGTCGACGATCTGAACACGGCCGGCAGCGACGAGAGCCTGCTGTGCCTCACGCAGCACTCGAACGTCGAGTTGCGCCTGTTCAACCCGTTTCCCGCCGGTCGCTTCTCCACCTACACGCGCATTCTCGCGTCGCTCACCGACCTCGACCGGATCAACCAGCGCATGCACGGCAAGATGTTCGTGGCCGACAACGCGATCGCCGCCACTGGCGGGCGCAATCTCGGCGACGCGTATTTCGTGCGCAGCCCGACCAGCAATTTCGTCGACCTCGACGTACTCGTCGCGGGTCCGGCCGTGCGCCGACTGTCCGCATCCTTCGATCGCTTCTGGAACGATCCACTCGCCTATCCCGTCGCCCAGGTCATGCACGAAACGCCGCACTGCAGGGGGCCGGTGTCGGAGTCGCCCCAGCAGGAGACGAACGCGCAGGGCGAGACGGTCGAAGCGCCCGATTCCACCCCGGTGCCGCCGAGCGCGCTAGCTCGCGAGCTGAAGGCGGGGCACCTGAAGATGCGCTGGGACGACGTTCGCGTGCTCGCCGACACGCCGGCGAAAATCATCGGCAACAGCGTCGCCGGCAACAGCGCTCCGGCGCCCGCGTCGGCATCGATCGCCGACGACGTGTCCCGGCTGCTCGGATCGGCGCGCACCGAACTGATCCTGATCACGCCGTATTTCGTTCCCGGCGAGCACGGCGTCGCGCTGATCCGCGCGCTTCGGCAACGTAACGTGCGCGTACGTATCCTCACCAATTCCCTGGCATCGACCGACGCGCCGGTCGTGCACGTGGGCTACGCGCGCTACCGCCCGCAGCTGATCGAGATGGGGGCGGAACTCTACGAGTTGCGCAACCAGCTGGGCACGGCGCGCTCGCAACTCGGCCGCTTCGGATCGTCGCTGGCGAGCCTGCACGCCAAGGCCGTCGTGGTCGATCGCAAGACCGTGCTGATCGGGTCGATGAACCTGGACCCGCGCTCGCAGCACCTGAACACCGAGTTGGGCGTGGTGATTCCCGACGCCGTCGTCGCCGGACAGGTCGTCCGGCTGTTCGACGACGTCACCAGCAACAGCAGCTATCGCGTGATCGAGGATGACGGGCGGCTGCGCTGGGTCGGCGGCTCGCCGAAAGTGCCCGACGCCGAGGGCAGCGAGCCGGGCGCCAGCGCCGGGCTGCGCGCGCTGATGTGGCTGCTGACGCCGTTCGCGCCGGAAGAGATGCTCTGAGGCCGGGGTGGTCGAGGGAATCGGTACCTGGGCGGGATCGTGAACCGCGCGATCGTCTTATTTGCTGACGCTGTTCCTGCAACAGGTCCAGCAGTTCAGCCCGATGAAAACCGGGCTTGCGTCACTCCCGTTCGTGCTGTGCGTGCTCGCTGAAGGTCGATCCGGCGGAGGCGGTCGGTGGCTGATCCGCAGGTCGCTGATCCGCAGGTCCGCCGGCGAAGTGGTCGGCCTCATCGGCCCGTCCGGATCGGGCAAGAGCACCCTGCTGAAATGCCCGGGCGCGGTGATCGAGCCGAGCGCCGGCCGGATGACGCTGGGCGATCGCGTCGTCCACGACGACGGCTGGAAGATCCGCGAGCCTGCGCGAGGTTTCGGGCGAGCGCACTTATCCATCCCCTCGCCGGACCTGTTGCGCCGCCTCCCAGGCGTCGATCCCGCCGGTCAACGGGCGCACGCGCGCGATGCCGCGCTTCTGCAACTGCACGGCGATCCTGGCGGCGGTGACCTCGTTCGGGCACGCGCAATAGACGACGACCTCCCGATCGCGGTCAATTTCCGCCAGTGCGCGATCGAGATCGTCCGGATCGACCGCGATCGAACCCGGGATGCTGCGCGCGTCGAGCTGGCGCAATACGTGCGACCGGGCATCGAGGATCAGCGGTGCTTTGCCGCGCTCGATCATCTCGCGCAACTCGTCGACGTCGATGCGCGCCGCGCACAGCGCCCGTCGAAACTGCCGGCGTCGCCACCAGCGATACGCTGCGTACAGAACGACGGCGACCGCCAGCCCGGTCAGCGCCCGGTTGCCGAGCATCGCCAGCGCGTCGAGCAGCCATTCGACCTCGGTGTGGAATGCCCAACCGAGCGCGATGCCGGCGAGCGCCCACAACGCCGAGCCGACACCGTTATAGAGCAGGAACGTCGGTGCCCCGACACCGAACCCGCCGGCCAGCGGAGGCGCGACGATCCCCAGGCCGGGCACGAAGCGGCCGAGCACGAGGCTGCCCGCCCCATAGCGCTCGAACGCGTTCTCCGCCTGTCGTACGCACGAGTCGGGCGACAGCGAGACGTTGCAGACCGCCTTGAGCACACGATGTCCGTAACGCCGTCCCGCGATGAACCACGCATAGTTGCCGAGCGACGACGCGACGACCGAAAGCACGAGCGCCCACAGGCCGTGGGCAGGCTCGACGAGAGTCTGCGCGCCGGCCAGGATCAGCAGCGGAAACGCCGGAACCGGCAGGCCGAACTGCTGCACGAGCACGGTACCGAAGACGATCCACAGCCCGTACTCGGAATAGAACGAACCGAGGTCCATCAGAATCCCGGATTCGGTGGTGCGCTCGACGAAGCGGGCAGCGGAACGAATTCGTCGTGGTGCCGTAAGAACTGAAGGATCGCATTTCTCGCCTGGCCAGGCGCGCCGGTATCACGACGCACGCCCTGATCGTGGAGGCGATCGGCGAGAAAGCGCGGGAGATGGAGCAGCGCCAGGAGTTCGCTGAAGAGGCAGAGAGCCGGTATAGCGACATCGCCGCCACCGGGAAGACGATTCCGTGGAGCGAGATGCGCAGCTATCTGGAGGATCGAGCGGGAGGCGCTGCGCCTCGCTGCGACGGCTGAAGCCGACCCGAGACGCTTCAACGCAACTTCGGCACCGGCGCCAGCCCGACGAGCGCGAGCAGCCCCCACACGGCGAGCGCAGTTCCGCCGCAGTAGTAGAGCGCGAGGAAGAAGCGAAAAGCGAGCGGGTCGTCGTCGCGATTCGGCCGGTACGGTTCGAACAACTTCGAACCGGCCGGCAGCTCTCCGTCGCGGTAGCCGCGCCACGCGACCGCGAGCACGCCGGCACCCATCGCGATCAGGAACAGCGCACCGAAGATGCGCATCATGCGTGGCGCCCCGCGCCCGACAACCTGTGCAGCAGTGCCAGCAGGACGATCGCGCCGACGCTCGCTGCGCCGGCAATCAGCGTCTCGAACGGCCACAGGTTGTGCGACGTGGAATCGATCGCCACGCCGACGACGATGCGCAGCACGACGAAGGCCATCATGATGCCCGGTACGGCGGCCGCGATGCGCCAGCCGCCTCGCCAGCGTCGATACATCCAGATCGGAGCGACGAAGCCGAGCAGCGGCACGATCGGCATCGCGACCATCGTGCCGATGAAAAGTACGCTTTCGACGGCGCTCATCGGCGCATCGGCCGCCGCGCGGGCCTGTTCCCGAGCCGCAGCGCGCGACTGTTCGCCCAGCTGCGTCACCCACGTCGGGGGCGTGCCGGCGGCGGAAGCGTCGCCGCCGAGGACGACGTGCACGCGATGCGTGGCCACGACGGGGGTCGTCTTCGAGCCTCCGTTGCCGGCGGTGATGCGGATCTCGTCGACCTCGGCCTCAGGCTCCATGAGGAAGAACCAGGCCGACGTCTCGCCGCTGCCGGAATGGCGCGGCGAGGGACTCGTACCCACGCGTGCCGGCTTGCCCCGGAAGTACGGGCTGACCCAGATGCCGGCCGGTTCGTCGCTCGCATAGGCGATGCGCAGGTGGAACTGCTGGTTGCGCCCCAGCACGACACGATCGCCGGAAGGCCAGGTGTCGACGACGCGCACGCTGATCGCGGCGTCGGCCGCTCCGGTGGCGCCGAGCGCGAGCGCGAGGGCGAACAGCAGTTCGAAGAAGCGAAGGGGCACGATGGTCGGGAAGTTGCGGGAATCGCCGGCGAGGCGGCGTCGCTCGCGTTCGGTTGTCCACGGCCGATCTTGCGCGCGTACATCGCCGCGGTGCGCAGGACACGCCGCCCGGCGGCTCATCCGCGATGAGCGGTCTCGCGCCTCTCGACATGCCTTGGAAGATCCGCATTCCTCCCGCACCGGTCGCCTGACGCGATCAGGCGCACTGCGAACTACAGCGTTTCCTCGCCCGAAACGGTTTGCGTAGTCAAGAGTGCTGCATTTTGAAGCGCAGGTAGGCGAAACTGCGCCGTACCGCGGCTCATGATCCACCGGAAGATGACGCGCCTCCTCGCACACCCGATCCGTGCGTCAGAAACTTCCCGGGACAATGCCGCTGCGCAGATACTCCTCCGCATACGGCAGCCGGTCCTGTCCGAAGAACATCTCCTCGCCGACGAAAAGCACCGGCGCCCCGAACAACCCGCGCTGCACGGCCGCTTCGGTCTGCGTCTTCAGGGCCTCCTTGATCGCGGGCTCCTGCGCTCCCGCCATCAGTCGTTCGGCATCGATCCCGGCCTGCGTCAGCACCTCGGCGATCTCCGCCGGATTCGACAGGTCGCGTGCATCGACCCACATCGCGCGGAACATCGCGTCGGAGTACGGGAGCAGGAAGCCTGCGCGCTGCGCGTGGATCGCGCCGCGCATCAGCGCAAGCGTGTTGATCGGAAAGAGCGGGTTGAGCCGGAACGGAACGCCGTAGCGCCGCGCGAACGCCGCCACGTCCTTCGCCATCCAGTTGCGCTTGGCCGGCACCTCCATCGGCGACGCGTTGCCTGCCGCCTTCAGCACGCCGCCGAGCAGGATCGGCTTGTAGCGGATCGTCACGCCCGTGCGTTCGACGATGCCCGGCAACTGCACCCAGGCGAGATAGCTCGTCGGGCTTCCGTAGTCGAAGTAGAAATCGGCCTGCAGGCGCATCGCCTCCTTCAGAAGTGGGTGACCGGCTCGAGCCACGGACGCAGGTCGAGCTCGAAGGTCCAGGCGCTGCGCTTCTGGCAGTGCAGCATCCAGTACGTGTCGGCGATGTCATCGGGTGCGAGCAGGCCGTCGGCGGGTCGCGATGCCACGAGGTCGGGGAATCGCTCGCGCACGAAGGGCGTATCGATCGGGCCGTCGATGACCGGGTGCACGACGTGCAGGCCCTGCTTGCCGAACTCGCGTGCCATGCTCTGCGCCAGCGCGCGCAAGCCCTGCTTGGCGCCGGAGAACGCCGCATAGCCCTCGGCGCCGCGCAGGCTCGCAGTGGCGCCGGTGAAGAAGATCGTGCCGGCGCCGCGCGGCGCCATGACTTTCGCCGCTTCGCGTCCGGTGAGGAAGCCGGCGAAGCAGGCCATCTCCCACACCTTGCAGTACTTCTGCGCCATCGTCTCGCGCACGTCGAACCGCACGTTCGCGCCGATGTTGAAGACGACGAGTTCGAGCGGGCCGACCTCGCGTTCGATCCGCTCGAACAGCGACACCACCTGGTCTTCCTTGCGCGCGTCGCAGCCGAAGGCATGCGCCTGTCCGCCGTCGGCGCGGATGCGCTCGACGAGCGGCGCGAGCCGGTCCGCATTGCGGCGCGCGACGCAGACCGCAAGGCCTTCGCGCGCGAAACGTCGCGCGAGCGCGGCGCCGAGACTGTCGCCGGCGCCCATCACGAGTGCGGTTCGTGCATTCATCGGATACCTCCTTCGCGAACGGTGTCGAGAATTTCCCGCGACAGCGCGTCGTCGTCGACGGCACGCGCCAGCACCAGCGCGCCGACGAGACTCGCGAAGGTGCCGATCGCCCTGCGCCTTCGGGCCGCCTTCGATCGGCCGGGAACCAGTTTCGTGAGCAACTCGAAAGCCGAGTTCAGGTAATCCGTGGCTGCCCGCCGCACGCCCGGGCCCCGGCGCGCGACATCCGGGCCGAGCGCGGCGAGCAGGCACCCGGCGCCGGGGTCGTCGCGATGCCGGGTGGTGAGGTAGGCATTCGTGATCGCGGCAACGGGGTCGTCGGGCGCGGCCTCCGCGCGCTTCTTCCAGAGACCGAGCGAACGCGCGAGCGCGCGCGTGCAGGCCTGCGCTTCCAGGTCGTCCTTCGAGGCGAAGTGGCCGTAGAAGCCGCCGTGCGTCAGGCCGACGTCCTTCATCAGGTCGGCGACGCCGATGCCGTCGAATCCTCTCTCGCGAAAGAGCCGCGCCGCGGCGTCGATGATCCGCTCGCGGTTTCGCGCCGCCTCTTCCCGGGTCACTCTCATTTCCTTCGCTCCCGAGCATGCGTGGACATTGACAGACTACATGATACTCATCATATAATCTATCCATTATGATCATCATCTATCCAGGGGGCCCGCGCCTTTCGCGCAATCGTGCCGTGTCGAACGAGCGGAGCCTTCGACGATGAACGACAACCAGCGTACCGCGTGGGTCGTGACCCTCGCGGCGGCCGCCTTCCTGATGGTGACGATGGGTGCGAGGCAGTCGCTCGGCCTGTTCGTATCGCCGATCAACACCTCCACCGGGCTGGGGATCACCGCCATCAGCCTTGCGATGGCGGTCAGCCAGCTCATGTGGGGTGTCATCCAGCCGGTCGCGGGCGCCGTGGCGGATCGCTACGGACCCGTGCGGGTGCTCGTCGCCGGACTGGTCGTGCTGGCGGTCGGCACCGCGATGACGCCGTTCATGACGTCGACCTTCGGTCTCGTCGTCTCGATCGGACTGCTCTCCGCGATCGGCTCGGGCGCGGGCAGCTTCTCGGTGTTGATCGGCGCTGCGGCGCAGAGGCTGCCGACCGAAGGACGCGGCAAGGCGGCCGGGATCATCAACGCGGGCGGGTCCTTCGGCCAGTTCGTGTTCGCGCCGATCTCGCAGGGGCTCATCGGCCTCGTCGGATGGATGGGCGCGATGTGGTCG
>CALCZN010000260.1:0-12540 GCA_937903095.1 uncultured Burkholderiales bacterium
ACGAGATATTGGCGTGACTGGAGTTCAGACGTGTGCTCTTCCGATCTCGCCAACGTCGAGAGGGCCACTATGAGGAGTGGGAGTCTGTAGTTCATGTTTTTCGGTCGGAGTCGCGAAGCTCGGACGGGACGGTTCGAGTGGATCGCATGGTTCGGATCAGGAGCCCTGGTTCCCGAGCGGAATCCCGCGGCAGGCACGCATAGACCGCACGAAGGGCCGCCGGCCGCCTCGACGGAGACGGCTGGGCGCGGCGCAAGTCAGGTCGCAGGCGAACGCGAACCGAACGGGATCGGGGCGATCAAACCCCGGCGCTCGAGGCGATCAGGAACGAACCGGTGGGCCGCGTGGCGGCAGTGGAGATCGCGTCACCCACGCAAGGTGAGCCGCGACGGTGGGCCTCAGCGCATGCGAGAGGCCGGATGGAGATGCGAAAGCTAGCGACGTCGCGAGCGAGGTGGGCGCCACCGGCACGCACAACGGGCAATCGAGTCCGGCTTTAGCTTTCTGTTCGGAGCCCTCGTCGTCGAGGAGGACCATCTTCGTGCCGCCGACCGAGCAGACCAGTTGCGCGGACAACGGCTCGATCAGCGGCGATGCGATCGAGACGCCTACGGATAACGCGAACCACGCCAGCACCAGGCGGGCGATGATCGGGGCGTTGCGCAAGGACTGCATCGGCGGATTATCGCAGGTTCGCGCGCCCCGACGCCGCGACCTCGGACCCCCACCATCCCTTCCAGTCGGGATCGTCATGCCATCCGGAGTATCCGTACTTGCTCGCTCCCATGATCTCGGCACCGATGCCGGTGTCGTGCCGGCGTACGAGGGCGTCGTCGATGCCGCCGGTTCCGCCCGGCTGCCCGCTCTTCTCCCGCCACCATCGGGTCTCGAACATCCATTCGTGCAGCCGGTCGTCCGCGTGGCCGAATGGGTGATCGCGGCTTTGTCCTTCGCCGGTTCCGAAGTCGTCGAGCGAGCAATGGCTTCGATCAGGGTCAGCATCATGGGCAACGATGCCGTGATGCCGGTAGTCGTCGCGACCCTTCCGTCGATCACGAAGCGCCGGTCCGCAACGTAGTCGATCGTCGGGCTGCGCTCCAGCAGATCCTTTAGGTAGTACCAGTTTGGGCTGAAGCGCCTCCAGCATTTTTCGGCGGGCATCGAACTGGGGGGAAGGACCGGGGCGCTTCGTCGAGCTGATCAACTGGATGCGTGCCCGCCTCGCCGAGCCGCTCACCGTGGAGCGTCTGGCTGAACGCGCCGCGATGAGCCCGCGCAATTTCGCCCGTGCCTTCACGGCCGAAACCGGGACGACGCCCGCCAAGGCCGTGGAACGCCTGCGTCTCGAAACTGCCCGCACTGCCGTCGAAACCGGCCACGACTCTCTCGAGCGCATCGCAGAGGCCACCGGCTTCGGCGATCCCGGCCGCATGCGCCGCGCTTTTCTGCGAGGTCTCGGTCAGCCACCGCAGGCATTGCGACGAACTCGGGCCTGAGCGCCTGTCGCCGGCTTTCGCACCAGCTTTCCCTATGGGCCGTCGGCATCGCCGACGAACGCCTGTACCTCGACTTCGATCCCCGCGCCATGGGCCAATTGGGCCTGCACGGTGCTCCGCGCAGGCAAGGCAGCGCCGAAGTACTCTGCATACACCCGGTTGAAGGCCGGGAACTGCTGCAGGTCGGCGAGCCACACGGTGACCCGCACCACGTCAGCAAGGCTCGCTCGATGCTCGGCCAGCGTCGCGCCGATGCTGTCCAACACCGCACGGGTCTGCTCGGTGATGTCGCCGGCCAACGGTTTGCCCTGCGTGTCCAGGGCAACCTGTCCCGACAGGAACAGGAAGCCGCCGGCGCGAACGACTTTGGAGAAGGGCAGCGGGAGTTCGGAAGGGTAGCGTTGGATCGAAGTTTTCATGCTGGATTGACCATGGCACCGCCCACGTGAGCCCCTGCGCCACGAATGAGCGATGCGATATGAGCACGCATGACGCCGAACTCCGGCAGGCTGCGCGTCCCGATCTGATCCCGCTCGCGCGAAAAGCGGACGTCGACCTGATCCTGCACGAAGGTGGGTGATTTCGAAAGGACGATCACCTTGTCCGACAGGTAGATGCTTTCGTCGATGTCGTGCGTGATGAACAGGATCGTCGTGTCGAACCTCTTCCGGACCGACAAGACCAGATCTTCGAGATCCTCCCGGGTTTGCGCGTCCACCGATGCGAACGGCTCATCCATCAGAAGCACGTCGGGACGACAGGCAAGCGCCCGCGCAATGGCGCCCCGTTGTTGCATCCCTCCCGACAATTGCCAGGGATATTTCTGCCCATGACCGGCGAGCCCGACGGCTTCCAGGCACGTGCTCACGCGCTCCCGGCGCTCCTGTTTCTTCACGCCGTTCGCCATGAGCGGGAAGTCGACGTTCCTTTCGATCGACATCCAGGGATACAGCGATCGGCTGTAGTCCTGGAACACCATCGCCAGACCGGCCGGCACGCCGCGCACCGGGGTGCCACGCAGGCGAACCTCGCCCGTCGACGGACGCAGCAGTCCGGATATCGCATAAAGCAACGTCGTCTTGCCGCAACCCGACGGTCCCACCAGTGAGACGATCTGGTTCTTCTCGACCTCGAATCCGATGCCGTCGAGAATCGACAGCGCGCCCGGCCCCCGGCCATACGAGTGACCGAGTTCCCGAACCTCCAGAAGAGCGCTCGACGTGGTCATGTTCTCTCCTACTCCCGTGGCGTCGGCAGCCACCGCAGAAGCCGTTTCTCGAGCAGGACGACGATCGCATTGAGCAGGTAGCCGCTCGTCCCCAGCAATTCGATGCATGCCCACATGTTGGCGAGGGTGCAACTCTGCTGCTCGAACATCAGTCGGTAGCCGATCCCACTGGTGGCGGCGACCATTTCGGACAGCACCATGACGATGAGAGCCAGCGCCGTGCTTACCCGCAGGCCGGCGAGTATGAGGGGAGCGCTCGCCGGCAGGACGATGTAGACGAGGCGCTTCCGGATGCCGATCCGAAAGAGGCGGGCGGTCGCGTGATACAGGGGTTCCACCGAGCGCACACCGGTGATCGTGTTCAACAGGATGGGCCATACCGATGTGAACGCAATCAGTGTGATCCTCATCTCCGATCCGATTCCGAACAGGAGCATGAAGATCGGCACGAGTGCCACCGGCGGGACCGATCGCGCGAACTGAAGCGTCGGGTCGACGAGATCGCCCAATCGAGGCAGCAGTCCGATCGCCGTTCCCGCCAGGACACCGAGGACGACGGCGACCAGAAGCCCAAGTACGACGCGCAGAAGGCTCGACGCGACATCGGCCATGAAAGCCTGGGTCAGCCACCCGCTCGACGCGGGACCCGAGAACCACATCTGCCTCGCATGTTCGAGGACGGTGGTGAGCGGAGGGAAGTAGAAGAGGTTCGCGGAACGGGCGATCAGTTCCCACGCGATCGCCGCGACGATCAGAACCCATACATGGGTCACGAACGCTCGCGAGAAATGCCATCCGCTCGATGCCAGACGCATCGAAGCCAGTGTCTCGACTCGAGCCGAACCGGTTCCCGTCATCGCGTGCTGTCCGAGCGATGCGACGGGTGCCAGGGCAGCAGGCGGCGCTCCGCCACGGCGAGAAGCCAGTTGCCGAGCGCTCCCAGGATGCCGGCGATCGCGGTGCCCGCGAAGACCAGGTCGGCGCGCCCCGCGCCGGTATTCGCGTCCAGGATCCACACCCCGAGCCCCGTGCGGCTGCCGCCCAGCATTTCGACGCTGATTGCCAGAACCAGGGCGATCGGGGAGGCGACCCGGATTCCGGTGGCGAGGTGAGGCAGGGTCGACGGCAGGAAGATGTGCAGGAAACGGGCATGACGGCCGATGTGGAAGACGCGGGCCGTTTCCTGCTGGATGCGATCGAGCGAGCGGATTGCCGACACGATGTTGTACAGCATCGGCCAGGTCGCGGCATACACGATGAGCGCGAGCTTGAGCTGCATGCCCTGGCCGATCACCAGCATCCCGAGCGGTATCAACGCGACGGAAGGAATCGGTCGGACGAAGTCGAAAAGCGCCTGGAAGGACTTGTAGACGAATCGATTCGAGCCGACCACGAATCCCAGCACGACCCCGGCGACGACCGAGAGCGCCAGCCCGATGAGCCATGCCTGGACGGTATCCAGGGTGTGTGAGAGGAAGCTCGCGTCGCCGCACAGCTCCACCATCCTCCTCAGCACAGTGGATACGTGAGGGACGTACTGCGGGTCGACGGCCCCCGATCTGGTGACCAGTTCGCCGAGCGCGAGGACGAGCACGACTCCAGCCACGCGTCTGGCGCTCCGGCTCGTGCCGGCGAAGCGCCGCAAGTGCCGTTTCGAAGACCGTGTCGGGGACGCACCGCTCGTCGCGATCGCTCCCCGGGAGAGTACGTTGGCTTCAGTCACCGAAAAAGACCGAGGTGTCGAACCCATTTCCGAGCAGGCCATTGCTCGCCATGACATCGGCGAGGCGCTGCAATTGCGAAGGCTCGAGCACCGACGTATACGCCGGCAGACCTATTTTCATCGCCACCGGAGCCGGGATCTTCGTGAAGGTCGGAATGATTTTTCGGACGACCAGAGGGTCGCTGGTCGCCAATCCGCTCGCTTCGGCCATGGCTCGCCGGAATTTCGCTGCCACATCGGCGTGCGCCTTCGCGTAGCCCGCCGTCATCATGAACCCGGCGGCCGGGACGCCTTGCATCTTTCCGCTGAACGGGTTGAACAGGTCTCTCGTCTTGCCCGAGTCGCGGGCCTGTGTCAGGAACGGCTCGACGAGCCATGCCGCATCCACCTGTCCGTGCTCCAGCGCCGCCATCATGTTGGGAAACGGGAAGGTCACGAAGGTGACGTCTTTCGGATCGACGCCTGAGGCCTTGAGTGCCTCCTGGATGCCGAGAGTGCCGAAATTGATCAGCGCCGAAACCGCAATCTTCCTGCCTTTCAGGTCGGACGCGGTCTGGAACGGACTGTCTTTCGCGACTACCACGCGACTGAAGGCGTCGTTCACATCGTCGGCGGGCGCCGCGATTTTCAGCCCGACGCCTTTCTGCGCGGCGAGGATGAACGGAACGTAACTTCCAAACGCGAATTGCATGTCTCCGGAGACGAGCCCCGAGGTCGCCTGCGCCGCGCCGGCGGCGGGCACCGTTTCAACGGACAAGCCGTGGCGGGCGAAGATGCCGTTCTGGATCGCGAGATAGAGCGGCGCTGCATCGGATACGTTCAGAACCCCGACCGTTACTTGCGTGAGCGCGGCGCTCGCACCGGACCCGTTGCGCGACTGCGCCTGCTCACCGCTCGCCGCATGCGCGGGCATGCAGTACGCAAAAGCGAGCAGCACATTCAGTATCACGCTGAATTTCATTGTCTTTCGCATGACGGTCCTGTCTCCTTTCGTGGAGCCTCAGTGATAGTGCGATGCGATCACGTGCGCATCGATCACGATGGCGTCGTCGGAGGCGAGCGCACATCGCAGCGCTTCGACGAGCTGTTCCTCCGATTGCACCGACACTGCGCGCACGCCGAACCCGCGCGCGATCGCGCAAAAATCGATTCCGGGGCTCGAGAACGAGGAACCGGGGAATCGCCCCGATCGCTGCGAGGCCTCGCCGAATTCCCGCAATCCGCGGCGCACGGCCATGTAACCGTCGTTGTTGACGATCACGACGATGACCGGCGCGCGCAGGTGCGCCGCGCTCCACAGCGCCTGGATGTTGAAAAGTGCGCCTCCGTCGCCGACGAAAGCAACGACTCGCCGCCCCGGCATTCCGAGTTGCACTCCGACCGCGGCCGGAATTCCCCAGCCGAGTCCGCCGCCCGAGGTTCCAAAATACAATCGGTTGGCATCGAGGCGGAAACGCGTCTGCATCAGCGATTTGGAAAGCACCGATTCGTCGACGATCGCGACATCGCTGGGCAGAATCGAGTCCAGCAGCTCGAGCAGTCGCAGTGGATGCAGTGCGCCTGTCGCGGTCGGCCTGGCGAGGTCGTTTGCAGACGGGGAGACGGTGTACACCGACGATTGCTTCCGCGCACGTGCGAGGCGGCGCTCGAGCGCCGCCTCGCCCGGCATGGCGATCGCCCCATCGGCGGTCAACCGGCACATCTCGCGCAGGGCGTCACCGACGTCGGACAGTATGGCCCGTTCAGCCCGATAGATCTTGCCGAGTTCGTCGGCGTCGGCTCCGATCTGATGCAGGCGCACTCCGGCACGCAGATAGGGCTGCACCGGCCACGTGTACTCCATGAACATGCGCGCGCCAATCGAGACGATCAGGTCCGCGTCCCGCACGACGTCGATGTCGGGGGCGAAATTGCCGTGGTAATAGGGGTGATTGGTGGGGAAGTTGAGCGAGTTCGTCGTGAAAACTTCCTCGCCGACGACGGGAACGCAGAACCGTTCGGCCAGATCGACGAGCAGCGGCATCGCTTCGCCTGCTCCGACCTCGTTTCCGGCGAGAAGCAACGGGCGCTCGGCGCTTGCCAGCGCCTGTAACACCGCCACGAGTTCTTCCGGATGCGTGCGCAGCGTGATCTTGTCCGCTCTGCGGCGGTACAGGCCAACGAACTCCGTACTCAGTTCCTCGGCCATGTAATTCTCTGGCGCTGCGAGGAAGACCGGTCCGCGGGCCGGAGTCTGGGCCACCTTGAGCCCACGCAATACGAGTTCGGGCAGTTTTTGCGGAAGCGTTACACGCCAGGCCTCCTTGGTAGCCTGCCGCACGAGTCCGGGAAGATCGGATACTTCGCAGAAACACCCGCGTCCGCTCAGTCTGTCGTCCTTGTCGCCGGCGATCACGAGCAGGGGCGAGCGATCGCTGCTCAGGTTGATCAGGTTGGCCAGAGTGTTCGCCGTGCCCACCGAGGTGTGGACCATGACCACGCCCACGCTGTTCGTCGCGCGCCCGTAGCCGTCGGCCATCGCTACCGCAACACCCTCGTGAAGGCAGAGATGGAAAGCGACTTCGCCTGATACGGTGGCATCCAGAAGCGGGACTTCGGTGGTGCCCGGGTTTCCGAACACCCGATCGATCCCGTTTGCTTCGAGAACGGCGATTGCCTCTCTTGCAGCTGACGACATTCCGTCTCCCTGTCCGCGATGACTTCCATCTTGTAGGATGCTCGGGTAGCCGACCATCCCGATTGCGCTGCATTTGTCCAGATTGCGCTGTCATGAACCGGATCGATGGCCCACTGAACGAATTCCCCGCCTTTCGAACCGTGGATCTGGAGGAGGCGCGTCGCCATTTCGGTCGGATTCTGTCGCCCCACGCGCTGCGACTCGTGCACGAGCACGCACAGTTGGACGTGTGCTGCCGAACGGTGAAGCTCGGCGAGATCGTCCTTCTCTATGCGCGATACGGAGCGGCAGTGCGGCTCGATCCAGGCTCGCTCGACGATTTCTATCTGGTAGGCATGCCGATCGCGGGTACGTCGACGATTCGTTCCGCCGAATGGGAGCTTACGTCGAACCCGGCGATCGCTTCGGTTCAGTCCTGCGTGTCGCCCATCCGGACACAATGGGACGATGACTGCAGCAAACTCTCGATCAAGATTCCGCGCTCGAGTCTGGAGCGCGCCCTCGCGATGCTGCTCGGCCACATGCCGTCCCGCCCGGTCGAGTTCCTGCCTCGGCTGGATCTTGCGAGCGAGCGAGGCGCAACCTGGAATCGGCTGGTTCAGTTCCTGCTGGCTGAATTGACACCGCAGTCGCACTACCTCGGCTCGCCGATCGGGAGGCGGACACTCGACGACGCGTTGATTTCGACCTTGTTGCTGGTGCAGCCGCACAACTACACGGATGCGCTGCGGGTCGATTCGCGGGCGCCGGCTCCGTCCTACGTGCGTCGTGCCGAAGAGATGATCGCCGCCGATCCCGCGCTCGAGGGAGGCATCGGCGAATTGGCAGGGCGTCTCGGCATCAGCGTTCGAACCCTCTACACCGGCTTTCGCCGCTATCGGAAGACCACTCCGCTGAATTTTGCCCGCGGGCATCGACTCGCGAAGGCACGCGAGATGCTGCGAGACGCACCACCGGGAACGCGCGTGACGGACGTTGCGCTTTCGGTTGGGTATCTGCATTTCGGACGCTTCGCGGCCGACTACCGAGCCCGCTATGGGGAGTCGCCCTCGGCGACGCTGCGCGGGCAGTAGTGGCCCGCACTCGTTGGATGAACTCGGCCGACGGCCCACTACCCGAGCCGCTCGATCAGCGCCATGGCGGCGGCCGGATTGCGCTCCTTGTAGCCGCTGATCACGTAGAGGTAGACGTCGCGAGGAGTCGATGAGCCCGCCTGCGCGCCCGATGAGTCGGCGGGCGTGACGAAGGCCAGCCCTTCCGGCGTCGCACCCGACGCCCACGCCTTCGCGCGCGCCGCCCAGCGATCGAGATCGCTCGCGGAGTAGCCGGTCGGCTCGTTCTCCCGCGTGCCCATGATGCGAACGTAGACGAAGGGCGCGGTCGGGTCGGCGATCTGCGGATGCTCGCTGTCGCCGGCGACGACGATCGCCGTGCCGCGCGCTTTCGCCAGCGCGACGAATTGCGCGTTGCGGAAGCTGTCGTGCCGAACCTCGACCGCGTGACGCAGCGGACGTCCCTCGGCGGACGCCGGCAGCAGCGCCAGGAATGCCTCGAAATCCGCCGCGTCGAAGCTGCGGCTCGTCGGGAACTGCCAGTTGATCGGCCCAAGCTTTTCCCTCAACTCGAGCACGCCGCTCGCAAGGAATCGTTCGATCGACTCGCCCGCTTCGGCGAGCCGCGTGCGATGCGTGGCGAAGCGGGGTGCCTTGACGGCGAAGACGAAGTCCTCCGGCGTCTCGTCTCGCCATTTCGCGAAGGTCGCCGGCTTCTGCGTGCGGTAATAGGTGCCGTTGATCTCGATCGAGCTCAGTCGGCGGCTCGCGTACTCGAGTTCGCGCTTCGCCGGATGCTTCTCCGGATAGAAAGCGCCGCGCCACGGCTGGTAGATCCAGCCGCCGATGCCGATCCGGATCGTGCCCGCATCGCCGTTCTGCATGCTGCCTCCCTTTGAGGAGT
This sequence comes from uncultured Burkholderiales bacterium, assembly GCA_937903095.1. Taxonomy (GTDB): domain Bacteria; phylum Pseudomonadota; class Gammaproteobacteria; order Burkholderiales; family Burkholderiaceae_E; genus Zeimonas. Next base: position 9,081 of record CALCZN010000260.1, read on the forward strand.
CGCGTTCGTCGCCGCCGAGGACTTGCGGACGGCGCGGGCCGGGCCTCGCTCAGCGCAGCGTCTGCACCTCGGCGTCGAACACGTATCCGGCGCCGCGCTCGGTGCGGATGTATGTCGGGTGCGCCGGGTCGGGCTCGATCTTGCGGCGCAGTCGCAGGATCTGCACGTCGATCGTCCTGTCGTACACCTCGGCGTTGTGCAATCGCGAGGCCTCGAGCAGCTGGTCCCGGGTGAGGATGCGCTTCGGCGCCGAGAGCATCGCGGCGAGCAGGCTGAACTCGCCGTTGGTGAGATCGACGAGGCGCCCCTCCGCAGCGCGCAGTTTGCGCAGCCCCACGTTCAGCTCCCAGTCGCCGAAACGCCAGGCGCGTATCTCGGCGACGTGCTGGGCGACGCTCGCCTGCGCTTTCGCGCGGCGCAGCAGCGCGCGGATGCGGGCGAGCAGCTCGCGCGGACTGAACGGCTTCGTCAGGTAGTCGTCGGCGCCGAGCTCCAGGCCCATGACGCGATCTGCCTCCTCGGCCACGCCGGTGAGCACGAGGATCGGGATCGACGAGCGCTGCCGGATGCGGTGCATGATCTGCATGCCGTCCTCGCCCGGCAGTCGCAGGTCGAGCACGACCAGATCGATCGCCTCGCGCGACAGCGTTTCGATCAGGCCGCTGCCGTCGGCGACCGCCGTCACGCGCATCTCGTTCTGCGCGAGGTACGTGGCGAGAAGGTCGCGGATCGACGGGTCATCGTCCAGTGCGAGCACGTGCGGCTTCATCTGCGCTTCGCCTCCGTCCGAATAGGAAAGCCTACAACGAAAGTCGGTCGCATTACAGCCTCTTCCGGACTGTTTCAGACGTAATCTGGCGGGATCGCTTTGCAATGCGGCCGCAAGACGGCCGGGGCTGAATGGCATCGGATTCAAAGCGGATCGAGGAATGAATCTTCGAGCGAGCGAACGTCCCCGTGTGTTGATCGTCGGCGCAGACCCGGTCCTGTTCGCCCTTCTCGCCGAGTGGCTGTCGGCCGCCGGGATCGAAGCGCAGGACGACGTGCACGCGCGCTGCGACGTCGTCCTGGTCGACGTCGCCTTCCCGCGCGAGGGCGGCTGCGAGCGGATGCGGTCGCTGATGGCAGTGCACGACGGTCGGCCGGTGGTGGCCCTGTCTTCGGCGTTCTTCGCCAACGTCGATCGCGACGGCTGCTGCGCGCGGCAACTGGGCGTCGCAGCGGTGCTGCCCAAGCCGGTCTCGCGCGAAGCGCTGCTCGACACGTTGCGTCCGCTGCTGCGCGTCGTCTCATGAACACCGGCGAGTCGCTGCACGCCTTCACCCCCAAACCATGGCTGCGCCGTGCGATCGGCGTGGTCGGCGTGTTGTTCCTCGCGTCGATGGTCTGGACGGCCATGGGCCCGGCCGAGATTCGCCGCAGCGCGGCGCTGGCGGCCTTCGCCGGACTGCTGCTGTGGCTGCTGCTGCACCAGCTGCTGCAACTTCGCGCCGCACGCGACGCGCTCGAGGCGTCGCGCCAGCGCTTCGAGCTCGCCGTCGCGGGTTCCGACGACGGCATTTGGGATTGGGACTTCCGCACGCAGCGGATCTACCTGTCGGCACGCGCCCGCGAGTTGCTCGGCACGGCCGACAGTGACGAAGTGCAGGCTAACGAGGAGGTGTTTCGCCGGGTGCGCATGCATCCCGAGGATGCAGTCCGCCGCAAAGAGGCGCTCGAAGCGCATCTGGCCGGGCGCACGCCGGCCTTCGAAGGCGAGTACCGGATCGTGCATCCCGGCGGCGAGATGCGATGGATCCACGTGCGCGGGCTGTGCGTCCGCGATGACGACGGCCGGTCGCTGCGCATCGCCGGGTCGATCAGCGACATCGACGCGCGCAAGCGCGCCGAGCAGGCGTTGCGCCAGTCGGAGGAGCGCTATGCGATCGCGATGATCGGAATGAACGTCGCGCATTGGGTCTGGGACGTGGCCAGCGACGAGGTGTTCGCTTCGAAGAACCTCGCGTCGATGGTCGGGCTCACGCCGGAGAGCCTGCCGACGAAGGGTCGCGATTGGCTCAGCGCCGTTCCGCTGCACCCCGACGACCGGCGGCTGCTCGTCGACGCGGTCGACGAGCACCTGGCGGGCCGCACGCCGCGCATCGACGCCGAGTACCGCGTGTTCGACCGCAGCACGGGCGCATACCGTTGGGTGCAGACGCGCGGGCAGTGCTTCCGCGATGGGCAGGGCCGGGCGCAGCGGGTTGCCGGCGCCACGGTGGACATCTCCGAACGCAAGCGCACGCAGGAGGCGCTGCGCCAGAGCGAGCAGGCGCTGCGCGAGTCCGAGGAGCGCTACCAGCTCGCCGTCGACGGCGCGAACGAGGGACTGTGGGACTGGGACCTGCCGTCGGACATGCTGTTCCTGTCGCCGCGCGCGCAGCAGGTGCTCTCGCTCGGGCCGGGCGGCGAGCCGCGCCGGCCGCGGCGAGACTGGATCGCGCTGGCCACCTACCACCCCGACGACGTGTCGCGCACGCGCGCGGCCCTGGCCGCGCACCTGCAGGGGCGCACGCCGAACTTCGACGTCGAGTACCGGCTGCGGCACGCCGACGGCCACTGGCACTGGTACCGCCAGCACGGCATCGCGCTGCGCGACGCGGCCGGGCGCGCCTACCGGATGGCGGGCTCGATGGAGGACGTCAGCGACCGCAAGAACGCCGAGGCCGATCGCGACCGTCTCGAGCAGCAGTTGCGCCAGGCGCAGAAGCTCGAGGCGATGGGAACACTCGCCGGCGGCATCGCGCACGACTTCAACAACATCCTCGCCGCGATCCTCGGCTACGGAGAGATGGCGCAGAAGGAAGCGGCCGAGGGCACCGGGCTGCGTCGGCACATCGACGCGACGATCAGCGCAGGCATGCGCGCGAAGTCGCTTGTCGAGCGCATCCTCGCCTTCAGTCGCAGCGGGATGGGCGAGCGCAAGCCGGTGCACGTGCAGGCGGTCGTCGCCGAGGTGCTCGACCAGGTCGCCGCCTCGATGCCCGGCGGCATACGCCTCGAGCGCCGCCTCGATGCGGGCGACGCTGCCGTGCTGGGTGACACGACGCAGATCCACCAGGTGGTGATGAACCTGTGCGCGAACGCGGTGCAGGCGATCGGTTCGAAGGGCGCGCTTTCGGTGCGCGTCGACGCGGTCGATTTCGACGCGCCCGAACGCGTGACGACGAGCGAGCTCGCTGCCGGCGCCTACGTACGCCTGGTCGTCGCCGACACCGGCGTCGGCATGCCGCCGCGGCTGCTCGAGCGCATCTTCGATCCGTTCTTCACCACGCGCGACATCGGCGTCGGCACCGGGCTGGGGCTGTCGCTGGTGCACGGGATCGTCACCGACCTGGGCGGCGGCATCGCCGTGGCGAGCCGACCGGGCGAGGGCACGACGATGACGGTCTACCTGCCGCGCGAGGGATCGACCGTGCTG
>CALCZN010000261.1:0-12537 GCA_937903095.1 uncultured Burkholderiales bacterium
GTTCTCGATCTCGCTCGGCGTGATGTTCTTGCCGCCCGCCGTGATGATGATGTCCTTCATCCGGTCGGTGATGCGGAAATAGCCGTCGGCGTCCACCGTGCCCACGTCGCCGGTGTGCAGCCAGCCGTCGTCGTCGATCGCCTCGGCGGTCTTCTCGGGCTGGTTCAGGTAGCCCATGAAGACGTTCGGTCCGCGGATGAGCAGCTCCTTCGTTTCCGGATCTACGCGCACCTCGTTGTACGGCGCCGCGGTTCCGATCGAACCCGGCAGGATTCGGCCGGGCGGCATGCCGGTGGAGGCGCCGCACGATTCGGTCTGGCCCCAGACCTCGAGCATCGGGACGCCCAGCGCGAGGTACCAGCGCACGAGATCGGGCGAGATTGGCGCCGCTCCGGTGACGAGATAGCGCGCGCGGTGGATGCCGATCATCTTGCGCACGTTGTCGAGCGCGACGAAGCGCGCGGCGCGGAACGCCGCGCGCAGCAACAGCGGCACCGGCTGGCCGGCGAGCACGCGCTCGGCCACCCGCTGGCCTACGCCGATCGCCCAGCGGTAGGCGAGCCGCTGCAGGCGCGCGGCTTCGGACACGCCGATCGACACCGCCGAGTAGAACTTCTCCCAGACGCGAGGCACGGCAACGAACACCGTCGGTGCGATCTCGCGCACGTTCTCCGGAACCGTGTCGGGGTTCTCGACGAAGTTCAGCCGCGCACCCGAGTAGATCGCGAAATACTCGCCGCCCAGCCGCTCGGCGACGTGGCACAACGGCAGGAACGCCATGCGCTCGTCGTCGTCGCGCTGCGAGATGATGAGGTTGAAGCCGCGCACCGTGTAGACGAGGCCGCGATGGCTGTGCATCGCGCCCTTCGGGCGGCCGGTCGTTCCCGACGTGTAGATCAGGATCGCGAGGTCTTCGGGCCCGCGCGAGGCGCAGCGCCGCTCGAACTCGCCCGGATGCTGCGCATCGTATTGACGGCCGGCTTCGCGCAGCGCGTCGAGGCTCATGACCATCGGGTCATCGAAGCGGTGCAGCCCCTCCATGTCGAAGACGATGATCCTGCGCAGCAGCGGCAGCTCGTCGCGCACTTCGAGCAGCTTGTCGAGCTGCTCGTCGTTCTCGACGAAGGCCACGACCGTCGACGAGTCGGCGCACAGATAGTGCACCTGCGCCGGCGCGTCGGTGGGGTAGATGCCGTTGGACACGCCGCCGGCGCACAGCACGCCGAGATCGGCGAGCACCCATTCGACGACGGTGTTCGACAGGATCGACGCGCATTCGCCCGGCTCGAATCCGATCGATGCGAGCCCCATCGCGATCTCGCGCACCGCCTGCTCGGTCTCGCGCCAGCTCCAGCTGCGCCACAGCCCGAGTTCCTTCTCGCGCAGGAAGACCGCGTCGCCGCGCATCGCGACCGCGTTGCGGAACAACTCGGGAATCGTCTCGCCCGGCACGACGATTTCGGAATTCGGGCGGATATGATCCAGATTCCACAGAACGCTCACCGCGTCACCGCCACGTCTTCTTGCGCTTCCAGCGCCGCTCGCCGCGCGCGCCGGCTTCGCGGATGCCGAGATAGAACTCGCGGATGTCCTCCTTTTCGCGCAGCACCTCGCAGCGGTCCTCCATCACGATGCGGCCGTTCTCGAGCACGTAGCCGTAGTCGGCCGCGTTCAGCGCCATGTTCGCGTTCTGCTCGACGAGCAGCATCGTCGTTCCGCGCTCGCGGTTGATGCGCACGACGATCTCGAAGATCTCCTTGGTGAGCTTCGGCGACAGCCCCAGGCTCGGCTCGTCGAGCAGGATCAGCTGCGGCGCGGCCATGATCGCCCGCGAGATCGCGAGCATCTGCTGCTGCCCGCCGGAGAGCAGCCCCGCGTTCTGATCGGCGCGCTCGCGCAGGATCGGGAAGTAGCGGTACACCGCCTCCAGGTCGCGCGCGATCGCGTCGCGGTCGCGCCGGGTATAGGCGCCCATCATCAGGTTGTCGCGCACCGACAGCAGCGGGAACACCTCGCGGCCTTCGGGCACGTGGCTTAGTCCGCGAACGACGATGTGCGCCGGATCCTTCGCGGTGATGTCCTCGCCGCGAAACAGGATCGATCCGCGACGCGGATCGATGATCCCGGAGATCGTCTTCAGGATCGTCGTCTTGCCCGCGCCGTTCGGGCCGAGCACCGTGACGATGCGGCCTTCGGGAACCTGCAGGCTGACGCCGCGGATCGCCTTGATCGGTCCGTAGGCGCTCTCCACGTTCTGCAGCCTCAGCACCGGATCGGTGGTCGGCGGAATCCCGGTCATGCGACCCGCCTCAGCGAAGTCGCGTCGTCGGCGGTGCCCAGGTACGCCTCGACGACGGACGGGTCGTTCTGCACCTGCGCCGGAGTGCCCACGGCGAGCACCTCGCCCTGGTTCATCGCGAGCACGCGATCGGACACCTTCGAGACCAGCGACATGTCGTGCTCGACCATCAGCACGGTGATGCCCAGGTCGTCGCGGATGTCCTCGATCCAGAACGCCATGTCGCCGGTTTCCTCGACGTTCAGCCCCGACGAAGGCTCGTCGAGCAGCAGCAGGCGCGGCTCCATGCACAGCGCGCGCGCCAGCTCGACGACCTTGCGCACCCCGTAGGGCAGCCCGGCGACCATCGTGTCGCGATAGTGCTGCAGGTCGAGGAAATCGATCACTTCCTCGACCTTGCGCCGCGTCTCGCGCTCGGCGCGGCGCACGTCGGGGGCGAAGACCAGCTCGCTCCAGAAGCCGCTGCGCCGATGCATGTGCCGGCCGATCAGCAGGTTCTGCAGCACGGTCGCGTGCTCGAACAGCTCGATGTTCTGGAAGGTGCGTGCGATGCCGAGGTCGGCGATGCGATGCGGGGGAGAGCGGTCGATGCGAACGCCGTCGAACTCGATGGTGCCGGAGGTCGGCGTGTAGATGCGGCTGATCAGGTTGAAGACCGTCGTCTTGCCGGCGCCGTTCGGACCGATCAGCGTGAAGACGCCGCCCCTCGGCACGTCGAAGCTCACGCCGTTGACGGCGAGCACGCCGCCGAAGCGTACCGTCAGATCGCGCGCGGACAGCAGCAGGTCGCTCATCGCAGCCGATCCGACTTCTGGAAGGACTTCTGCCGGCGGAACATGCCGGCGCGGTAGAACGGGAACAGGTCGAACCAGGTGCGCAGCTTCAGCCAGCGGCCGTACAGCCCCATCGGCTCGAAGAGCACGAAGGCGATCAGCACGATTCCGTAGACGAAGGCCTGCAGGCCGGTGGCCTCGGCGACCGCCCCGGGAAGGTAGTCTTTCCCGAGCGTGATCAGCTGCGGCATCGTGATCAGGAACAGGGCGCCGAGGAACGCGCCGTGGATCGAGCCGAGCCCGCCGATGACGATCATCAGCAGCAGGTCGATCGACTGCAGGATGCCGAACTGGTCGGGCGAGAGGAAGCGGATCTGGTGCGCGTAGAGCGCGCCGCCCACGCCCGCGAGCGCGGCCGACACCATGAACGACAGCGTCTTGTAGCGCGCGAGATGGATGCCCATGCTCTGTGCGGAGATCTCGGAGTCGCGAATGGCGACGAAGGCGCGTCCGGTAGGCGCGCGCAGCAGGTTCAGCACGGCGAGCGTCGCGATCACGGCGACCACCAGGCAGACGAAGTAGAACGACGCCGGGGTGTCGGCCTTCCAGCCGAAGACGTCGAGCGTGGGCACGATCTTCCCGGCGTTGCCGCCGGTCACGCTCTCCCAGCGCGCGAGGATCTCTTCGACGATGAAGCCGAAGGCGAGGGTGGCGATCGCGAGATAGATTCCTTTCACGCGCAGCGCCGGAAGGCCGACGATCGCGCCGACCGCCGCCGACAGCGCGGTGGCCGCGGCGAGCGACAGCGGGAAGGGCCAGCCCATCGAAGCGAGCACGGTCTCCGTGTAGGCGCCCACGCCGAGGAACGCCGCGTGCCCCAGCGAGAACAGGCCCGTGTAGCCGGCGAGCAGCATCAATCCGACGCCGACCACGCCGTAGATCAGCACGAAAGTGAGCTGCGCGAGCCAGTATTCCGGCAGCCACGCCGGCGCGATGACGAGCAGCGCGAGCAGCAGGCCGTACCAGAGCCGGTCGCCCGCGTGGCGGGCGAGATCGATGTCCTGGTCGTAGCGGGTCTTGAAGAGGAAACGCATCGCCCGCTACACCTTCTTCGCGAGGTTCTCGCCGAACAGGCCGTTCGGCCGGATCGCGAGCATCAGCAGGACGACGACGTAGGCGGCGACGTCCTTGAAGCCTTCCGGCAGGAAGAAGCCCGACAGCGATTCGACGACGCCGATGACGAGGCCGCCGACAATCGCGCCTGGCAGGCTGCCGAATCCGCCGACGACCGCTGCCGGAAAGGCCTTCAGGCCGATGAAGCCCATGTTCACGTGCACGAAGGTGATCGGCGCGAGCAGCAGTCCGGCGATCGCCGCGACGCCGGCGGCCAGCCCCCAGACCAGGCCGTTCAGGCGCTTGACCGGGATGCCCATGTAGTAGGCGGCGAGCTGGTTCTGCGAGCTGGCCTGCATCGCCACGCCGATGCGGCTGAAGCGGAACATCAGGTACAGCAGCGCGCAGAGCAGGGCGGTGCAGACGATGACGACCAGATGCTCGACGGCGAGCACCAGGCCGCCGGCGTGCACGATCTCGTTGCGATACGGCACGGCCAGCGTGTGCGTTTCGGTGCCGACGTTCGGGATCATCGTGATCGCCCCGCGCGCGACGTAGCCGATGCCGATGGTGACCATCACGATCGAGAATGCGGGCTGGCCGAGGATCGGGCGCACGACGGCGAACTCCAGCGCGATGCCGAAGAGCATCATTGCCGCGATCGCCGCGATCGCGGCCAGCCAGAACGGAAAGCCCAGGCCGGCGATCAGCGCCAGACCGAGGAAGGCGCCGAGCATCATCAGCTCGCCCTGCGCGAAGCTGACCGTTTCGGTGGCCTTGTAGATCAGGACGAAGCCGAGCGCGATCAGCCCGTAGATACAGCCCTGAGCGATGCCGCTCACGAGCAACTGCAGTATCTGCAAGAACCCTGTCTCCTCGTTTTCTTGTCGTGCTGCGCCGGTCGAGCGGCGCGCCGATGGTAATACGGAAAAGCGCCTTCGGCGTGGATCGGGAAATCCCGAGCAGGGGCGCCGTCCCGTTCCCGGTTCAGCTCACGACGTACGCCGCCGAGGCGGTGGCGATCAGCCGTCCGGTGTCGTCCTCGAGCGTGCATTGCACCGAGCCGATCCGTCCGCCCAGGCGCGTCGTGCGAGCGCGTGCGTCGAATCGACGGCCGATGCCCTGGCGCAGGAAGTCGACGCGCAGGTCGATGGTTCCCATGCGCGCGAAGCGCTGCATCACCTGCTCGGTGTTCTCGGCGTGGAATTTCTCGGCGATCGCGCACATCAGCGCGAAGCCGCCGGCGGCATCCAGCACCGACGAGATGACCCCGCCGTGCAGCCGTCCGTAGAGGTAGTGGCCGACGAACTCGGGGCGCATCTCGAAGGAGACGTGCACCTCGACCGCATCGAAGGACTCGACCCGGATACCGAGCACCCGGTTGAACGCGATCCGCTCCTCGAAGAGGTCGCGCAACGCTTCGTGCAGCCGCTGCTGCTCGGCGGGCGGACGCGGTGCACTTGCGGTGCCGGCGACCATCATCGGCCCCGGAAGCGCGGCGCACGCCGCTCGAGAAATGCGGCGACGCCTTCGCGGAAGTCTTCGGTGCGCCCGGCGAGCGTCTGCAGCGTCGCTTCGCGCTCGAGCTGCTCGTCGAGCGCGCGTTCCATCGTCCCGTCGAAGGCCTCCTTGATCAGCGCGAGCGCCCGCGTCGGACGCTCGGCGAGTTGCGCCGCGAGCCTGCGCGCCGCGGGCAGCAGTGCGTCGTCGTCGTGGACCCCCCAGACCAGCCCGATGCGCCACGCGGCCTCGGCATCGAGCCGCTCGCCGAGCATCGCGAGCGCACGGGCGCGGCCCTCGCCGATCAGCCGCGGCAGCAGCCACGTGCTGCCCGCGTCGGGCACCAGGCCGATCTTCGAGAAGGCCTGCACGAAATACGCCGAGCGCGCGGCGAGCACGATGTCGCCGGCCAGCGCGATGCTCATTCCCGCGCCGGCCGCTGCGCCGTTCACTGCGCAGATCACCGGCTTGGGCATGCGCCGCATCGCGAGGATCAGCGGGTGGTAGCGCTCGCGCAGCAGCCGGCCGAGATCGATGTCGGCATCGGGCGTGACCGAGGCCAGGTCGGCGCCGGAGGAGAAGCCGCGGCCCGCGCCGGTGACGACGACCGCGCGCACCGCGTCGTCGTCGGCGGCGCGCTCGACGGCTTCGAGCAGCGCGCGCGTGATCGCGTCGTCGAGCGCATTGAGCACGTCGGGGCGGTTCAGCGTGATCGTCGCCATCGCGCCGTCGCGCTCGTAAAGCACCGGCGCGTCGGCCCGGATCCCGTCTTCGGCGTCGTTCGTCGTGTTCACGGGCAGACTCCCAATTGGCGGGCGGCCAGCTCGACGAGGATCTCCTCCGCCCCGCCGCCGATCATCATGACCTTCACTTCGCGGTAGATGCGCTCGATGCGCGTGCCGCGCATGTAGCCCGCACCGCCGAGGATCTGCACGGCGTCGTCGGCGCAATGGCGCATCACCCGCGCGGCGCGGTTCTTCGCCAGCGCGATCTGCGCGGCCGGCCGTTTGCCCCGATCGACGCGCTCCGCCAGCTGCGCGAGCCACGCGAGTACCGGAACGATCTCGTCGATCATGCGCACGAGCTTGTGCCGGATGACCTGGTGCGCGACCAGCGGCTCGCCGAAGGTGCGCCGCTCGCGCGCCCAGGCGAGCGCGTCCTCGAAGCAGACGATCGCGAAGCCGATCGCCTGCGCGGCCATCGCGAGCCGCTCGCCGTTGAAGTTGCGCAGGATCAGCGGGAAGCCCGCGCCGAGCGGGCCGACGAGGCGATCGCGGCTGACCGGGCAGTCGTCGAAATGCAGTTGCGCGGTGTCCGAGCACCACCAGCCGGTCTTGCGCAGCGGGGTGCGCGAGAAGCCGGGCGCATCGCGATCGACGAGAAAGAGCGAGATGCCTTCCGGCCCCGCGCCCGAGCTGCGCGCGGCGACCAGGTAGTGGTCGGCACGCATGCCGGAAGTGATGAAGGTCTTCGAGCCGCGCAGACGCCAGCCGTCGGCGTCGGCATGCGCGCGCGTGCACAGCTGCGCGACATCGGAGCCGCCGGAGGGCTCGGTGACGGCGAGCGCGCCGATGGCCTCGCCGCGAAGGATGGCGGGCACGATGCGTTCGACGAGCGCGGGAGCGCCCGCCTCGAGCAGCGGGCCGAGCATGATCGTGTGCGTCATCAGGCCGGCGAGGAGTCCGCCCGATCCGGCGCGCGTCAGTTCGATCGTTGCGACGATGCGCGAGAGCGTGTCGCAGGGGGTGCCGCCCAGGGATTCGGGATAGCCGAGCCCGAGCAGTCCGATGTCGGCCGCCTTGCGGTGCAGCTCGCGCGGGAATTCGCCGGCTTCGTCCCACGCGTCGACGTGCGGGGCCAGCTCGCGCTCGACGAAGCGCCGGATCGCGTCGCGCAACTGGCGGTGCTCGTCGGTGGCACCCGGTTGGCGCGTGACGTCCAGGCAGGCGGCGAGCCGATCGTCGATCACGCGGCCTCCGGCTCGATTCGGACCAGAAGCGTGGCCGGCGAGACCTGCGTGCCGACCGACACGGCGATCGCCGCGACCCGTCCGCTGGTCGGCGAGCCGATCCGGTGCTCCATCTTCATCGTTTCGATCGACAGCAGCGCCTGGCCGGCGCGGACGCGGTCGCCTTCGGTTACGGCGATCGCCGCCACGCGGCCGTGCATGCGGGCGCGCAGTTCGCCTCCGGCGTCGGCGCTGGCGCGGCGGGCCGACAACGATGCGGCGTCGACGACGCCCGCGGCGAAGCCGCCGTGGTCGAGCCACATCCGCAACGGTCGGGCGGGCGGGCCTTCGAAAGCGGCGTGGATCGACAGCCGTTGACCGTCGATGCGCACCGATTCGGCCGATTCGATCTGCAGGATGTTTTCGTGCGCGCCGATGCGCACGGCGAGCGAGTCGTGGTGTGCGGCTTCGATCTCGGCGTTCCAGCGCAGCGGCTCGTCGTCCACGGCGTGAACGCGAGCGTCGGCAATGTCGGCGCCCACCACGGCGAGCGACACCCGCGAGCGGCGCGTGCCGTTCGACGACCAGTTCGCCAATGGGCCATGTCCGGCCATCACGGCCTTCGTCCAGAGCGCGCTCGCCACGGCCTGCCATTGCGGATCGGGCGCGGGTGCACGCCAGCGCGAAGCCGCGTCTTCGAGCCAGCCCACGTCGAGCTCGCCGGCCACGAAACGCGGCGCGCGCAGGCACTCGAGCAGGAACGCACGGTTCGTGACCGGGCCGAGGATCGAACTGCGCGCGAGCGCCGCAGCCAGCCGCATCCGGGCGTGCTCGCGATCGCGGCCGTGCGCGACGAACCTGGCGATCAGCGAGTCGAAGTGCGGCGAGACGCGGGCACCGGCGCCGAGCGCATGATCGACCAGCACGCCGTCGTCGTGCGCGATACGCCATCCGCGAACGACGCCGCCCTGCGGCACGAAACCGTGGAAGGCGTCCTCGGCGCACAGCCGCGCCTCGATCGCATGCCCGTCGAAGCGGATGTCGGCCTGCGCGAAGGGCAGCGGCTCGCCGCGCGCGACGCGCAACTGCAGCTCGACGAGATCGACTCCGGTGATCGCCTCGGTGACGCGGTGCTCGACCTGCAGCCGGGTGTTGACCTCGAGAAAGCGGAAGTCGCCGCTGCGCTCGAGCAGGAACTCGACGGTTCCCGCGCCGGCGTAGCCGATCGCCTGCGCGAGACGCACGGCCGCTTCGCCCATCGCCGCGCGCGTCTGGGCGGAAACGCCCGGGGCGGGCGCTTCCTCGACGATCTTCTGGTGGCGGCGCTGCGTCGAGCAGTCGCGCTCGCCCAGGTGCACGCAGCGGCCGAAGCGGTCGGCGAGGATCTGGATCTCGACGTGGCGCGCACCGTCCAGGCATTTCTCGAGCAGCAGCCGGTCGTCGCCGAAGGCCGACTGCGCCTCCTGTGCCGCCGCCTTGCGCAGCCGCTCGAAATCGGCCAGCGAATCGACGCGACGCATGCCGCGCCCGCCGCCGCCTGCGGCGGCCTTGATCATCAGCGGCACGCCGATGCGTTCGGCCTCGGCCGCCATCGTCGACGGCGATGCGTCGTCGCCGGCATATCCGGGCAGGCAGGGCACGCCGGCGCGCTGGGCGATCTCCTTCGCCCGCACTTTGTCGCCGAGCGCTTCGATCGCCTCGGCGGATGGCCCGACGAAGACGATGCCCGCCGCTTCGCAGGCGCGGGCGAAGGCCGCGTTCTCCGAGAGAAAGCCGTAACCGGGATGAACGGCGCCGGCGCCGCTGCGCCGGCAGGCATCGATCACCGCGTCGATCGACAGGTAGGCGGCAAGATCGGAATCGGCGCGCAGCTCGATCGCTTCGTCGGCGTCGGTGACGTGCGGTGCGTCGCGCTCGCCCGGCGCGTGGACGGCGATCGTGCGCAGGCCGAGCGCGCGTGCGCTGCGCAGCACGCGGCGCGCGATCTCGCCGCGGTTCGCGACGAGCAGCGCATCGAAGCCCTGCAGCGGGGGCGCGACGCGCGTCATGGGCGCGGCAGGATGCCCATCGTCTTGGCGATGATGCCGAGCATCACCTCGTCGGCGCCGCCGCCGATCGAGCCGAGCCGGGAATCGCGCCAGTAGCGGTTCACGCGCGTGTCCTCGATGTAGCCCATGCCGCCCCAGAACTGCACGCACCAGTCGGCCACCTCGCGCGAGACGCGTCCGGCCTTCAGCTTGGCCATCGACGCCAGCTGCGTGACGTCGGCGCCGCCGACGTACAGCTCGACCGCGCGGTACAGCAGCGCGCGCAGGCATTCGATCTCGGTGTTCAGTTCGGCGAGCTTGAAATGGATGTACTGGTTGGCGAGCAGCGGCTGGCCGAAGGCCTGGCGTTCGCGCAGGTAGTCGATCGTCTCGGCGAGGATCGCGCTCGCGGCGAGCGAGTTGGCCGCCGCCCATAGGCGTTCTTCCTGGAACTGCATCATCTGGTAGGCGAAACCCATGCCTTCCTCGCCGATGCGGTAGCGCTGCGGCACGCGCACGTCGTCGAAGAAGATCTGCGCGGTGTCGGACGAGCGCATGCCGGCCTTTTCGAGTCTGCGCGCGATCTGTATTCCGGGGGTGTCCATCGGCACGCAGATCAGCGTCTTGTTCCGGTGCGGCGCTCCGTCGGAGGTGTTGGCCAGCAGGCACATCCAGTCGGCCTGCGTGCCGCTGGTCGTCCACATCTTGCCGCCGCGGATGCGGTAGTCGCCGCCGTCCTTGTGCGCGAAGGTGCGAATCGAGGCGACATCGGAGCCCGCGCCGGTCTCCGACACGCCGAGGCAGGCGACGCGCTCGCCCGCGATCGAGGGGGCGAGGAACTCGCGCTTCAGCTCGTCGCTGCCGAAGCGGGCGAGGGCGGGTGTGGCCATGTCGGTCTGCACGCCGATCGCCATCGGCACGCCGCCGCAGTGCGCGTGGCCGAGTGCCTCCGATACCGCGACCGAATACGAGTAGTCGAGGCCCGAGCCTCCGTACTCGATCGGCTTCGTCACACCCAGGAAGCCGAGCCGCCCCATCTTGCGGAACAGCTCGCGCGCGGGGAAGACGCCGGCGCGCTCCCATTCGTCGACGTGCGGGTTGACTTCGGCATCGACGAAGCGGCGCACGGAATCCTTCAGTCGCTCGTGTTCTTCGGTGTAGATCATTGCGGTGTCGTGGACGGAAGCCGGTTCAGGGACGCGCGACGCCGAAGCTGGTCGGGTGCAGCGTTCGTGCCTGCGCCTGCGCGCAGGTGTCGAGCAGGAAGCCGAGCAGCCTGCGCGTGTCGCGCGGATCGACGATGCCGTCGTCGAGCAGACGCGCACTCGTGTGCAGCACGCCGGCCTGCGCCTCGAAGTGCTCGACGATGCGAGCCGACAATGCATCGAGCTTCGCCCCGTCGACCGGCTCGCCGCGCCGCCGCGCGGTGGTCTCGCTGACGATGCGCATGGTGAGCGCGGCCTGCTCGCCGCCCATGACGGCGGTGCGCGCGTTCGGCCAGGAGAACACGAAGCGCGGCCCGAAGGCGCGCCCGCACATCCCGTAGTTGCCGGCACCGAACGAGGCACCGCAGTGCAGGGTGATCGACGGCACGGTGGCGTTCGAGACGGCCTGGATCATCTTCGAGCCGTGCTTGATCATGCCGGCCTGCTCGCTCGCCCGTCCGACGATGTAGCCGGTGGTGTTCTGCAGGTAGACGAGTGTCGTCGCGCTCTGGCAGCAGGCCTGGATGAAATGGGTGGCCTTGTTCGCGCCGGCCGGATCGATCGGCCCGTTGTTCGTGACGATGCCGATGCGGTGTCCGTGCAGCTCGGCATGGCCGCAGACGGTTTCGGGGTCGTAGTCGGGCTGGACCTCGAGGAAGCGCGAGCCATCGACGATGCGCGCGACGACCTCGCGCATGTCGAAGGGTTCGCGGAAGTCGAGCGGAACGGCGCCGGCCAGCTCGTCGGGCGCATGCAGCGGTTCCTCGAATCCGAGGCGCGTGGAACGCGAGGTGTCGTCGCCGAAGCCCAGCCGCCCGACCACTTCGCGCGCGATCCGGATCGCATCGGCATCGTCGTCGGCCAGATGGTCGGCGAGTCCGGAAACCCGCGCGTGCATCTCCGCGCCGCCCAGTTCCTCGTCGGTGGCGATCTCGCCGGTGGCCGCCTGCAGCAGCGGCGGGCCGGCGAGAAAGGCCTTCGCGCGCCCGCGCACCATGACGACATGGTCGGACAGGCCCGGCAGGTAGGCTCCCCCCGCAGTGGACGAGCCGTGCACGATCGCGACCACCGGAATGCCTGCCGCCGACAGCTGCGCAAGATTGTGGAACAGGCGCCCGCCGTGCACGAAATCCTCGACGCGGTAGCGCAGCAGATTCGCGCCGGCCGATTCGATGGACTGCACGAGCGGCAGGCGGTTCTCGAGCGCGATCTGCTGCGCGCGCAGGATCTTCTCGCCGCCCATGCTGGGGATCGCTCCGGCGTCGATGCCGGAGTCGTTGACGATGACGACGCAGCGCGTGGACGAGACGAAGCCGATGCCGCACAGCACCCCCGCGCGGGGGATGCGGCGTTGCGCGTCGGTGTCGTCGAGCCGGTATCCGGCCATCGTCGAGAGTTCGAGCCAGGGGCTGCCGGGATCGAGGAGCCGGGCGAGCCGTTCGCGCGGCAGCAGCTGGCCGCGCCGCTCGAAGAGCGGCGCCGCGCGGGCGGAGGTGTCGCGCGTGCGCTGTTCGAGCGCGCGCAACTCGGCGACGCGCTCGAGCATCGCGATCCGGCGCGCGGCGAATTCGGCGCTGCCGGTATCGATTTCCGTATCGAGAGGGCGCATCCGGGCGACAGCGCTCTTCAGGGTTCGTCGAGCACGCGCGGCCGGCTCGCGAGCGGGAACGCG
>CALCZN010000262.1:0-3481 GCA_937903095.1 uncultured Burkholderiales bacterium
GAGGAATTCATGATCGTGCCGCTCGGCGCGCCGACGCTGCGCGAGGCGCTGCGCTACGGGGCCGAGGTCTTCCATTCGCTGAAGAAGCTCCTGCACGACCGCGCGATGTCCACCGCGGTGGGCGACGAGGGCGGCTTCGCGCCGAGCGTGAAGAACCACGAGGCGGCGATCCAGCTCGTGCTCGAGGCGATCGAGGCGGCCGGCTACGAGCCGGGCAGGCAGGTCGCGCTCGCGCTCGACTGCGCGGCCTCGGAATTCTTTCGCGACGGGCGCTACCACCTGGCCGGCGAAGGCCTCACGCTGAGCGCGAACGATTTCGCCAACCTGCTGTCCACCTGGTGCGACCGCTACCCGATCGTCTCGATCGAGGACGGCATGGCCGAGGACGACTGGGAGGGATGGAAGCTGCTCACCGACGTGCTCGGCGATCGCGTACAGCTGGTGGGCGACGATCTCTTCGTCACGAACACGAAGCTCCTGCAGCGCGGCATCGACGAGGGCATCGCCAACTCGATCCTGGTGAAGATCAACCAAATCGGCACGCTCACCGAGACCTTCTCGGCGATCGAGCTGGCCAAGCGCTACAACTACACGGCCGTCATCTCGCATCGCTCGGGCGAGACCGAAGACACCACGATCGCCGACATCGCGGTGGCGACCAACGCGTTGCAGATCAAGACCGGTTCGATGAGCCGCACCGATCGTGTCGCGAAATACAACCAGTTGCTGCGCATCGAGGAAGATCTCGGCGACGTCGCCACCTATCCGGGGCGCTCCGCGTTCTACAATCTGCGCTGACGTGCCGCGGTTGCGCGTCCGGCCGGCGCGCGATCGGGCGCGCCGGTAGCGTTTCCCGAGGAATTGCCCCCGGTGCGCACGCTCGGCATCGTTCTCGCCTGCCTGCTCGCGCTGATCCAGTACCCGCTCTGGCTCGGCAAGGGCGGCTGGCTGCGCGTCTGGGAGCTGGATCGCCAGCTCGAGGCCCAGCAGGCGACGAACGCGCGCATCGCATCACGCAACGACGCGCTCGAGGCCGAGGTCGCCGATCTGCGCGCGGGCAAGCAGGCGCTCGAGGAGCGCGCGCGCTACGACCTCGGCATGATCAAGCCGGGCGAGCTGTTCGTGCAGATCAACGAGGCGCCGGCAAGCCGCTCCGCGCCGTCCGACGAGCGCGTGCGCACGGCGGCTGTGGACGGCCGATGACGAGACAGTCCGCCGTCCCGCCGGCGGATTGCGCGGCGGTGCGCCGGCGCGGTCAGGTCTTGCCGAGCGGCTCGATCACGCGCCGTGCCGCATTGCGGATGTGACGCAGCGACAATCGCTCGGCGCGCCGCGCATCGCCGGCGAGCACCGCATCGACAATCGCCTCGTGCTCGTTCCAGGTTCGCTCGCGCGTCTCGATCGGCTCGAGCACGGCGATCATCGCGCGGCGCAGATGGTTCCAGTACAGGCGCAGCGTTTCGGCGAGCAGCGGATTGCCCGCCGCTTCGTACAGCCACATGTGAAACGCCATGTCGGCGCCGGTCAGCTCGGCGATGTCGCCGCGCGCGAGTGCGGCGCGCCCGCGCTCGAGGAGCGCACGGGCGCGCGCCGCCTTCGTGCGATGAAGCTCGGGCGATAGCGCCGCGCAGCGCGGCGCCGCGAGCCGGGCCGCCATCGGGTCGAGCGACTCGCGCAACTCGTACAGCGAGACGAAGAAGTTGCGGGCGAGCGGCGCGACGACCAGCCCGCGGCGGCCCGCTTCGTGCGCGAAGCCCTGCGAGCGCAACACGGTGAGCGCCTGCGTGAGCGGCTGGCGCGAGACGCCGAGCCTCGCGGCCAGCTCGTCCTGGTTCAGCCGGTCGCCCGGGCGCAGCACGCCGGCGCAGATGGCGTCGAGCAGCGACGAGTAGACCTGTTCGTACAGCGAGGGCGCCACCTCGGGGATGCGGATGTCGGCCGGCGAGTCGGCCGGCGATTGCGGCGGCGCGGCCAGGTCGCCGGACGGCGCGGCGAGCGTGGGCAATCCTCGGACGACAGTGTCGAGTCCGGCTTCGTCGTCAGTCGCGATATCGGTTCGGGCGGAAGGCATGCGCGTCATTCGGGAAACGGATTCGCCTGCGACATACGGAATACGAAATACGATAGTATCGTATCCAAAGTACCGCACAAGGGAGACGCGAATGGACCACCGGATCCGGGTGATGCTGGCCAAGGTCGGGCTCGACGGGCACGACCGCGGCGTGAAGATCGTCGCGCGCTGCCTGCGCGACGCGGGAATGGACGTCGTCTACACCGGCTTGCATCGCTCGCCCGACGAGGTGGTCGATGCGGCCGTGCAGGAAGACGTCGACGTGCTCGGCGTGAGCCTGCTGTCGGGCGCGCACATGACGATCTTTCCGAAGATCATCCGCGGCCTGGAGTCGCGCGGCGTCGACGACATCATCCTCGTCGGCGGCGGCGTCATGCCCGACGAGGACGTCGACGCGCTCAAGGAGATGGGGGTCGACGAGATCCTGCTGCAGGACACGCCGCCCGAGACGATCATCCGCACGATCGAGCGGCTCGTCGCCGAGCGCGGCGCGCGCTGAGCGTCGGCGCAGGAGAACGCCGATGCATCAGGCCATGGAGTCGTGGAGCTGGCCTCCGCGCTACGACGACTCGTACCGCCCCGCCGGGAACAGCCGCTACTGGTTCCCCGTGCGCGAGACGATGGATCCGGGCGAGCGCGAACGCCGGATCGTCGAGCGCCTGCGCGAGGTCTGCGATTACGCGTATTCGAGTTGCGCGTTCTACCGGACGAAATGGAACGAAGCGGGCTTTCACCCGGAGCAGATTCGTTCGCTCGAGGACTTCGAGCGGCGCTGCCCGGTGGTGACGAAGGCCGACCTTCGTGCCGCGCAGCATCGCGCGCCGCCTTTCGGCGACTATCTGTGCATTCCCCAAGACGAGGTGTTCCACGTTCACGGCACCTCGGGCACCACCGGCAGACCCACCGCCTTCGCGATCGGTCGCGACGACTGGCGCGCGATCGCCAACGCGCACGCCCGCGTGATGTGGGGAATGGGCATCCGTCCGGGCGACACGGTCTTCGTCGCGGCGATCTTCAGCCTGTACATGGGCAGTTGGGGAGCGCTGGCCGGCGCCGAGCGGCTCGGCGCGAAATCGTTTCCCTTCGGCGCGGGCGCGCCGGGGATGTCTTCGCGCGCCGTCCAGTGGCTGGACATGATTCGCCCGCAGGCGTTCTACGGAACGCCGTCGTACGCGCTGTACCTGGCCGAGACGGCACGGAAGGAAGGCCTCGATCCGGCGAGGTTCGGCCTCGAGCGGATGTTCTTCTCCGGCGAGCCCGGGGCGTCGGTGCCCGGCGTGCGCGACCGCATCGCCGAGGCCTTTCGAGCGCAGGTCTTCGACTGCGGCTCGATGGCCGAGATGTCGCCGTTCATGAACGTGGCGGGCTCGGCCGAGTCCTCGCAGGGCATGCTCTGCTGGCAGGACATCT
>CALCZN010000263.1:0-9476 GCA_937903095.1 uncultured Burkholderiales bacterium
AGATTTGCCAACATTATAGGCAATCCCGGCAAAGTCGGCAACGATCAGCCGGATCGACCCGGCCCCGCCACCGCGTCTAGACTATCCGGACGATGGCGTTGCCTGCCGTCGATGCGACCCTCTCCGACCATGAGTGCCGTGATCGCCGAAGCCCTGCCCACCCGGTTCAAGCTCACCGTCGAGCAATACCACCGTATGGGCGAGGCCGGCATCCTGCACGCGGACGATCGGATCGAGTTGATCGACGGGGAGCTGATCCGGATGGCGCCGATCGGAAGCCTGCACGCCGGGCTCGTTTCCCGACTCGCGCGCCTGCTGATCGAGCGTACGGCGGGCCGCGCAGTGGTGTCGCCGCAGAACCCGATGATTCTCAGCGAGCTCACCGAGCCGCAGCCCGATCTGTCGGTGCTGAGGTGGCGCAGCGACGACTACATGGGCGCCGTGCCGATGGCGGCCGACGCGCTGCTCGTCATCGAGGTCGCCGACTCGACGCTGCACTACGACCGCGACGTGAAGCTGCGCTTCTACGCGGAGAGCGGCGTGCCGGAAGTCTGGATCGTCGACGCGCGCCGGCGGCAGTTGCTCGATTATCGCGAGCCGGCGGATCGCAGCTACCGCAGCCTGCAGACGCTCGCCGAAGGCGATACGGCCGCCTGCGCGGCCCTGCCGCAGTTGCGCCTCGAGATCCGAGAATTGTTCGTCGCAGGTTGACCGGCAGATCAGCAAGTCGCCGCGCCTGACGGGCTGCGGACCCCAGGGTTCACGTCTTCAATCGCGCTGACAGGACAGGAAAGTCCCGTCGGGCGGCGCTCTGGCCGCGTCCCGGCCCCGGCAGGCCCGTTCGCCTCAAAAAAACAAACGATTGTTTGCCTTCCGATCTCAACTGCGCTACCTTCTGCGCCGATGACCCACGCACCTCGCCCATGACCCGCGCATCCGATCCCGCCGCTGTCGCGCCCGCCGGCGCAAAAGCCGGCCTGAAGCGGATGAACAGCCGCCTGCCGCAGCTGCTCGACCGCGCCGCGGCCGTGTTCGCCGAACGCGGCTTCGCCGGCGCCTCGGTGCGCGAGATCGTCGGCCCGATCGGCATGCTGCCCGGCTCGCTCTACAGCCACTTTCCGACCAAGGAAAGGCTGCTCGTCGCGGTGTACCGAGAAGGAGTCGACCGGATCTCGAGAGTCGTCGACGAGGCGATCGCAAAGGAAAGCGACCCGTGGGCGCGCCTGCAGGCCGCCTGCGTCGCGCACCTCACGTCGCTGCTCGACAAGACCAGCTATTCGCAGGTCGTGATCCGCGTGCGCCCGTCCGACGCCCCTTCCGCGGCCGAGGAGCTGATCGCGCTGCGCAACGATTACGAGTCGCGTTTCACCGCACTCGTGGATGCGCTCGAACTGCCGCGCAACGTCGATTCCCGCGACTTCCGGCTGCTGCTCGTCGGCGCGCTGAACTGGAGCCAGACCTGGTACCGCCCTTCCGGGAACCGCAAGCCGGCGGATATCGCGAGGCGGTTCGTGCAAATCCTGAAGACCGGCATCGCCGACCATTGAAGGAACGAAGCATGGAGAAGAGCGCACTGCGCCCCCGCGTGCTGATCACGAAGATCGGCCTGGACGGCCACGATCGCGGCAGCAGGCTGGTGGCGGCTGCCTGCCGCGACGCGGGGATGGAAGTCATCTACACGCCGCCCTGGCAGGCGATCGCTGCGGTCGTGAAGATCGCCTCCGAGGAGGACGTCGATGTGATCGGCATCTCTTCGCTGGCCACCGATCACCTGATCGTGCCGCAGCTGATGTCGGCGCTCGTCGAGGCCGGGCTCTCGCACATCGCCGTCGTCGTCGGAGGCATCGTGCCCGACAACGAGGAGGAAGCGCTGCTCGAATCGGGCGTGCGCGAAGTCTTCCATCCGGGAACCCCGCTCGAGGCGATCACCGAGCGCATTCGCCGATACGCAATCGAAACGCGCGCCCAGAGCGCCGCGTCCGAATAACGAGGAACAAGCCATGGGAAGTCCCGCACCCTCGACCCCCGCTCCCGGAAAGACCGACAGTGCCGAAGCACGAAGGCTCTGGGAAAAGGACTACGCCGACTCCGTGCCCGTGGACCGTCTGGTGCACAACGTATCGGGCATCCCGATCAAGCCGCTGTACACCGAGCGCGACTGGGGCGCCTACGGCACGGACAATCCGCTCGGCTACCCGGGACAGCCGGACTTCACGCGCGGCATCTACGCGTCGATGCACCGCGGCCGCACGTGGACGCAGCGTCAGCTGATCGGCCTGGGCACGCCGAAGGAATACAACCAGCGGCTGCTAACGATCATCGAGCAGGGTGCGACGGCAGTGTCGCTGATCCCCTGCAACTCGGTCTACCGCGGTTACGACATGACCTCGGTCGATCCGCAGCTGCTCGGCACCTGCGGCGTGGTGATCAACAACGTCGACCACATGGCGGAGAGTCTCGGCGGTGTCGACATCGGCGAGATGTCGTGCTCGCTGAACGATCCTTCGCCGTTCACGCTGCTCGCGTTCATGCTCATCGCGGCCGAGCGCCGGGGAATCGACTGGCGCCGGATCTCCGGCACTTCGAACCAGAGCGACTACATCTCGCATTTCGTCGCGAACCACATGTTCTACCGGCTCTCGCTGACGGGCGCGCGCCGGATGCTGATCGACCACATCGCATACTGCCGCGAACGCGTTCCGCGCTGGAATCCGATGTCGGTCGTCGGCCAGCACATGCAGCAGGCCGGAGCAACGCCTGCGGAGGTGATCGCCTTCACGCTGTCCACCGCGATCCAGAACGCCGAAGACTGCATCGCGCGGGGCATGGATCCCGATGAGTTCCTGCCCCGCTTCACCTTCTTCTTCGACATCTCGCTGAGCTTCTTCGAGGAGATCGCCAAGTTCCGCGCGGCGCGGCGCATCTGGTCGCGCATCGCGCGCGAGCGGCTCGGCGCGCGCGACCCGAAATCGTGGCGCTTCAAGTTCCACGGCCAGACTTCCGGCGTCGATCTCACGCGCCAGCAGCCGCTGAACAACATCGCGCGCGTGACGGTGCAGGCGATGGCCGGAATCTTCGGCGGTCTGCAGTCGCTGCACACCGATTCGTACGACGAGGCACTCGCCTGCCCCAGCGAGTTCGGCGCACGCATCGCCGTCTCCACGCAGAACATCCTGCGCGAGGAGGCGCATCTCACCGACGTCATCGATCCGCTGGGCGGCTCGTTCTACGTCGAGACGCTCACCGACCAGATGGAAGAGCAGATCGTCTCGATCATGGACACGATCGAGGCGGCCGGCGGCATGCTCAAGGCGGTCGAGGAAGGGATGGTCCAGCGCATGATCGGCGCATCGGCGCAGCGCCAGCAGCGCCGCATCGACAGCGGCGAGCAGCGCATCGTCGGCGTGAACGCGTATCAGGTCGAGGAGGATCCGGCTACGCGGCCGTACATCGATCGCCCCGACCCGAAAGTGATGCGCGAGCACATCGAGCGCTTCGACGCGTGGCGCAACGCCCGCTCGCGCGCCGAAGTCGGGAAGGCGCTCGACGCTCTGTCGCGCGCCGCCGGATCGGAGAAGGAGAACCTGTTCGGCGCCGTCGTCGACGCTGCGCGCGCGGGGCTGACGAACGAGGAAATCTGTTCCCGGCTACGACGCGATCTCGGTTTCGGCACGCCGCTCGCGATCGTCTGAGATGGGCGCGAACGATCCCTGGCAGACGCTGATCTCGCGCGTTCTCGCGGGCGAGCGGCGATCGATCGCGCGGCTGCTCTCGCGCCTGGACGACCGGGCGCCAGGTTTCGAGGTCGCGGCACGGCTGCTTGCCGAGCATGCGGGACGCGCGCACGTCGTCGGCATCACCGGCGTTCCGGGCGCCGGCAAGTCGACGCTCGTCAACGCGCTGCTCGGCGCCTGGCTCGCGCAGGGGCTGAAGGTGGGCGTGATCGCGGTCGACCCGTCGAGCCCGATCCACGGCGGCGCCGTGCTGGGCGACCGGGTGCGGATGGGCGAACACGGTGCGCATCCGAACGCCTACATCCGTTCGTTCTCGGCGCGGGGAGCGCTCGGCGGCCTGTCGCATGCCACGCGGGCCGCCGCCGACTGTCTGGATGCCGCCGGCTTCGACAAGGTTCTCGTCGAGACGGTGGGCGCCGGGCAATCCGAAACCGACATCATGGCGATCGCCGACACCCGCGTCGTCGTCTGCCCCCCCGGGCTGGGCGACGAGGTCCAGGCGATCAAGGCCGGCATTCTGGAGATCGCCGATCTCCTCGTGATCACGAAGAGCGATCTGCCGCACGCCGACGCGACGGTGCGAGACCTGAAGGACATGCTGGCGCTGCGCCGCCGCTTCGGGCAGCGCGACTGGAACACCCGCGTGATGCCGGTGCACGCGCCAGCGGCGAAGGGCATCGACGAGCTCATCGCGGCAATCGAGGAGCATCGGGCGGTGCGCGGCTGCGGAACGCGCTCGAGCGGCGGTGCGCGACCGAGCGTCGACGAAAGCCGGAAGACTTCGCCCGATGCGGCGACGGACGACTGGTTGAAACGCCTGCAGGCGCTCGCTGCACGGGACGGCCCGTGCGTCACGCTCGGCTTCGAGGTCATCGAAGGCGGCGCGGGGTCGGCGACGGTGACGGTAACGCTGGACGACCGCCATATCAACTTCTTCGGCAGCTGCCACGGCGGCATCGCCTTCGCGCTGGCCGATTCGGCCTTCGGGCTGGCGTCGAACTCCTATGGGCCGATCGCGGCGGCGATCGATGCGCACATCGCCTTCTCGTCGGCCGCCGGGAAGGGCGATCGGCTCGTCGCGCGCGCGAGCGAACTGCGACGAGGACGCACGCTGGCCGTCTATCGCGTCGACGTCCACAAGATGCGCGACGGCGGCGGCGAGGAGATCGTCTCCACCTTCACCGGCACGGTGTTCATCCGCGGATCGAAGTCCGACGCCGCAGCGGAGACGAAGAGCGGATGAAGCGGAACCCGGAAGGCGGCCCGGTGCCGGGCGGCGACACCTTTCCCGCGCTGCTGCTCGCGCAGGCCGAGCGACGGCCGCAGGCGCCGGCGATGCGCGAGAAGCGGTACGGGATCTGGCAGACGCTTTCCTGGCGGGAGATGACGGAGCTCGTGCGCGATCTCGCCTGCGGACTGGCCGAGGCCGGGCTGGCGCGCGGCGAGCACGTCGTCCTGATCGGCGAGAACCGGCCGCGCCTGTACGCCGCCATGCTTGCCGTGCAGTCGCTCGGCGCGGTGCCGGTGCCGCTGTACCAGGACGCGGTGGCCGCCGAGTTCGTCTTCCCGATCGAGAACGCCGAGGTGGCCTTCGCCGTCGTCGAAGACCAGGAGCAGGTCGACAAGCTCCTGGAGATTCGCGCGCGCACGCCGAGGCTGGCGCGCATCTGGTACGACGAGCCGCGGGGGCTGCGCAACTACGCCGAGCCCGGACTCGAAAGCCTGCAGGCACTGATCGATGCCGGACGCAGCCGGCACGCCCGCGACCCGGGCTTCTTCCTGGAGCAGGTGGGACGGATCCGCTCCGGCGACGTTGCCGCGATCTTCTTCACCTCGGGCACCACCGCGGAGCCCAAGGGGGTCGTGCATACGCACGCGAGCCTGATCGATCGCGCGCGCGCCGGCGCCCGCTTCGACTCGCTCGACGAGCGCGAAGAGGTGCTCGCCTACCTGCCGCCGGCATGGATCGGCCAGAACTGCTTCTCGTACGCGCAGTGGCTCGTCTGCGGCTACGTCGTCAACTGCCCCGAATCGGCCTCGACCGTGACGATCGACCTCAAGGAGATCGGGCCGACCTACTACTTCGCGCCGCCGCGCGTCTTCGAGGCGCTGCTCACCGACGTGACGATCCGCATGGAGGACGCGAGCCTGCCCAAGCGCTGGATGTTCGAGCGCTTCATGCGCATCGCGCGCAGGAGAGTCGACGCGCCGGCGCCGACGCCGGCGAGGCCGAGCCCGCTCGAGCGCCTGCTGCTGGCGATCGGCGACGTGCTCGTCTACGGTCCGTTGCGCAACGCGCTGGGCATGAGCCGGATCCGCGTTGCCTACACCGCGGGCGAGGCGATCGGGCCCGACCTGTTCGCGTTCTACCGCTCGATCGGCATCAATCTGAAGCAGCTGTACGGCTCGACCGAGACCGCGGTCTTCGTCTGCGTGCAGCCTGATCACGACGTGCGCCCGGAAACGGTGGGCGTGGCGCTCGAGGGCGTGGAGCTGCGCATCGACGACCGCGGCGAGATCCTCATCAAGTCGGCAGGGCTGCTGAAGGAGTACTACAGGAACCCGCAGGCAAGCGCGGAAGTGCTGACCCCCGACGGCTGGTACCGCTCGGGAGACGCCGGCTTCCTCGACGCGAGCGGCCAGCTGCGGGTGATCGACCGCGCCAGGGACGTAGGCCGGCTGCGCGGCGGGCCGTGGGACGGCGCGATGTTCGCGCCGAAGTACATCGAGAACAAGCTGAAGTTCTTCCCGCACATCAAGGAGGCGGTGGCTTTCGGCGACGGGCGCGACAAGGTCTGCGCTTTCGTCAACATCGACTTCGAGGCGATGGGCAACTGGGCCGAGAAGCGCAACCTGAGCTACACCGGCTATGCCGACCTGGCCGGCAAGCCGGAAGTGCAGGCTTTCGTCCTTCAGTGCGTGGAGAAGGTCAACGCCGATCTGGCGGCCGATCCGCAACTTGCCGGCAGCCAGATCTCCCGCTTCCTCGTCCTGCACAAGGAGCTCGACGCCGACGACGGCGAGCTCACGCGCACGCGCAAGGTGCGCCGCGGCTTCATCGCGCAGAAGTACGCGTTGCTCGTCGAGGCGATGTACGAAGGCCGCGACGTGCAATACGTCGAGACGCAGGTGCGCTTCGAGGACGGGCGCACGGGAACGACGGCGGCGAACGTGCGCATCCTCGATGCGCGCACCTTTCCCGCGTTGCGAAAGGCCGCATGAGCAGCGCCGCCTCCGCCGCCCTGCCGCGCGCCCGCGTCGACATGCCGATCGACGGGACCCGCAGCGCCGCCATCGCGCCGCCGGTCGGGGCGTCGGCCGAAAGCGCGCGGCGCCGTGCGGGAGCGCCGATCCTCGTGGTCGAGAACGTCTCGTTGCGCTTCGGAGGCGTGCAGGCGCTGCAGGACATCAGCTTCGAGGTGCGCGAGCACGAGATCCTGTCGATCATCGGGCCGAACGGCGCCGGCAAGAGCTCGATGCTGAACTGCATCAACGGCGTCTACGCGCCGCAGCAGGGCTCGATCACGCTGTGCGGCGAAGCGCTGCGGCGGCCGAACCCCCACAAGGTCGCCCGGATGGGCGTGGGACGCACGTTCCAGAACCTGGCGCTGTTCGGCGGCATGACGGTCCTGCAGAACATCATGGCCGGGCGCAACTTCCGGATGAAGTGCGGCATCGCGCTGCAGGCGCTGCGCCTGGGCCCGGCGAACCGCGAGGAGGTCGCGCACCGCGAGATCGTCGAGCGGATCATCGATTTCCTCGAGATCCAGCCGTGGCGGCACACGGCGGTCGACCGGCTGCCCTACGGCCTGCAGAAGCGCGTCGACCTCGGCCGGGCGCTCGCGATGGAGCCGCGGCTGCTGCTGCTCGACGAGCCGATGGCCGGGATGAACGTCGAGGAGAAGCAGGACATGTGCCGCTTCGTGCTCGACGTCAACGACGAGTTCGGCACGACGGTGGTGCTCATCGAGCACGACATGAGCGTCGTCATGGACATCTCCGATCGCGTCGTCGTGCTCGACTACGGCCGCAAGATCGCCGACGGCCCCCCGCAGGAGGTCCGCGGCAACGAAGACGTGCTGCGCGCCTATCTCGGCGGCGCCGCCGCGCGAGGCGACTGATCCATGGGCTTCTTCCTCGAAACCCTCATCGGCGGCCTGATGGCCGGCGTGCTGTATTCGCTGGTCGCACTCGGATTCGTGCTGATCTTCAAGGCGAGCGGCGTCTTCAACTTCGCGCAGGGAGCGATGGTGCTGTTCGCCGCCCTCGCGATGGCCCGCTTCGCCGAGTGGCTTCCGCAATGGTTCGACTTCGAAAGCGCGTTGCTGGCCAACGTCGGCGGCTTTCTCGTCGCGCTAGCGCTGATGATCGTCGTCGCGTGGTCCGTCGAGCGCTTCGTGCTGTCGGGGCTGGTCAACCAGAGCAGCGTCGCGCTGCTGATGGCCACGCTCGGCGTCGCGTACTTCCTCGACGGTTTCGGACAGACGCTGTTCGGCAGCGAGATCTACCGCCTCGACATCGGCATTCCGAAGGACCCGCTCATCCTCGCCGAGCGCTGGTTCGAAGGGGGTCTGCTGGTCAGCCGCGAGGACGTCTTTGCGGCGTCCATGGCAGGCGCGCTCGTCGTCGCGCTCACGGTGTTCTTTCATTCCACCGCCGTGGGCCGCGCGTTGCGCGGAGTCGCCGACGATCACCAGGCGGCGCAGTCCATCGGAATTCCGCTGGGCAGGATCTGGGTGATCGTCTGGTCGATCGCCGGCTTCGTCGCGCTGGTCGCCGGGATGATCTGGGGCAGCAAGCTCGGCGTGCAGTTCTCGCTGTCGCTGGTCGCGCTGAAGGCGTTCCCGGTGGTGATCCTCGGCGGCCTGACGTCGATTCCGGGAGCGATCGTCGGCGGACTGATCATCGGCATGGGAGAGAAGCTCTCGGAGGTGTACCTGGGGCCGCTGCTGGGCGGCGGCATCGAGATCTGGTTCGCCTACGTGCTCGCGCTGCTGTTCCTGCTGGTGCGCCCGCAGGGGCTGTTCGGCGAAAAGATCATCGACCGCGTCTGATCGACCACCCTCCGGGATGCCCGCATGATCTATCGCGAGAACGGCCAGTTCAGGACCAGCTACCTCGCCGATCAGCAGATGCTGCCGATCCGCCAGGACCGCGTGGCGATCGCGCTCCTGCTCTTCGTCGCCGCGGTGGTCGTGCCGCTGATCGCCACCGAGTACCTGTTCAGCGCGATCCTCGTCCCCTTCCTGATCCTGTCGCTGGCCGCCCTCGGGCTGAACGTCCTCGTCGGCTACTGCGGGCAGATCTCGCTGGGCACCGGCGCGTTCATGGCGATCGGCGCGTACGCGGCGTTCAACTTCCATACGCGCATCGACGGCCTGCCGCTGATCCTCTCGCTGCTGCTGGGCGGCGGCTGCGCCACGGTGTTCGGTGTTCTCTTCGGGATTCCGTCGCTGCGCATCCGGGGCCTGTATCTCGCGGTGGCGACGCTGGCGGCGCAGTTCTTCGCCGACTGGGCGTTCCTGCGCATTCCATGGCTCACCAACCATTCGAGCTCCGGATCGGTGAGCGTCGGGCGCCTGGAGCTGCTCGGCGTTGCGATCGACACCCCGGCGCAGCGCTACCTGCTGTGCCTGGCGTTCGTCGTCGCGTTCGCCGTGCTCGTGAAGAATCTCGTGCGCGGTGCGATCGGCCGCGAGTGGATGGCGATCCGCGACATGGACGTGGCCGCCGTCGTGATCG
>CALCZN010000264.1:0-1188 GCA_937903095.1 uncultured Burkholderiales bacterium
TTCCGCGGCGTCGCAGGTGCCGCCAGGCGCTGTGACCGTTTCGACTTCTCCGGCCTCGACCTGAAGAGATTCCAGGGATTTCCGTCTTGCTGCATCTGACGAAACTTCGCGATCTCACGCTGACCCCCGGTCGAAGCGGCGGCGCGAACTATCTCAGTGCCGCGAGCGGGCTGGTCGTCCTGAAGTCGTTTCTCTACGTCGTCGCGGATGACGAGCTCCATCTCGGCCTGTTCCCCGTAAGCGGCGACGCTCCGGGTGTTGCGTTGCGCATCCTGGAGGGCGAGCTACCCGAGAGTCGGGCGGAGCGCAAACGGCTGAAGCCGGATCTGGAAGCGCTGATGCTGCTACCGCCTGGCGCCTCGTGGCAGCACGGTGCATTGTTTGCGCTCGGCTCAGGCTCGAGGCGCAACCGGCGACGCGGCGTTCTGCTTCGACTGAACAGCTTCGGCGGCATCGAAGGTGCCGCGCGAACGATCGATCTGTCGCCGCTGCTGGACGCCATCGCAGGGCAGGTCGGCGAGCTCAACATCGAAGGCGCGACCATCGTTGGCAACCGCTGGGTACTGCTACAGCGAGGCAACAAGGGGCGCGGCATCAATGCGCTCATCCACCTGAATGCCGCGGATGCACTCGATGGCATCGCCGCTTCGGATCGTATCGAGGCGCTGCCAGCCGACATCCGTCGCTACGATCTGGGCTCGGTGGACGGCATTCCACTGTGTTTCACCGATGCCGCAGCCTTGCCCGACGGGCGCCTGGTGTTCGCCGCGGTTGCAGAAGACACCGACGATGCCTATCGGGACGGGCGTTGCGCCGGCTCGGCGGTCGGCATCGTCGACGCCGACGGGGCGTTACAGGAAATCCAGCCGTTGCACCCTGCGGTGAAGGCTGAAGGCATCGATGCGCACATCGATGCCGACCGGATCCGGGTGCTGCTGGTTACGGACGCCGACGACCCAGCGATACCCGCCGCGCTGTACCAGGGAGAATTCCCTTCGTAGGAGTTACACTGCAGCCACTGAAAAACGTCAGGCCGAGGCAGCAGTGAAACTCGAGACTCTTTCGATCCGCGTGGGGCGTGAAGTCGAACCGGCGACCGGCGACGTGGTACCCGCCATTCACATGAGCACGACATTCGAGCGTAATGTCGACGGCGAATTCTCGCGCGGCTACTCGTACGCCCGGACC
>CALCZN010000265.1:0-16075 GCA_937903095.1 uncultured Burkholderiales bacterium
GCCCGCACCTCGACGACGTCGCCGCTTCGCGCGATCTTCGCGGCCTCGGCAATCGTGCGTACGTCGCCGGAAGGGCCGACCGTAATCGTCCGCGTTCCACCGAGCGGCTGCGCGCATGCGGTTACCAGCGACGCCAGCGCGCCAACCAGTCCCCTGACGCACGCGGAGCGGCGCATTCTTCCTCTAAGAATCCCCGCCCTCATCGCACCGAATCGAGCTCGCCGGCAACCGGCAACGGTGTCCGATCGCCGAGCGCACGCTCGTAGACCCTGTCGTAGCGCCGCACCGAGGCATCCCATGTACGCTCGTTCTCGACGAACGCCCGCGCCTCGTCGAGGATTCCTCCGAAGCGATCCAGCCCGTCCAGCGCCTGCAGGAGCGAGCGGGCCAGCGCCGTCACGTCGTCGTGATGGAACAGAAAGCCCGTGCGGCCGTGATCGATCAGCTCGCGATGACCGCCGACGTCGGACGCCAGCACCAGGCGCCGCTGCGCCATCGCTTCGAGCGGCTTCAGCGGCGTGACCAGCTCGGTGAGCCGCATCGACTTGCGCGGAAACACGAAGGCATCGATCAGCGACGAATAGGCGGGCACCCTTCCCTGCGGCACGCGCCCGGTGAAGACCACGTGATCGGCCACGCCGAGCCGCGCGGCCTGCGCGCGCAGCGCCGATTCCTGCGGACCGCCGCCGACGAGCAGGACGCGAGTGTCGGGTCGCGCGCGCAGGACGGCAGGCAGCGCCTCGAGCAGCAGGTCGAGTCCCTCGTAGGCGTAGAACGATCCGATGAACCCGAGCACCCTGCGACCGCGCAGGTCGTATTCGGACTCGAGCGCGCGATCGCGTTCGCCCAGCGGCGGAAACCGCTCGAGGTCGACCGCGTTCGGGATCACCGTGACGCGCTCCGGATCGACGCCCCGTGCAACGATGTCGGAGCGCAACCCCTCGCAGATGCAGGTGACCTGATCGACCTGGCGCAGCACTCGCGTTTCCAGCGCGCGACTGAACCCGTATCGCAGCCCGCGCTCACGCGCTGTTCCGTGATCGACCGCGGCGTCTTCCCAGAAGGCCCGCACTTCGTAGACGACGGGAATATCGAGCTGCTCGCTCGCCTGCAGCGCCGCCAGCCCGTTCAGGCAGGGCGAATGCGCGTGCAGCAGGCCGGCGCCCTCCTGGCGGGCGACGGCCACGATGCGCTGCGCCAGAGTGCGCACCACGTCCCATTGGCGCAGCACCGGCAGCTTTGCGAGACTGCCCGGGAACGTACGATGGAAGACCAGTCCGTCGACCGTCTCCTGCGACAACGGACTGGCACCGCGCGCCGACACCGCGTGCTTCGACGAGGTGATGTGTGCGGTTCGCCAGCCCAGCGCACGCTGGGCGAGCACGATCGATCGCGAGCGGAACGTGTAGCCGCTGTGCAGCGGAATCGAATGATCGAAGACGTGAAGGATCTTTTCGTTCATGCGGCCGCTTCCGACGCGAGCACGCGGTCGACCCTCAGCAGGTTCGCGCGCCATCCAAACGATTCTGTCACATGCGTGCGGCCGTTAGTGTTTTCCCCGGCTGCCGCGAGCGCGACGACCGCCTCGGCGAAGGCTTTCCCGTCGTCGTGTACCCGAAAGCCGTTGTCCATCGGCAGATTCAGCCCGCTCGCCGCCGCAGACGTGCAGACCACGGGCTTGGCCATCGCGAGCGCCTCGAGCACCTTGTTCTGCGTGCCGCGTGCGATGCGCAGCGGGGCAACGGCGACGTCGGCGTGCGCGAGATACGGACGCACGTCGGGAACCCGTCCGGTCACCTGCACACCGTCGTGCGCCTCGAGCGCGCACACTGCGGGGGTCGGGTTGCTGCCGACGATGAAGAAGCGCGCACCGGGCCTGCAGGCGCGGACGTGCGGCCAGACCTGCTCGACGAACCATTCGACCGCGTCCACGTTCGCCCAGTAGTCCATCGCGCCCGTGAAGACGACGATCGGCGCGGAGCCGACGGCGGGCTGCGCAAGGCCCGTCGCATCCGCCTTCGAGTACGGAGACGCGAAGCCGATCTGCGGATCGAAGTACTCGGTGTCGACGCCGTTGTCGAAATGACCGATCCGGGGCGCCGACTCCGGTGCGAGCGAGCGAAAGAGGTCGGCCTCGGCCTGCGTCACGAAAAGCGTCGCGTCGAACTCCCGGGCGATCGCCCTTTCGAAAGCAAGGAGCCTGTTCGCCTCTCGGGCGTAGATCCAGCGCGCGGGGCCGCGATGCCCCTCGGCATATTGACGCCACTTGTCGGAGTCCACGTCGCACAGATCGGCGACGCGCCGCAACCCTGCGTAGCGACTGCCCTGCACGTACTGCGCCATCGTCGAAGAGAAGACGACGACGTGCGTGATCCGCTGCCGCAGGATCGTCTCGTCCACCCAGCGCTGCAGTTCGGGAACGCGGTAGTAAGGCAGCGACAGCGCCTCGCCCGTCGCGAATCCCCACAAGCTGCGAACGCGGCGGGCGAGAGGACGCAATGCGACGAGCTCGAGCGACGCGCACAAGCCCTGCAGCGCAGCCCTGTGTTCCCAGTCCTGGGGATCGTCGACGAAAGCGCCCAGGTGCACGGCGTGCTGCGCGGCGAGATGGCGCAGCAGGTGGTAGGAGCGGATCTTGTCGCCCTTGTTCGGCGGATAGGGGATCCGATGAACCAGCATGAGCAGGTTGCAGCGCATGGCGGCTTCAGTGCGCGAGCGCTACGGAAGCGCCCGATGCGGCGGCGCGAGTGAGTTGTGCAAACTGGGCGACCAGGCGCTCCACCCGAGCGTCCCATCCGTTCGACCGCGCGTACGCGACGATCGCGTCGCGGTCCCACTTTCGCGTCAAGGCGCGATGCACTGCCTCGGCGAATGCCGCTTCGTCCCACCAGTCGACGAGCGTCCCGCTCACCGGCTCGGCAACCACCTCGGCATTGCCGCCCACACGTGTCGTCACCACCGGAAGCCCGCAGGCCATCGCCTCGAGGAAGACGTTGGCCCAACCTTCGAATTCGGTGGCGAGCACGAATGCGTCGGCGGCGCCGTAGAACCAGCGAAGATCTTCCTGCTGCTGTCGGCCGCAGAACCGCACGGCGTCGGCGACGCCGCAGTCGCGCGCCTGCGCCTCCAGCGCAGCGCGCAGCTCTCCTCCGCCGACGATCAGATAGACGAGGTCCGGATGCTGCTCTCGCAGGCGCGGCAGCAGCTTGATCACCCGCTGGAATCCCTTGCTCGGGACCAGGTTTCCCACGCCGATCAGCACCGGCGCATCAGGTGCGAGACCGAGACGTCGCCGCGCCTGCGCGCGGTCGACCGGCGCAAAGCGCTCGGTGTCGACGCCGTTTCCGATCACCTCGACCTTCTCGCGCTCGACGCCGAGCGCATGCGCGACGTTCCGCGCCAGTGCCTGTGAGACCGCGAACAGCTTCGTGGCGCGCGCCATCGCCTCGCGCAACCCTCGCTCGCGCGAGGTGCCGATCAGCCACTCGTCCTTGCTGCCCCGGATCGTGACGACCGACGGCAGTCCGAGCCGACGCGCTATTCGCGTTGCGGCCCAGCCGTCGGGAAAAAGGAAATGAGCGTCGATGACCGTCGCGCGGAAGTCTCGATGGATGCGCCGCACGCAGCGCTCGGTGCCCAGCGCCATCAGCCAGCCGTCGAAGCGCTTTCCGATGCCGGGGAGCGACAGCCAGCGCGGGCGATGTACCTCGATTCCGTCCATCGTTTCGCGCAGCGGCGCCCGCGGGCGGAAGTCCCTGCGAAACATCCGAACCAGCGCGTCCAGCGGCGACCAAGCCTGCGGCGCGACGACGACGATGGGCATGTGCCTGGCGACCCGGAACATCCGCTCCCGGATGAAGATCCCGGCCGTCGGCGCGGCTTCGCTGGGGAAAAGGCTGGAATAGACGATCAGGCGGGGTTCGATCACGGGACGACGCACGGCGCCGGCTACGCCGGATGCAGCGAATGGTAGCGACTCTCCAGTCGAATGGGAGGCTTTGCCGCGTGAACTCCTGCACGATTTCCGCTCGAAGATCGACCCCACTGTCGAAATCGCGTCTGCAATGGGCGCCAGCACGGGGTGCTTAGACTTGATCCATGCCCTCCTCCTCCCGCGCCGACGC
Organism: uncultured Burkholderiales bacterium; assembly: GCA_937903095.1. GTDB lineage: Bacteria > Pseudomonadota > Gammaproteobacteria > Burkholderiales > Burkholderiaceae_E > Zeimonas. The sequence continues at coordinate 4,125 of CALCZN010000265.1, forward strand.
CTTCGTCTTCTTCGGCGCCACCGGCGATCTCGCCTACGGCAAGATCTTCCCGGCGCTCGCCGCGCTCGTGCGCGACCGGCAGCTCGACATGCCGATCGTCGGCGTCGCCCGCTCCCCGATGTCGATCGAGGAGTTCCGCAAGCGCGCGCGCTCCAGCCTGGAAGCGAAGGGGCCGGTCGACGAGCGCGCCTGGCAGGCGCTGTGCCGACTGCTGCGCTACCTCTCCGGCGATTACCGCGACCCGGACACCTTCCGGCGCCTGCGCAGGGAGCTGGGCGAAGCCTCGCACCCGCTGCACTATCTCGCGATTCCGCCTTCGATGTTCGAGACCGTGCTGCACGGTCTGGCGCAGGCCGGCTGCACCGAAGGCGCGAGCGTCATCGTCGAGAAGCCCTTCGGACGCGACCTCGAATCGGCGCAGGAGCTGAACCGCACGCTGCACGCGCACTTTCCCGAGTCGTCGGTGTTCCGCATCGACCACTATCTCGGCAAGGAGGCAGTGCAGAACCTGCTCTATTTCCGCTTCGCCAATTCCTTCGTCGAGCCGCTGTGGAACCGCACGCACATCGCGTCGGTGCAGATCACGATGGCCGAAGCCTTCGGCGTGAAAGACCGGGGCGCCTTCTATGACGGCGTCGGGGCGATCCGCGACGTCGTGCAGAACCACCTACTGCAGGTGGTGTCGCTGCTGGCGATGGATGCGCCGATCGGCAGCGACGCCGAGTCGATGCGCTCGGAAAAACTGCGCCTGTTTCGCGCGATGCGTCCGCTCGATCCGTCGCACGTGGTACGCGGGCAGTTCGACGGCTATCGCGACGTACACGGCGTCGCCCCGCACTCGGAGGTGGAGACCTTCGTCGCGCTGCGACTGCAGATCGAGACCTGGCGTTGGGCGGGCGTGCCCTTCTACATCCGCGCGGGCAAGTGCCTGCCGGTGACGGCCACCGAAGTCTTCGTCGACCTGAAGACGCCGCCGATGGCCGTCTTCGACCCGGTCTCGGGCGCGCGGTCGAACTACTTCCGCTTCCAGCTCGGTCCGGAGGTGATCGTCTCGATCGGCGCGCGCGCGAAGAAGCCGGGCGACGCGATGGTCGGCGAGGGCGTCGAACTGGTCGCCACCTGCTGTCCGGACAACGGCGGTCGCGGCGCCTACGACCGGCTGATCGGCGACGCGCTGCGCGGCGACTCGTCGCTGTTCACGCGCGACGACACGGTGGAGGCCGCCTGGCGCGTCGTCGACCCGGCGCTGCACGACGACCGGCCGGTGCTGCCGTATGAGCCCGGAAGCTGGGGGCCGTCGGCGGCCGCGAAGATCGTCGCCGACGGCGAGCCGTGGCACGACCCGCATCCGCGCGCGGGAGGCGCAACGAAATGAAGGGCCCGATGTTCACATCCTTCGCCGCACGGCGGCAACGTAGTCGACCAGGTCGACCAGACGGTTGCGCACGATGTCCTTCACGATTTCCAGCGCGACATCTTCGTATCCGTGCACAACGACATTGCGAAAGCCCGCGAGGTTACGCATGGACCGGCTCAGGTCCCGGTCGATCCATTGCGCGCGGTGCAGGAGATCGAAAAGCTCGGCGTTCGTGCGCGGCTCGCCCAGGCGCTCGTCCGAGACGATGTGAGAGGCTACGTCGATCGCCGCCTGGGCTGCGAGCTGAAGCGTATGGACAACGAACCGTTCTTCACGGATGTCATCGTCGATCGCATCGAGCCGCGCCAGCGAGCGCAGTTCGGCAATGCACGTCTCGATGAAAGCGAGCTTCTTGTAAACCAGGTCACGGTCGACCATGGGTACGCTCCGCAACTCGGCGATATCGGTCCAGATGCGGCTTCAGGTCGAAGAACTCGCTGCGCGCCTTGACCTCGAAACGCACACGCGCGTCGCGATCGCGCTCGAAGAGCAGCACGCCGTCACGCAGCACCCGGTGGATCAGGTCGACCGGCGCGCGGTTCAGGATCACCAGATCGACCGGGAGTCCGGTCATCGCCTCGATGTCCCCGCCCATCGCCGTTGCGGAGGCGTCGAGCGTTCCAGGGGGATCCCGCTCGCACAGAACCGCGATATCGACGTCGCTGTCGGGACGCGCGGTGCCGCGGGCGACGCTGCCGAAGAGCCATGCGCAGGCAACCCCGTCGGAATGCGTATCGAAGTACGCACGTAACGCGTCGACGACGGAGGCGGTATCCATGGCGGCAAGCCTACCATCCCTCGAGGGCACGACCTGCATCCGCGCGGGAGGCGCAACAAAATGAAGGGACATGGCCGAAAAGCGTTCGACGAGGTCGACGCGCGCTGCGTCGACACCTTGCGTTTCCTGTCGGTGGACATGGTGCAGAAGGCCGACAGCGGCCATCCGGGGCTGCCGCTCGACGCGGCGCCGATGGCCTGGGTACTGTGGAGCCGCTTCCTGCATCACGATCCCACCGATCCGCACTGGCCCGATCGCGACCGCTTCGTGCTGTCGGCCGGCCACGGCTCGGCGCTGCTCTACGCGCTGCTCTTTCTCACCGGCTACGAGCTGTCGCTCGACGACCTGAAGCAGTTCCGGCAATGGGGAAGCCGCACCGCGGGGCATCCCGAGCGCGGACACGCGCCGGGAGTCGAAGTGACCACCGGGCCGCTCGGCCAGGGGCTGTCGAACGCCGTGGGCATGGCAATCGCCGAGGCGCAGCTCGCCGCGCGCTACAACCGGCCCGAACACGAGTTGATCGACCATCGCACCTTCGTGCTGGCGAGCGACGGCGACCTGATGGAAGGCGTGGCGTCCGAGGCGGCTTCGCTCGCCGGGCACCTGAAGCTCGGCAAGCTCATCGTGCTCTACGACGACAACCACGTGACGCTCGCCGCCGGCACGCCGATCAGCTTCAGCGAGGATCGCGCCGCGCGCTTCACCGCCTACGGGTGGCACACGCAGACGGTGGACGACGGCAACGACCTCGACGCGCTCGACGCGGCGATCGCCGCCGCCTGCGACGAGCCGCAGCGCCCGTCGCTCGTGCTCGTGCGCACGCACATCGGCTACGGCTCGCCCGAGCAGGACAGCTACAAGGCGCACGGCTCGCCGCTGGGCGACGAAAACGTCGCAGCCACGAAGCGCAGGCTCGGCTGGCCCGAAGCGCCGGCCTTTCTCGTGCCCGATGAGGCGCGCGCCCGGGCGCACGAGGCGATCGAGCGCGGGCGGAAGTGGACGGACGAATGGCGTGCGAAGCTCGTCGCGTACGAGGCCGTGTACTCCTCCGAAGCGGCCGAGTTGCAGCGACGGCTGCGGGCGGAACTGCCCTCCGGCTGGGATGCGGAGATTCCGACCTTCCCGGCCGACGCGAAGGGCGTGGCCACGCGCGTCGCCGGCGGCAAGGTGCTGAACGCGATCGCCGCCCGGCTGCCGGCGCTTACCGGCGGTTCGGCCGACCTCGATCCGTCGACGCACACCGCGCTGAAAGGGATGGGCGAGTTCAACCCGGTGCCGGCGATGACGCCGAAACCGCAGGACAGGCCCAACGGCGACTGGAGCTACGCCGGCCGGAACATCCACTTCGGCGTGCGCGAGCACGCGATGGGCGCGATCCTCAACGGCCTCGCCGCGCATGGCGCGATGCTGCCCTTCGGCGCCACCTTCCTCACTTTCTCCGACTACATGCGACCGCCGATGCGCCTGGCCGCGCTGATGGGGCTGCAGGTGTTCTACGTGTTCACGCACGACAGCATCGCGCTCGGCGAGGACGGACCGACGCATCAGCCGGTGGAGCAGATCGCCGGCTTGCGCGCGGTGCCGAACCTGAACGTGATCCGTCCCTGCGATGCGAACGAGACGGCGGTGGCGTGGCGCGTGGCGATCGAGACGCGCGATCGGCCCACCGCGCTGATTCTCACGCGGCAGAACGTGCCGGTGCTGGATCGGGGGGTGTTCGCTTCGGCCGACGGGTTGCGGCGGGGGGCGTATGTGCTGAAGGACTTCGAGGGATCGGGCCAGGCGCCGCCCGCGTTGATCCTGATCGCGACCGGCAGCGAAGTCTCGCTCGCCCTGCAGGCGGCGGAGAAGCTTGCGGCCGATGGAGTTGCGGTGCGCGTCGTCTCGATGCCGTGCTGGGAGCTGTTCGAGGCGCAGGACGACGCGTATCGGGAGTCGGTGCTGCCTTGCGCCGTTCGCGCGCGCGTCGCGATCGAAGCGGCGTCGCCGATGGGGTGGGAGCGCTGGGTGGGCGATGCGGGAGATGTGATCGGCGTCGACCGGTTCGGCGCATCGGCGCCAGGCGAGGAAGTGATGCGGCGCTACGGGTTCGACGCGGCGAACGTCGTCGAGCGAGCGCGACGGCTCATGGGGTGACCCTCGTTCACATTCTTCGCCGCACGGCGGCGGCGAAGTCGAGCAGGTCGACCAGGCGATTGCGCAAGGGCCGCAGTGCCCTCAGACCCAGCCTACTGCGCAGCCAGCCCGAGCGCGACCGAGTCGGGCTTCCAGATGAAGCGTTTCCGCTCGTGGAATTGATTCCACGGCCGAAGCCGCTACGAACGGAAGCGCGAAAATTGCCTTCGCTCGACGCGTCACGTACCAGCGGCATCGTCCGCCGACCTCGACCGATTATCCTGAGCTATTTCAGTTGCGCGGCGCGCCGAGATGTTGTCTCGCAGCGTTCGCCAGCTTGCGATCGAACGTGGCAAGCGGCGCCTTCAGTTCCCCCGCGAGCCAGAGATACGCGGAGTCGTACGCCGTGAGGGCATAGCGGCGTGCCAGTTCGAAGCTGCCTTTGATATCGACGCGATGAAGGGTTACCTCGAGCGCGTCGAGCCCGTCGAGTACCGCGAGTACCTCGGCCTCGTCGGCCGTACTCGCCTTCTTCAGCGCAACGCTTGCAATCTCGTACTCCAGCAACTCGGGCGCATGAAGCTTGCATCGTCGCATCACTCCGCGCGCCTGCTCCTCGAGTGCCGGTTCCCGGAAGAGTGCTGCGACGAGAACGCTGCAGTCAACGACAAGCGGCGGAAGCACGCGATATGCAGCCGGCGGCTCTGCAACGTAAAGCTGAGTTGCGCCGCACCGCGCACCGTCACTCAACGTTCGTCCCTCGCTGCCCGAATGATGTCTACGCCGAGTGGAACGTCTGCCGGCGGATCCGGAAAACGGGCCCGAAGCGAATCCACGACTTCATCTATGGACTTGACCCCATCGCGGTTGGCACGGCGGCGTGACGTGCCCAAGGCCGGCGATGGCTCAGCCTCGGCCGTCGCCGCTTCGATGATCGCCATCAACTCGCGCTGCAGGGAGCGGTGGTTCCGAGCGGCACGCGCGCGCAGGCGCTCGGCGAGATCGACGGGAACTCCCTTGATGGACAGGTTTACGACGTGCTCGGACATCTGTACTCTCCGACGGATCCGTTCCGGATTTTACTTTGTTCTGGATCCGTTCCGGAACCGCTGCCTTCGACGTGATGGGTCCGAACGACAGCAGCAAGCGGGCGCGGCGTGCGTTTGGCAAGCAAGAGCGCGCCGCCGTCAGTACCGATCCTTTCGATCCCGATAACCGTCCTTGCGTGAACCGCGCGCAATTCCCGCGAGTTCGTCGGGCTCAGGCACCGGCGTCACGAGCTCGCCCTTCGCGCCCTTCCCCCCCGGCCCGAACGCCACGCCTTCGACGAGTACATCCACGCCGGCCTCGCATCGAACCGACGCTGCCGGAATTTTCTCTCCCCCGCGCCATCGCTGCACCGCATCGCGCTTGGACTCCCCCGCGACGAGAAACAGCACCTGGCGTGATCGCCCCAGCCGCGCGGCGCTCATCGACACCCGTTCGGGCGGCGGCTTCGGTGCGCCGAACACCGGCAGCGCATCCGGTGCATCGGCCCCTTCGCCGCGTTCGTGCGCTCCGGGAAAGAGGCTCGCGGTATGTCCGTCTTCGCCGAGACCGAGCAGAACCAGATCGAAGTCGTCGACACCGGCAAGCGTGCGCCGATAGGCTTCGGCGCCGGCTGCCGGCCCCTTCTCAGCCGGGATGACATGGATCGCCTCGCGAGGGATCGCGACACGATCGAGCCACGCGTCGAAGGCCATGCGGTCGTTGCGCTCGGCATCGCCTCGCGCGACGCAGCGCTCGTCGCCGAAGTACACCTCCCAGCGCGCCCATTCCGTATCGAGCGCGACGAGGTTCCGGTAGACGTTGCGCGGCGTCTCGCCGCCGGCGAGGACGATACGGAAACGACCTCCGTGCGCGAAGGCATTCCGCGCGGCGCTGGCTACGCGCCCGGACGCTTCCGCCTCGAGCGCGCTGCGTGTCGGAAGGACATGCCAGCGCGTGGGTCCAGCGACCGCGTCGGCGCCTTTCGGCTTCATATGCCCTGCTCGCTGCCACCGCCCGAAATTCACGCGGCCTGCAACATGAACTCCACCTTCACTGCGTCGTAGGGGAACACGATGCTGCCGCTTTCCGTGCGATCCAGCACGCCCGCGTCGAGAAGGGCTTTCACGTCGCCGTGCACGGCCTTCACGTCGCGATCTACCCGGCGCGCAGCCTCGCGAATGGACACCGTCCCGGCACCGCACAACGCCTTCAGAAGTTCCCAGCGCTTGGCGGTCAACACCTTCCAGAGCAGCTCCGGCGTTGCGAAGGAAATCCTCGCGCTGCTCGATCGCTTGCCGCTCTTCCAGGCGCGGACGAAATCGGCCAACGCTTCATTCGGGTCACGAACGTCGAGCGTCACGATCTTCACGATTCCACCTCTCGATATCGCGTCGAAAGTCTTCGATGAGCGCTTCCGGATCGCGGAAGTCGTATCGCCGCACGCTTCGACCCCAGTGCCGGTGATCGCCCTTTCCAGACTCATTGTCGTAGCGAAGGACGCACCTGCGGTCGACCACATAGGCGAACCGATACTTGAATGCGTGGGCCGAACCGGAAACCGGTTCCGGAACCACCCGCGCGCCCCTACCCCTCCTTCCTCATCGCATGTCCCCCGAACTGATTCCGCAGGGCCGACAGCAGCTTGTCCGAAAACGATTCGTCGTCGCGCGAGCGCAGCCGTTCGATCAGCGACTGCGTGATCACCTGCGCCGGAACATTCAGCTCGATCGCCTCGGCCACCGTCCAGCGGCCTTCGCCCGAATCCTCCACGTACGGCGCGATGCCTTCGAGTGTCGGGTTCTCCTCGAAGGCGCGCGCTGCGAGATCGAGCAGCCACGAACGCACGACGCTTCCGTGGCGCCAGATCTCGGCCACCTGGTGCAGGTCGATGTCGAAATCGGCCTTGTGCGAGAGCACCGAGAAGCCTTCGGCGTAGGCCTGCATCAGCCCGTACTCGATGCCGTTGTGCACCATCTTCGTGAAGTGCCCGGCGCCGCTGGTGCCGACGTGTCCCCAGCCGCGGTCGGGCGCCGGAGCCAGCGCCTCGAAGATCGGGCGCAACCGCTCGACGACCGCCTCGTCGCCGCCCACCATCAGGCTGTAGCCTTCGTCCAGGCCCCAGACGCCGCCGCTCGTTCCGGCGTCGACGTAGTCGATGCCGCGCTCGGCGCAGGCGCGCGCACGCCGCTGCGAATCCTTGTAGAACGAGTTGCCGCCGTCGATCAGCGCGTCGCCTCGTTCGAGCAGTCCGCGCAGCGACTCTACGGTGCGCTCGGTGATCGTGCCGGCAGGCACCATCGTCCACACCGCGCGCGGCTTCTCGAGCGCGGCGACGAGCGCTTCGAGCGACTCGACCGGTGCGCCGCCCCCCTTTGCGAGCGCCTCGCGCGCGTCGGGCTGCGGGTCGAAGCCGATCACCCTGTGCCCGGCGCGTACGAGACGCGCAGCCAGGTTCGCGCCCATACGGCCCAGGCCGATCATTCCGAGTTGCATGTCGATCTCCGTTGATCGTTCGTGACAGGCGGTACAGCGGCCGCGGTCGCCGGTGCAGCGGCCACGATCACCGGCGCGGCGCCGGACGCCCTCGAACCCGACGCGCCGTCGAGCCACCCTCCCTCGAAGCCCGCGCGTCGCAGCCCTTCGAGGAGCGGCGCGCAGCCGCGCATCAGCGCCCAGACCAGGCCGCTGCGGTGGTTCTCGATCATCAGCACGTTCGGCCCGAGATTCAGGCCGAAGTGGAACGGCGAGATCCACCCCGGCGATCCTCCCGCGCGCGCGAAGGTGGCGTTGTAGGTGGCGCGAAATCCGTAGCGATAGGAATCGTGCAGCTTCAGGTGCTCGATCCAGTGGTGGATCGTCGGCAGTACGATCTCCGGCGCGAAAGGCATCGAGGCGACGACCGCCCACGGTGCGAGCGTCCCGTCGTCGGGTCCGAAGGGCACGCCGCGGCCGATGTAGTCGTAGAAGCGTCGCTGGATGCCGTCGATGCGTTTGGCCGTCGGACCGGGCCCGTCGCTCGCGGTGATGCCCCATGCGTGCTCGCCGTATCCCTGGAAACGCTGCGGGTTCTCGCGCGCGTAGCGTTGCTGCACGAGCGTCGCGCGGCGGCTGTTCTCGAAATAGTCGATGCCCCTGCCGCGCATGTACGCATCGCGGATGCCGCGAAAGTCCACCCACACGTGCGAGAGCTGGTGCGTGAACAGCGGCCCGGCGTACAGGTAGTCGACGTCGTAGTAGCGGATCCACTCGTAGGAGGCGCACCACGCCGTCCACGATCCGGCCGGCACCGGGTGCGTCGGCGAGCCGAGCGCGAGCAGGTACAGCAGCATCGCCTCGTCGTAGCCTTCCCAGCGGTAGCGCAGGAATCCCGATTCCGCGCGCCAGCCGTGGCCGATCGTCCGCGCGTTTCCGTGTGGATTCGTGCGGCCCAGCGCCCATTTCCAGTCGACGCGTTCGTAGAGCACTTGCGCGAGTTCGCGCAGTTCGCGCTCGTCGGCTTCGTCGGAATCGAAGTACTGCGCGGCGCACAGCATTCCGGCGATCAGGAACGCGGTGTCGACCGTCGACAGTTCGCAGCGCCAGGCGCGCCGGCCGCTCTTCATGTCGAGGAAGTGGTAGTAGAAGCCGCGGTGTCCGCTGGCTGCGGGACTTCTACCCTGCTCGCTGTCGCGGAAAAAACGCAGCGTCGCAAGTACGCGCGCCTTCGCCTCGCCGCGCGAGACGAAGCCTCGTTCGACCGCTACCGGGTAGCACGACAGCGCCAGGCCGGTGGCCGCGATGCTGGCCGGCCAGCCCTCGGCGGTCTTGTCGACGACGAGTCCGTTCGCCGGATTCGTCTCGTGCAGGAAGTAGTCGAAGGCGCGCTGCTGCACCCGTTGCAGCCGGCGTTCCTCCGCAGACGGTACGTCGCCCATTGCGGACGATCGTACCGCGCGAGCGCTTCAGCGCAGTCCGAAGTAGATGTTGGCCGTGAGGAAACCCTGCTTGCTGCCGCAGTCGAAGCGCTTGCCGCCGAAACGATAGCCGTGCAGCCCCGGAGACTCGATCTGCCGGGCAAGCGCGTCGGTGAGCTGGATCTCGCCGCCGCTGCCCGGCGGCAGGTCGACCAGCGTCTTCAGGATCGACGGGTGCAGGATGTAGCGGCCGACCACCGCATAGGTGGAGGGCGCTTCTTCCACAGAGGGCTTCTCGACGATCGACGTGATGCGCATGCGCGGACCCTGCTCGTCGGCTGGCGAGACGATGCCGTACTTGTCGACGTCCTTTCGGGGCACCTGCTCGATGGCGACCACGCTGCCGCCGGTGGAGGCGGCCAACGGCAGCATCTGGCTGAGCACGCCTTCCGGGTGGCCGTCGATCAGGTCGTCGGGCAGCAGCACGGCGAAATGCTCGTCCTCGCCGATCATCGGCGCCGCGCACAGTACCGCGTGGCCCAGGCCGAGCGGCGCGGGCTGGCGCACGAAAAGCACCTTCACGTGCGGCGGAACGATGTCGCGCACCGCCTCCAGCGCTTCGTGCTTGCCCTTGGCTTCCAGCTCGGCTTCCAGCTCCGGAGCGCGATCGAAGTAGTCCTCCACGGCGCGCTTCGAACGCCCCGTGACGAAGATCAGCGTGTCGCAGCCGGCCTCGATCGCCTCGTCGACCGCATACTGGATGATCGGCCGATCGACGATCGGCAGCATCTCCTTCGGAATCGACTTCGTGGCGGGCAGGAAACGGGTGCCCAGTCCGGCCACCGGAAACACGGCCTTTCGCAGTTGCATGGTGTTCGTATTCGAGGCGGGAGGAACCGGGGATGGTACAGCGCCTGCCGTGAAACACCGGCGATAGAATGGCCGCGCGATGGAACCCTGGATCTCGGTCAGCACCACCCGGGATGCCGCGCGTGTGGACGGCCGCGACGGCCCGGCACGCTTCGAGCCCGCCCGGCTCGAGGGCTTCGCGGGCGGTGCGCGGCTGGGCCTGTGGTGGATGCCGGCCGATCGCGAGCCGCGCGGAACCGTTCTCTGCGTGCAGCCGCTGGGCGACGAGCAGCCCTGCGCGCGACGGGTGATCGCCGCGCAGGCCTGGCGGCTCGCCGCCCGCGGATGGGCGGTGCTCGTGCCCGACCTCTACGGTTGCGGAGATTCGGCCGGCGATCCGGCCGAAATCACGCTCGACGCCTGGCGCAACGACCTGCTGCGCTGCGCGATGCTCGTGCGCCAGCGCGCGCAGGGGCCGAACGTGCTCTGGGGCGTGCGCGCCGGCGCACTGCTCGGCGTCGACATCGCGGTCGCGCTCGACCAGTTGCTCGACGCGCATTTGTACTGGCAGGCGCCGGAGAGCGGCCGCGGCGCCGCCGATGCGCTCGCCGCATCGCCGGGCTTTCCCGCGCGCCTGCTCGAATCGCTCGGCGAGTTGCGAATGCAGGCGCCGCCCACCGCCGAGCGCGGTGCTCCGCCCGCGGTGGCCTTCGTCGAGATCAACGAGGCGCCCGCCTCGCTGGGCGACGTCTCCGCGCCCACGCGCGCGCTCACCGAGTCGTGGCTCGATGCCGGCTACCTGGCCGGCGCGCGCGCGGCACGCGTTCCTCCGTTCTGGGACGAGGCTCAGTTCGCGCGACCGCTTCCCGCTGCGCTCTTCGACACGACCGAGGATTTCCTCGAGTCGTTGCACTGAACGACGCGTGAGCAGCGCGCCGACCGCATGACGATTCTCGAACAGCCTCGCATCATCGGCGGCGTGACCGGGTCGCTGGTCGGCGTGGCTACGGCCGTCGTTCGCACGGCCGACGTCGCGGTACTCATCGCGCCGGTTCCCGCGCATCCGCGCACGGGCGAGCACCGGCTGCACGTGCGGCTGGCACGCGAACTGACGCGCGTCGGCGTGCCTTCGCTGCGCTTCGATCCGGCCGACGGCGGCGACAGCGCACCGAGCGCTGCGCAGGCGACGCGCTACGACGGCGACCTCGTCGCCGCGGCAACCGATCTGCTCGCGCTGCATCCCGATGCGCAACTCGTGCTGGTCGGCTTCGGCGATGCGGCGCTGCCGATCGCTCGATCGCTGCCCGCGGTGCGCACGGCCGCGCTGCCGGTGAACGCGCTGTGCTTCGTCGATCCGCGGCTGGCGACGGTGCGGCCGATCGAAGCGCGCGGCCTGTGGCGGCGGATCATCGGACGCGCGTCGCCGACGATGGAAGCGCTGCGCGACGACTCGCCTTCGCTGCACGACGACGAGCGGACCTGGCTCGGGCTGCCCGACAGGCTGCGCGGCGCATCGCTGCACGTGGCCACCGGTCACGATCTGCATGCACGCGAGCTGATGCGCACGCTGCTCGCCGAAGACAGGGATTGGCGGCGCGCCCTGCACAATGGGGAGCGGTTTCGGAGCGTCGACGGTGCCGATGCGGGCTATGCGCAGGCCAGGCACTGGCGCACGCTCGTCGAGTGGATCGTGCAGCAGATCACGCATCGCAGGCGCCGGGCACGCTGAAGCTGCGCTCGCCGCCCAGATTCAGCCAACTTGGGGCGCGTGTGCGGCTGCCATCGGCATCGGCGCCGACGGTGACGCGCGTTGCCTTCGATACGCCGGCGGGGTCGTCGGGCGCCGCGGTCGCAGGATCGGCACCGGTTC
>CALCZN010000266.1:0-22752 GCA_937903095.1 uncultured Burkholderiales bacterium
GCGAGCCGCGCTGGCCGAGCGCTGCGCGAGATTGCGCACCTCGCCGGCGACCACGGCGAAGCCCCGTCCCTGCTCCCCGGCACGCGCGGCCTCGACCGCCGCATTCAGGGCGAGGATGTTGGTCTGGAAGGCGATACCGTCGATCACGTTGGTGATGTCGGCGATGCGCCGCGAGCTCTCGTTGATCTCCTTCATCGTGTCGACGACCTCGCCGACGACCTTCCCGCCCGAGACGGCGACCCCGCTCGCCCCGCGCGCGAGCTCGTCGGCGCGGTGCGCGTTGTCGGCGTTCTGCTGCACGGTCGTGCTGAGTTCCTCCATCGATGCGGCGGTCTCCTCGAGCGTGCTCGCCTGCTGCTCGGTGCGCGACGAGAGGTCGGAGTTGCCCTGCGCGATCTGCGCGCTCGCCGCGGCGACGCCTTCCGCATGCCGGCGCACCTCGGCAACCACCTCGCCGATCCGCTCCTTCATCGCGACCAGCGCCTGGACGAGCTGACCGATCTCGTTGTCGCCCCGGGGGCGCAGCGTCACGTCGAGATTCCCCTCGGCGATCGAACGTGCCATCGACACGGCTTCGTCCATCGGAACCGTCAGGCTGCGGACGAAGACGATCATCAGCGCCAACGACGCAGCGAGAATCGCCAACAGCACGCCGACCACGAGGAGCGCGGTGCGGCGCAGATCGGCGGCGCGCGCATCGAACAGCGCGGAAAGCCCCGCCGTGGCGTTCTCGTTGAAGGCGTACAGGCTGTCGATCGTCGACGTGATCTCCTTGTAGTACTCGTCGCTCGGCAGCTCGAGCTGCTGCGCGGCGATCAGCTGCCGGTCGACGACGGCAAGGGTACCCTGCACCTTCGCCTTCATGGCGGCGACGACGCCGCCCAGGCGCTCCTTCAGCGCCGGATCGACGACATACGCGATCGCCAGGCTGCGCTCCGCCTCGGCCAGGCGCTCGCCGAACCTCTCCCTCAAGGCGGTGAGCGACGCGCGACCGCCGTACGAGAGGCTCTTCTCGACCAGCGCGATCGTGCCGAACGCGCGGATCCGGCCCAGCATCTCGGCGGTGCGGGGCATGTGCAATAACGACGCGTCGACGAGCGCGTTGCTTTCGCGCTCCGGCGCGAGCGTCAGGCCGAACTCCTCGATCAGCTGCTCGGAGAGCGCGAGCATCGAATCGACCCACTCGGTGTGCAGCGCGGTGCTTCGCTCGGCGGACTTCAGCTCCCCTGAGGCGAGCGCCCGATCGAGCGAGGTCCAGCGCTGCAGCGCATCCTTCCACGACCCCGTCAACGCCGGCGAAAGCGGCGCCTCGGCCAGCCGCGCCTCGAACGCTTCGATCGACTCGACGAGCGAGGCGCGCGCGGCCGGCCGCAGTGACTTCAGCGCCTCGTTGTCTTCCTGCCACAGCGCCGAGAGCGAAGCTTCGGAGCCGAGCGATGCGGCGACGACGGCGCGGTGGCCCTGCGCGCGCTGGATTACCCGCTGCAGCGCGATGGCGGAAGCGACGCCGTCGACACGCCGCTCGGCGATGCGGACGTCGTCGACGACGCGCATCAGGTAAAGCGAAGTGGGCAGCGCCATCATGACCAGCGCGAGCGCGCCGAGCACGAGGAACTTCTGCCAGAGGCGGATCCGGTGCAGCCAGGACATCACGTTCTCCCGGACGAGGGCGGCGGGTTTACTGGATGGCGGGCTCGACGAGCCCCATGTCGGCGCTCGTCATCAGCTTCTCGATGTCGACCAGGATCAGCATCCGGTCGTCGATCGCACCGATCGCGAGCAGGTGGTCGGCATCGACGCTGGAGGCGAATTCGGGTACCGGACGCAACTGCTCGGGCGTCAGCGTGATCACGTCGGACACCGAATCGACCACCATGCCGACGACGCGCGAACCGATGTTCAGGACGATGACGACGGTGAAGTGGTCGTATTTCGCTTCGTCCAGCCTGAACTTCAGCCGCATGTCGACGATCGGCACGATGACGCCGCGCAGGTTGACCACGCCCTTGATGAACTCGGGAACGTTCGCCAGGCGCGTGGGCTCCTCGTACGACCGGATCTCCTGCACGCGCAGGATGTCGATCCCGTATTCCTCGTTGCCGAGCTTGAACGCGAGGAACTCGCGGATGCGGGACGCGGCTTCGCCCTCTCCCGCGGCGCCGTGCGCAACGTTCTGGACGGATGGGATCGCGACTGTGGCGTTCATCGGATGTCTTCCTTTCTTTCAGGGGAAAATGTGCGGGCTCAATGCACCCATTGGGACGCCCCGCGCAGCTCGCTTGCCCGGCGCGCGAGCGAGCCGACGTCGAGGATCAGCGCGACGCGCCCGTCGCCGAGTATCGTCGCGCCGGAGATGCCGTCGACGCGCCGGTAGTTCGTCTCCAGGTTCTTCACGACCACCTGCTGCTGGCCGACGAGCGCGTCGACGACGAGCGCGGCGCGCCGGCCCTCGCTCTCGACGACGACCATGATCGGCATCCCGGCCGGCGCGCCGTGCGCCGGCACCGCGAAGACCTGCTTCAGGTCGACCACCGGCAGGTATTCGTCGCGCACCTGCACGACGCGCCCGCCGCCGCCGATCGTGCGCACCGTCGCATCGCGCATCTGGAACGATTCGACCACCGACGCGAGCGGGACGATGTAGCAGTCGCGACCGACGGCGACGCTCATTCCGTCCATGATCGCGAGCGTGAGCGGCAGGCGCACCTTCACGCTCATGCCGCGCCCTTCGCACGAGTCGATCTCGACCGTGCCGCCGAGCGCGACGATGTTCTTCTTCACGACGTCCATGCCGACGCCGCGCCCGGAGACGTCGGTGACCGCGTCGGCCGTCGAAAAGCCCGGCGCGAAGACGAGGTTCCACACGTCGGCGTCGGGCATCGCGTCGGAGACCTCGATGCCGCGCTCGCGCGCCTTGGCCAGCAGACGCGCGCGCGAAAGGCCGCGGCCGTCGTCGCACACTTCGATGACGATCGAGCCGCCCTGGTGCGACGCCGCCAGCGAGATCGTCCCGGTCTCGGCCTTGCCGCCGGCCGCGCGCTCGTGCGGCAGCTCGATCCCGTGGTCGCAGCTGTTGCGCACCAGGTGCGTGAGCGGGTCGATGATCTTCTCGACGACTCCCTTGTCGAGTTCGGTCGCTTCGCCGCGCGTGACGAAATCCACCTTCTTGCCGAGGCGGCCGGCCAGATCGCGCAGCATCCGGGGGAAGCGGTTGAAGACGACCGACATCGGGATCATGCGGATCGACATCACCGATTCCTGCAGGTTGCGCGTGTTGCGCTCGAGGTCGGCCAGGCCCGCCGCCATCTGCTCCTGCGCGGCGGCATCCAGGCGCGCGCTGTTCTGCGCGAGCATCGCCTGCGTGATCACCAGCTCGCCGACCAGATTGATCAGCTGATCGACCTTGTCGACCGACACGCGCAGCGTCGACGCCTCGCTGGCCGCGGCGCGCGCGGCCTGGGCGCCGGCCGGCGCACGCCGATCGACGGTGAGCTCCGCCGGCGCCGGCCCGGCGCCGCGCGCGCCGGCGAAGTCGGCATCGCTCGCATCGGGCAAGGCCGCTTCGGCGCCGGGGGCGAACGGCTGCGGATCGACGGTTGCCGCCTGCGGCGCCGGAGCGCCGGGTGCGCCCTCGTGAAAGCCGTAGCCGTCGGAGATCGGCTGCAGCCGCACCCGTTCGCGGTCGACGTGAAAAGTGAACAGATCCAGCAGGTCGGCGTCGGAGCTCGTGGTGTGCACGCGGAAGCGCCGGATTCCTTCGGCCGCCTGTCCCGCATCGAGCCGCTCGATCGTCCCGAGATCCTCGATCTCGCGGAACAGCTCGAACAGCTGGTCGGCCTGCTCGGGCGCTTCGAGAGGCCCGACCACGAGCTCGAGCACGCGCGGCTCGGCCGCGGCGACCGGCGCGTCGACTTCCTTCGTGCCGGCGGCGTCGGGAAGCGGCGCCGCCACAGGCGCTGCGGCCGGTGTTGCGGCCGGTGTCGCGACCGGCGTCGCCGCCTTCGCCTGCCCGCCTTCGGCGAGCGAACGCAGGCTCGCGCGCACCGCCGCGTCGTCGACGCCGTTCCCCTCGGCGCCGGATCGGTAGCGATCCAGGTGCGCGCGCATCGCGTCGCCCGATTGCAGCAGCACGTCGACCATCGCGACGCTGGGCGCCAGCTCGCGACGGCGCAGCCGGTCGAGCAGCGTCTCCATGTCGTGGGTCAGGTCGGCGAGATCGGAGAAGCCGAAAGTCGCGGCGCCTCCCTTCACCGAATGCGCACAACGGAAGATCGCATTCAGCGTCTCGTCGTCGGCCGCCTGCAGGTCGATCCCGAGCAGGAGCTGCTCCATGCGCTCGAGATTCTCGGCGGCCTCCTCGAAGAAGACCTGGAAGAACTGGCTGAGGTCGAGCGAGCCGCCGCCCGGCGTCGAAGTCGTCCCGCTCATTGCCGGTTCCCCGAATCGGGCATGACCTTGCGGATCACCTCGACCAGCTTGGCCGGATCGAAGGGCTTGACCATCCATCCGGTGGCCCCCGCCTCGCGGCCGGCGCGCTTCATGTCGTCGCCCGACTCGGTGGTGAGGATGAGGATCGGCGTCGAGCGGTACTGCGGCAGCCCCCGCAGCTTGCGCGTGAGCCCGATCCCGTCCAGGCGCGGCATGTTCTGGTCGGTGAGCACGAGATCGAAGCTGCACGAGCTCGACTTGTCCCACGCGTCCTGGCCATCGACCGCGACGACGACGTCGAAGCCCGCGCCGCGCAGCGTGAAGGACACCATCTGCCGCATCGACACCGAATCGTCCACAGCGAGAATCGTCTGCATGTCTTTTTCTCCCGCACCTTCTCCGTCAGCTGAACAGCTCGACCGAGCCCGCGTCCATCTCGGCGCAGGTCACCGGATTGGCTCGAAGGCGAACCGGCTCGATCGCCGCTTCGCCGTCCTCGTCGAAGCCGAACGCATCCTGCGCAAGCCGGTCGGCGCAGAACTGCAGCCGCTTCCTGGTGTGCGCGATCAGCTGCACGCCGAGATCGTGGAACTGCATCGAAGTGACCGCCGTTCTCGTGTCCCCGCCCAGCGGCGCCGCTTCGAGCGGAAGGATCGCCAGCAGCGATCCGAACGCGTCGTCGAGGAGGTCGCGCAGCCGATCGAGATCGTTGCAGGCGGCAACCAGCCCTTCCTGTATATCGGCCACCAGCGGCAACGGCAGCGCGCCGCTCGTCGGTTCGTCGTCCATCGTGTCACTCCGCCTGCAAGGCAGCAGGCACGCTGGCGCGCCCGCTGCGGATCCGTTCGATCAGGCGCGCCGCGATTGCCGAAAGAGGCAGCACCTCGTGCACTGCGCCGTGCGCGATCGCCTCGCGCGGCATTCCGAAGATCACGCAGCTCGATTCATCCTGCGCAGCGTTCCAGCTGCCGGCATCGCGCATCTCGCGCATCGCTCTGGCGCCATCGGCACCCATCCCGGTGAGCATGACGCCGATCGCGTTGGCGCCGACCACGCGCGCAGCCGAACGGAACAGCACCTCGACCGACGGGCGGTGCCGGTTCACCGGCTCGCTGTCGTCCACCCGTGCCACGTAGTTCGCGCCGCTGCGCTGCACCGACAGATGCAGGCCGCCGGGCGCGATGTAGGCGTGCCCGGGCAGGATGCGCTCGCCGTCCGCCGCTTCCTTGACGGCGATCCGGCACAGCGAGTTCAGGCGCGCCGCGTAGCTCGCCGTGAAGCCTGCCGGCATGTGCTGCGTGACCAGGATCGCGGGAAAGTCGGCGGGCAACTGCACGAGCACTTCGCGCGTCGCCTCGGTGCCCCCGGTCGAGGCGCCGATGAAGACGAGCTTCTCGGTGGTCAACCAGCGCCGGGCTGCGAATTGCGGCGGCAGCGCCACGCCGGACCGCGCGGGCGCAGTGCCGTGCGCAGCCGGCGCAGCCGACGTCGCCGACCCCGCTGAAGTCGCCGGCGCCGCCGAGCCCGCCAGCGCGCCGGCGCCCGCCGCCCTTCGCACGGGCCGCAGCCTCGCGCGCGCCGCGATGCGCAGCTTCTCGACGATCTCGCCGGCGAGCGCCTGCAGCCCGCCGGCGACGCCGATGCGCGGCTTGGCGACGAAATCGACCGCGCCCAGCTCGAGCGCCTGCAGCGTGACCTCCGCGCCGCGTTCGGTGAGCGTGGACACCATGACGACCGGCATCGGACGCAGCCGCATCAGCCGGCCGAGGAAATCGAGCCCGTCCATGCGCGGCATCTCGACGTCGAGCGTGAGCACGTCCGGATCGAGCCTGCGGATCATCTCGCGCGCGATCAGCGGGTCGCCGGCGGCGCCTACGCACTCGAGATCGGGCTGGCGGTCGATGATCTGCGTGAGCAGGCTGCGCACGAGCGCCGAGTCGTCGACGACGAGCACGCGGATCCGGCGGACTGCGGGCGCGGTGCTCATTGGCGCCTGCCCGCGTCGGCATCGACGAAGAGGTCGACGCTGCCCCCGCAGCTCGCCACCGGCTGCGCGCGCTGCGCCGCGGCGCGGTCCTGCTGCAGCAGCGCCGCCGCGTTGGTCGGCCGCAACCGCTTGACGACGGCGCGTCCGTTGGCCGGCATGAAGCAGACCTTGCGCGGATGCACATCGAGCACGTCGCGGCTGACGACCGGAATACGCTCGATCTGCAGGTACTCGAGCACGAACCACGTGTTGCGCTCGCCGACGTTCAGCGTTTCCATGCCGGCGACGACCTGCGCGCCGCCGAACACCTTCGCCTCCAGCGCGGGGCGCGAGGCGCCCTGGCGCAGCATCTCGTTGATCAGCAGCTCCATCGCGTACGATCCGTAGCGCCCGTCGCTGCTCGCGCCCTGGGGCAGCATGAAATGGTTCAGCCCGCCGATGCGCCGTTCACGATCCCACAGGCAGACGGCGATGCACGAGCCGAGCGTCGTCATGATCAGGATGTCCTCGGCGTGCACGAAGTACTCGCCGGGCAGCACCTTGACCGCATCGTTGCCGAAATGGGAGTCGTACCAGAAGAACGATGCTTCGCCGGGTCGGCGGGCAGCCGCGCGCAGCCGCGTGAGCCGCGAGGAGTGCGAAGCAGGAGTCGGCGTCGATCGTTGCGGCAGCGTCATCGTCACTCGCGCGCGTAGACGGTCTTGCCGAGCGCGCGGAACAGATCGCGCGAGCCGGCGAAGTTCTCCGAGTGGCCGGCAAAGAGCCAGCCGCCCGGCGACATTGCCGCGTGAATCCGTTCGAGAACACTGCGTTGCATCGCGGCGTCGAAATAGATCATGACGTTGCGGCAGAACACGATGTCGACCGGCTCTTCGAGCCTCCAGCGGCCGTCGCTGAGATTGAGCAGGCGAAACGACACGAGCCGCGCGAGATCGGGACGCACACGGACGAAGCCCTGGTTCCCCCCGGTGCCGCGCAGGAAATGTCGGCGCAGCCGCTCGACGCTCAGTCCGCGTACGTCGGCCGGATAGACGCCGCGCGCGGCGGTCTCGAGCACCTTCGTGTTGATGTCGCTGCAGGTGATGTGCACGTTGGCGCCCGCACCGAGCGTCTCGACCACGGTCATCGCCAGCGAATAGGGCTCCTCGCCGGTGGAGGCGGCGTTGCACCAGATGTGCACGCGCTTTCCGGCGCGTCGCCGCAGCTCGTCGGCAAGCAGCTCGAAGTGATGCTCCTCGCGGAAGAAGGCCGTGAGGTTCGTCGTCAGGCAGTTCACGAACTCCTGCCATTCGTCCTGCGCCGCCGGCTCGGCGGAGGATTCGAGCCAGTGCAGGTAGCTCGCAAAGGACGGGTGGCCGAGTTCGCGCAGGCGGCGCGACAGCCGGCTGTAGACCATCGCCTGCTTGGCGACGCCCAGATGAATGCCGGCGCGCTCGCGGATCAGCGTACGCACGCGCTCGAAGTCGGAGCGGTCGATGATGAAATCGCCGCTGGCCGGCGGCATGGAGGCCGGCCGGGTCGAGGCGGGGGAAGCGGCGCGCATTCGGACTGGGAGCAAGACGGTAAGGCAGCGGCCGAACGAGCGGGACGCCTGCTATCCCGTTATCGGCACGACACGCTGCGGCTGTAGGGCCGAGCGATTGTCGCGGCGACGCCGAAAACGGATGCGCCGAACAGCGCCGCGAAGACCGTACAATTCCGCTGTCGCGGCCCCACGCTCTCGCACCTTGAACGTCGACACCGCCGGACCGCTCGCTGCGGAGCGGCCGTTCCGCCTGCTCGTGCTCGAAGACTCCGAGCTCGATTACGAGTTGCTGGTGGCGACGTTGTCGCGCGATCGACTGCCGGTCGCCGCCCGTCGGATCGAGACGCGCGCCCAGCTCATCGACGCGCTCGAAGCGGACGAATGGGACGCCGTGATCGCCGACCATCAGCTGCCCGCCTTTTCCGGCACCGAAGCGTTGCAGCTCGTGCGTGCGAGCGGCCGCATCCTGCCGTTCCTCGTCGTCTCCGGTACGCTCGGCGAGGAAGCGGCGGTGGCGGCGATGCGCAACGGCGCCGACGACTACCTCGTGAAAGGACGCCTCGCGCGCCTTGCGCCCGCGCTGCTCAACGCAATGTCGCTCGCGCAGGCTCGTCGCGAGCGCGAGCGCGCCACGCGCGCGCTCGAGCATTCCGAGCAGCGGCTGCACGAGCTGTACGCGCACCTGCAATCGGTGGTCGACGACGAGCGCGCGGCGATCGCGCGCGAGATCCACGACGACATCGGCGGGATGCTCACGACGCTGCGCCTGGACCTGTCGTGGATCGAGCGCAACGGCGATGCGGCGTCGGCCGAGCGCGTGCGGCATGCGCTGCGCACGGTCGTCGGCATCATGCAGTCGGCGCAACGTATCCAGCGCAACCTGCGTCCGCCGGTGCTCGACGCGGGCCTGCTCGATGCGATGAACTGGCAGATCGCCGAGTTCCGGCGGTCCACGGGCGCCGACGTGAAGTTCTCGCACAACGTCGCCGCCGTCGAACTCGACGACGCCCGTGCGATGACCGTCTACCGCACGCTGCAGGAGTCGCTGACGAACGTGGCACGGCACGCGGACGCGTCCACCGTGCGTATCGACCTGATCGTCGGCGTCGGCGAGCTCTCGCTGGAGGTCGTCGACGACGGCGTCGGGCTTGCGCCCGAGGCGCTCGCGAAAGCCGACTCCTTCGGCCTGCGCGGGCTGGCCGAGCGCGCGCGCCGCGTGGGCGGATGGATCGACGTCTCGCCGGGCGAACGCGGCACCTGCGTGCTGCTGTCGATGCCGCTCGCCGACCGGGCCGCCGCTGCCGAAACGGAGGTCGCGCGTTGATCCGCGTCGTGCTGGTCGACGATCACGCGATGATCCGCCGCGGGCTGCGCGAGACGCTCGCGGAGTGCGGCGACATCCAGATCGTCGGCGAAGCGGGCGACTACGCGTCGCTGCGCAACCTGCTGCGCGAGACACCGGTCGACGTCCTCGTGCTCGACCTGAACCTGCCGGGCCGCAGCGGAATCGACGTGCTCAAGGCGCTGGCCGGCGACGAGGACGCGCCCCGCGTCGTCGTGCTGTCGCAGTACCCCGAAGACCAGTACGCGATCCGGGCGCTGCGCAACGGAGCGATGGCGTACCTGAACAAGACGACCGAACCCCGCGAGATCGTCGCAGCGGTGCGAACGGTCGCCGCCGGCCGCAAGCACCTGACGCCCGAGGTCGCGCAACTGCTGCTCGACACGGTCACCGGCAGCGGCGGCGGCGCGCGTCACGAGCAGCTCTCCGACCGCGAACTGCAGACGCTGCTGCTGATCGCCTCCGGACGCCGGTTGTCCGAGATCGCCGAGGCGCTGACGCTGTCGCCGAAGACGGTCAGCGTCTATCGCGCGCGCGTGCTCGAGAAGCTCGGCGTCTCGACGAACGCGGAGCTGGCGTCCTACGCGCTTCGACACGGCCTGATCGAATAGAGATGTCCTCTCCCGCCCCCGTCAGCCCGGCTCGAAACAGCGCGTGGATCTTCGCGGCGCTGGCCGTGCTGGCCGCGTTCCTCTCGTTCCAGCCGATCCGCTTCGCGATCGACCGTCTCGGCGCGGACGCTGCCGCGGCGAATCCGGCGATCGAGGCCGGCTTTCCCTGGTTCGCCGTGCTCGCCTCCGGCACGCTCGCCTTCGTCGCGCTCGGCTTCGCGCTGGTCGCGTGGCTGCGCTGGACACGCACCGAAGAGGCGCTCGACGGCCTGGCCGCGACTGCGGCCCGCATCGCGATCGGCGAGCGCGGGCTTCGCGCCCGGCCGCGCGCGCCGGTCCTCGAACCGATTGCCGGCGCGCTGAACCGGCTGGGGGCGTTGAACGAGTCGGCCGAGGCGATGCTGGTCGACCGCAATCGCCAGCTCGCCGTCGTGCGGCGGCAGGCTCGCGTCGGATACTGGGAAACCGACCGCGACGGGCGCGTGCAGCGCATCGAGTACGAACCGTCGTGGCCGAATGCCGAGCGATGGGCGCCGATCGGCGGCCCGCACCTGGACGCGGCCCGGCCGGTCGATCCGCAGGCCTGGCAGGCGGCGCTCGAGGCACTCGCCGCCCGACGACCGTACGACGACCTCGTCGTCGAACGCACGAGCGCCGACGGCCGGACGATCCGCGTCATCGAATCCGGCGAACCGCGTTTCGCTGCCGACGGCAGTTTTCTCGGCTACTGCGGCACGGTGCGCCGGATTGACGCCGCATCGACGACGCGACACGCGGCGTTGCAGGCGGCGGTCGACATCGCCAGCCAATGCGTCTTCATCGTCGCGCGCGCGCCCTGGCCGCCGCCGATCGTCTGGATGAACGCGGCCGCGCAGACGCTGGCCGGCGCCGGCGGGGCGCGCGACGGGCTCTGCACGATCGGGCCGATCCTCGAGGCGGCCGACGCCGACGCGGTGCACGAGCTGCAGCAGGCGCTGGCGCAGCGCAGCCCGCTGCGCCGCACGCTCGTCGTGCGCGACCGCTACGGCGCGCGCACCGAGGCGATCGCGCGCCTCGAGCCGCTCGACGACGGTTCCGGCGCCTTCGTGCTCGTGCTCGACGCGAACGCGGCGCAGGCCGAACGACTGCGCCGGGCGGCCGACGCCGGCGACGTCCTGCGCACGAGAGTCGCGGACCTCGAGCGGCAGGTCCACCAGCTCGACGTGCTCGCCTGGAGCGTCGCGCACGACCTTCGCGCGCCGCTGCGCGCCGTCGACGGATTCGCGCGCATCGTGCTCGAGGATCACGCCGCGCAGCTCGATCCGAACGCGCAGTCGCATCTGCGACGGGTCGTCGTCGCCACCGGGCGGATGGAACGGATGATCGATGCGCTGATGGCGCTCGCGCGCTCGACCACGCAACCCATGCAGCGCGTTCCGGTCGATCTGGGCCGGCTCGCGCAGGACATCGTGCGCGACCTGATGCGCGCGGATCCATCCCGCACTGCGCAGGTGCACTGCGAGCCTTCGCTCGTCGTCGAAGGCGACCCCGGCCTGCTTCGGCTGATGCTGCAGAACCTGCTCGAGAACGCGTGGAAATACACGTCGAAGCGACCGATCGCGTCGATCCGCTTCGACGCGGAAACCGACGAGCGCGGGCGTACGGTCTATTGCGTGGCCGACAACGGCAGGGGCTTCGATTCGGCGAACGCCGACCGCCTGTTCGCCCCTTTCCAGCGACTGCATCCGGACGACGACGTTCCCGGCACCGGCATCGGGCTGGCGATCGTCCAGCAGATCGTGCAGCGCCACGGCGGCACGATCTGGGCCGATTCGCGGCCGGGCGACGGGAGCCGGTTCCGCTTCATCCTCGGCCGCTGAGCGCGTCCGCGCCGCGGCGACGCGCCGCTCAGCTCTCCTCCTCGGCGAAAGCCTGCTCGCGCTTGCGGGCGATCGCCGGTAGCAGCACCGCCAGCAGCAGCGCCGCCGCGATCGCCAGCAGCGCCGCCGACAGCGGTCGCGTGACGAACACCGACCAGTCGCCGCGCGAGATCGTCATCGCGCGGCGCAGGTATTCCTCCATCAGGCTGCCCAGCACCAGACCGAGCAACAGCGGCGCCGGCTCGCAGTCGAGCTTGCGGAACACGTAGCCCAGGATCGCGAAAGGCAGCGTCACGTACACGTCGAAGACGTTGTTGTTGATCGAGTACGCGCCGATGCAGCAGAACAGCAGGATGGCCGGATAGAGCAGCCGATAGGGCACGGTGAGCAGCCGGATCCAGATCCCGATCAGCGGCAGGTTCAGGATCACCAGCATCAGGTTGCCGATCCACATCGACGTGACCAGCCCCCAGAACAGCGTCGGGTTGCTCGTCATCACCTGCGGGCCGGGCTGGATGTTGTGGATCATCATCGCCGCGATCATCAGCGCCATCGTCGGCGTGGTCGGGATGCCCAGCGTGAGCATCGGGATGAACGAGGTCTGCGCGCCGGCGTTGTTCGCCGACTCCGGGCCGGCTACGCCTTCGATCGCGCCCTTGCCGAAACGCTCGGGCGTGCGCGAGAGCTTCTTCTCCAGCGCGTAGGAGGTGAACGACGAGAGCACGGCGCCGCCGCCGGGCAGCAGGCCGAGGAACGAACCGAGCGCGGTGCCGCGCACGATCGGCGCGGCCGAGGCGCGCAGCTCGGCGCCGCTGGGCAGAAGACGCCCGACCTTGCGCGTGAAGACCTCGCGCGCCTCGCCCTGCTCGAGGTTCGCGATGATCTCGCCGAAGCCGAAGATGCCCATCGCTATCGCCGCCAGCTCGATGCCGTCGGTGAGTTCGGGAATGTCGAAGGAAAAGCGGGCGACCCCCGAATTGACGTCGGTCCCCACCATGCCGATCAGCAACCCGAAGACGACCATCGCCAACGCCTTGAGGATCGAGCCGTGCGCGAGCACCACCGCGGCGATCAGGCCGAGCACCATCAGCGAGAAGTACTCGGCCGGGCCGAACTCGAAGGCGACCTCGGCCAGCGGCGGCGCGAAGGCCGCGATCAGCAGCGTGGCAATGGTGCCGGCGAAGAACGAGCCGATCGCCGCGATCGCCAGCGCCGGCCCCGGCCTGCCCTGCCTCGCCATCTGGTAGCCGTCGAGCACCGTGACGACCGACGAGACTTCGCCGGGCAGATTCACCAGGATGGCCGTGGTCGAGCCGCCGTACTGCGCGCCGTAATAGATGCCGGCGAGCATGATCAGCGCGGTCGTCGGGTCGGCGAACTGGTAGGTGATCGGCAACAGCATCGCGATCGTCGCCAGCGGCCCGATGCCGGGCAGCACGCCGATCAGCGTGCCCAGCAGCACGCCGACGAAGCAGTAGAAGATGTTGGTGGCGGTGAGCGAAGCGGCGAAGCCGAGGCCGAGATTCGCGAGCAGTTCCACGGGCGTCTCAATGGACGAGGAAGACGGGCCAGACCGGGAACTGCAGGTCCAGTCCCTTGACGAAGACGAGCCACGACAGCGCGATCAGCACGACGATCGAGGCGAGCGTCTCCTTCCAGCGAAAGTCCTCGGCGGCCAGCGACGAGATTCCGACGAGCAATGCGATCGACACGACGACGCCCAGGCGCGGCAGGCCGGCCGCGAAGACGAGCACCGACAGCAGGATCAGCACGAGCGCACGCCAGCGCACCTTCTCCATCGGCTTGCGCTCGCCGGTGGCGAGCGAACGCACGACGATCGCGCCTCCCAGCAGCGCGAGCAGCACGCCGAGCATCGTCGGGAAGAAGCCCGGGCCCATGCGCGCCGGCGTGCCGAGCGCGTAGGACTGCGAGAAAGCGGCGAACGCGACGCCGATGGCGACGAACATCGCGCCCGCCCGGAAGTCGCGCTGATTGCGGATGCGCATCACTTACCCTCCTCCCCCCGATCGTTGTCGTCGTTGCCGGCCTGCCCGGGCAGGAAGCATACCGGTCCGTCCAGAATCCTACAGCCGTGCAGCGTCCGGTTCGGCGATCGCGTGCAGTGCCGACACTCCCGCAGACGGAAAGCGCGCCAATGCCTCCCACCACTGCTCGACGCGATCGCCATCGAGCGAACGACGCGCGCAGTCGAAAAACTTCTGCCGCAGATCTTCGTCGCTCAGCGGAAGCGTCGCGTGGCCCTTCGCCCGACGCACCGGCGCGGAGGCGAGCACCGAGCCGTCGCGCAGCGTCACCCGCAATCGATCGAAGGGCGCGAACAACGGATCCACCCGATCGCGCTCGTCGATCGGCCGCACGCGGACCCGTGCGGAGAGATCGCGCACCCGCGGCTCGTTCACCACCGCGTCCGTCAGCTCGGCGAGCCCGAGTCGTCCGAACACGAGCGCTGCGGCGACCGAGAACTCGACGCTGAACTTCGCATCTGCAGCGTTCGTCGGCGAGTGCGAGCGCAGCATCGACGCCTGCACCACGCCGATGTCGACATCGATTCGTTCGACGTCGGCCAGGCGCGCAAGCAACGACTGGCGCATCGCCAGCGCCGCGTCCACCGCACGGTGCGCCGCGTAGCAGACGGGATAGCGCTTGATACTCAACCCGGTCTCGAGAATCCGCCAGGCATCCGATCGCATCGGCCCGTCCAGACGCACGCGCCCGCGGGGCGAGAGCGCCGCGAGAAGCCCGCGCGGGTGCTCGAGTGCGTCGATGGAGGCAGTAGCGCCCCGCCGCGCCAGCTCGGTCGCGACGAGCCCGTTTCTCGCCGCGAAGCCGACCTGCAGCGGCTTGGTCATCGAGCCGAAGTTGGAGACCACGCCCGCCGCCATCGACGCGGCGATGCCCAGGGCGTGCGCGGCACGTGAGGCGTCGAGCTGCGCGAGAGCGGCGCCCGCCGCTGCCGCCGCCACGGTGCCGAATACCGCCGTCGGATGCCAGCCCTTCGCGTGATGGCTGTCCTCGTCGCGCGAGACGAGTTCGGCCCACGTCTCGTAGCCTGCGATGTACGCAGCGATCGACTCTGCGCCGCCGGCACCGACGAGGGCGGATTGTGCGACGACCACGGGCACGAGCACTGCGCTCGGATGACCATCGAGCCCCGTGTCGTCATAGTCCAGCCCGTGCGCCGCGACGGCATCGACCAGGGCGGCGTCGGGCGCCGAACAGCGCGCCCGGTCGCCGAGAATCCAGGCCGGCCCCGCGTCCGTTTCGGCGACGAGCGACCTGGCGAGCCGGACGACCGGCTCGTCGCGCCCGGCGAACAGCACGCCGAAGCAATCGACGAGGCCGCGCTGCACGATGCGCGCCGCTTCCTCCGGAACGCGGGCGGGATCGAGCGCCGCGACGAATTCCGCCAGGCTCGCAGTGAGACCGGGCACGATTCAGTACGAGCGAGGCATGCCGAGCACGTGCTCGGCGATGTACGCCAGGATCAGGTTGGTCGAGATGGGCGCCGTGCGCTGCACGCGCGCTTCCCGCCACTTGCGCTCGATGTCGTACTCGCGTGCATAGGCGAATCCGCCATGCGTCTGCATGCACGCTTCGCCCGCCTCCCAAGCCGCCTCCGAGCTGAGCAGCTTGGAGAGGTTGGCTTCTTCCCCGCAAGGTCGTCCGGCCTCGAACAGCGCGGCCGCCTTGCGCAGCATCAGCTCGGCCGCCTGGGTCTGTGCGTAGGCTCGCGCGATCGGGAACTGGATTCCCTGGTTCATCCCGATCGGCCGGTCGAAGACGACGCGCTCGCTCGCATACCGGGAAGCGGTACGGACGAACCATTTCGCGTCGCCCAGCGATTCGTGCGAGACGAGGATCCGCTCGGCGTTCATGCCGTCGAGGATGTAGCGAAATCCCCCTCCTTCCTCGCCGATGAGGCTGTCGGCGGGTATCCGGAGACCGTCGAAGAACACTTCGGTGGTGTTGTGGTTGATCATCGCCTTGATCGGACGGATCGTCATGCCGTTCCCGATCGCTGCGCGCATGTCGACGAGAAACACCGACAGCCCTTCGGTCTTGCGCCGGACCTCGTCCAGCGGCGTCGTGCGCGCCAGCAGGAGCATCAGGTCGGAATACAGCGCGCGCGAGGTCCAGATCTTCTGGCCGTCGATCACGTACGAGTCGCCGTCGCGCACGGCGCGCGTCTTGAGCTTCGTCGTGTCGGTCCCGGTGGTCGGCTCGGTCACGCCGAAGGCCTGCAGGCGCAGGCGGCCGGCGGCGATCTCCGGAAGATAGCGACGCTTCTGCGCCTCGCTTCCGTGACGCAGCACGGTGCCCATCGTGTACATCTGCGCATGCGTGGCCGATGCGTTGCCTCCGCCGGCATGCACTTCCTCGAGGATCACGCCGGCCGCGCGCAGCGGCAGCCCGGTGCCGCCGTATTCCTCGGGAATCAGCGCGGAGAGATAGCCCGCCTCGGTCATCGCCCGCACGAACTCGGACGGATAGGCCTCCATCTCGTCGAGCTTGCGCCAGTACGCGCCGAGAAAGTCGGCGCAGATACGGCGCACTCCCTCGCGGATCTCCGGGTAGTCTTCGTCGAGGTCGATGACGGCGTGCGTCGGGGACAGTTCGTCGTTCATGGCTTCGTACTCGCAAGATCTCGTTCTGTAGCGTCGACGCCGACGCCCGCGCGTTGCGCCGCCTGCACGTATCCCACCGGCAATCCCGCGCGTGCGAGCGCGCCGCGCAGTTCATCTGCGGGCAGGTTGCGCTCGAGCACTTCGCGAACGGCCAGCAGCCGCCCGAGATCGACACCCGTTCGCAGACCCATCGAATCGAGCAGGAAGCACAGGTCGTCCATGACGATGTTCCCCGTCGCGCCCGGTGCGAAGGGACAGCCGCCCAGCCCTGCGAGCGACGCGTCGAAGCGGCGTATTCCGCAGTCGAGCGCCGCGACGACGTTCGCCAGGCCGGTTCCTCGGGTGTCGTGGAAATGCGCGGCCACGGGAATGTCGCCGACCTCGTCGAGCACCGCGCGGAACACCTTGCGCACCTGCGCCGGGTCGCCGTAGCCGACCGTGTCGGCAACCATGATCTCGTCGGCACCCGCCGCCGCGAGCTCCGCGGCACAGCGCCGGACTTCGTCGACGGCGATCGGTCCCTCGTAGGAGCACCCGAGCGCGGTCGACAGCCCGGCGGCGAGCATCGTCCCGGCACCGGCGGCGTCGCGAGCAGCGACGATGCGGCGGAAGTCGGCGAGCGACTCCTCGCGCTCGCGGCGGACGTTGCGCAGGTTGTGCGTGCGGCTCACCGAGACCACGTAGTCGAGCTTGTGCACGCCGAGCGCGAAGCCGCGCTCGGCGCCGCGCAGGTTCGGCACGAGAGCCAGCACCGTGAGGCCGTCGATCTTCATCGCCTCGGCGACGACGCGTTCCGCGTCGACGAACTGCGGAATCAGCTTCGGCGGCACGAAGGAGGTGACCTCGATCTCGCGCACGCCCGCGGCCGCCTCGCGGCGGATCCAGTCGAGCTTCTCCTCGGTGGGCAGGAAGTCGCCGATCGTCTGCAGACCGTCGCGCGGACCGACCTCCCGCACGAGCACGTCGATCCCGTCGGGCATCGCGCAGCGCCCGTCGCCCGCGCGCTTCGTTTCGCTCCTGCCGTTGGCTGCTGCCTCTGAACTCATCGTCCCTTGAACTCCGGCTTGCGTTTCTCGTTGAATGCGCGAACCCCTTCGTGACGGTCTTCCGATCCGACCAGCCGGTTGTACGCCTCGATCTCGAAGCGGTAGCCGGTGGCGAGGTCGCTCTGCAGACCCCAGTGAATCGACTTCTTCGCCTGCCGGACGGCCAGCGGCGCGTTGGCGGCGATTTCGCGGGCGGTCTGCAGCGCGTCGTCGAGCACGCAGCCCGGCTCGCTCAGGCGATTGACGACGCCCCATTCCAGCGCCTGCTGCGCATCGAAAGGCGCCGCGCGGAAGATCAGTTCCTTCGCGCGCCGCTCTCCGACGGCGCGCGCCAGCGTCTGCGTTCCGCCGCCGCCCGGGATGATGCCGATCTTCGTCTCGGGCAACGCGAAGCGCGCCGTGCGCACGGCGTAGAGGAAGTCGCAGCCGAGCGCCGTCTCCAGGCCGCCGCCGAATGCCAGGCCGTTGATCGCGGCGATGACGGGAATCGGCACCTCGAGCAAGGTCTGGAACGCACGCTCGAAGATCTCGTGCTGGGCGCGCCAGCGCAGATCGTCCATGCCGTGGCGTTCCTTCAGGTCGCCTCCCGCACAGAAGGCGCGGTCCCCCGCTCCGGTCAGCACGACGCAGCGACAGTCGGCGGCGTCGACGGCGAGTCTGGTCCACAGGTCGACGAGATCGAGCCCCATCTGCGTCGTGATCGCGTTCAGCGCCTGCGGCCGGTTCAGCGTGACGACGAGCAGGTGCGTTTCCGGACGCTCGAGCAGCAGCGTCTCGTAGAAAGGCAGCTCGCGCATCCCCCGCAATCCGGATCCTTCGAGTTTCACGCTTCGTGCCTCCGCTGTGCGAGAAGCGACTTCAGGTCGCTGCTCCCGAGCGACGGGGGTGCGCTTCGCGGCTGCGGCCGCGCGCCGTCGAAACGGATCGGCAGGCCGATCAGCGGAATCGAACTGCCCGGTACCCGCTGCAGCATCCCGAGCGCCTCGGTCTGCGGGTGGCGCAGCATCGCGCCGACGTCCTGCACCGGGGCGCACGGCACGCCGGCGGCGTCCAGCACCCCGATCCACTCGTCGTTGCTGCGGCTGGCGAAGACGTTCTCGAGCAACGCGTAGAGCGCGTCGGCGTTGCGAACGCGATGCGGGTTGTCGACGAAGCGCGGATCCTCGGCCCATTGGGGCTCGCCGATCGCATCGCAAAGGCGCCGGAAGAGCGAATCGTTGCCGGCGGCGACGACCAGATCGCCGTCGGCTGTGCGATATGCGCGATAGGGAACGATACCGGCCTGGCCCGAGCCGTTCTTCTTCGGCAGCTCGCCGCTCGCCAGATACTGCGCGGCGTACATCGTCATCCAGCTCGCCGCGGTCTCGAACAACGAAACGTCCACCGTCGCCCCCTCGCCCGTCTCGCGCCGATGCAGCAACGCGGCGACGATGCCGAGCGCCGCCCACATCGCGGCGCCGGCGTCGATCACCGACGGACCCACGCGCACCGGCGGGCGGCCCGGTTCGCCGACGACGCTCATGATCCCGCCGAAGGCCTGCATCAGCGGGTCGTAGCCGGGACGCTCCGCCAGCGGACCGACCGAGCCGAACGCGCCCAGGTTGCAATAGACGAGCGACGGCTTGCGCGCGCGCAGCGCCTGCGCCCCGATGCCGAGCGCGTCGACCTGGCCCGGCCGCATGTTCTGCAGCACGACGTCGGCACGCTCGTCGATGAAGCGGAGGAGCTCCGCCACCTGTGCTTCGTCCCGCAGGTCGACGACGACCGAACGCTTGTTGCGGTTCACCGACTGGAACGTGGCGGCCGCGCCGTCGACGAAAGGCGGACCCCACTTGCGCGCGTCGTCGCCATCCGGTTTCTCGATCTTCACGACCTCGGCCCCGAGGTCGGCCAGCACCTGGCCGGCGAACGGACCGGCGATGCTGTGACCGAGCTCGACGACGACGATTCCGGAAAGCGGCAACGGGGTCCTCATTCGGCCTTGATCCCCGCGCTCTGGATCAGCTTGCCGCGCTGCTCGAAGTCACGACGCTGCTGGGCAGCGAACTCCTCGGGAGAGCTGGCAACCACGACGAGCCCTCCCTTGTTCATTTTCTCGTGGACGGCCGGATCCTCCAGCGCCTTGACGATCTCGGCGTTCAGCTTCTTCGTGAGCTCCGGCGACAGGCCGGCGGGAGCGAAGAATGCGAGCCAGGAGTTCATCTCGAAGCCGGGGATCGTCTCGGCGATCGTCGGCACGTCGGGCAGGCCCACGTAGCGCTTCGTCGTCGTGACGGCGATCGCGCGCACCTTGCCTTCCTGGATGTGGGGGAGCGCCGTGACGACGCTCGCGAAGACCATCGGGATCTGGCCGCCCAGCACGTCGGTCATCGCCGGGCCGCCGCCCCGGTACGCGACGTGCACGAAGGGCGCGCCGCTCATCTGTCGGAGCAGCTCGCCGGCGAGATGGTGCGGGGAGCCGATGCCGGAGCTGCCGAAGGCGCCCTTGTCCGGGCGCGCTTTCACGTACTCGACCAGCTCGGCGATGTTCTTCGCCGGAACCGACGGGTGCACGACGAGCACGATCGGATTGGAGACCGCGAGGGTCAGGGGCGTGAAATCCTTCAGCGGATGGAAGGGCAGCGAGGCGGTGAGGTGGTAGTTCGCCGCGTGGGTGGCGTCGGTTCCCACCATGAAGGTATAGCCGTCGGGTGCGGCAGCGGCGGCGAGCTGCGAACCGATGTTGCCGCTCGCGCCGCCCTTGTTCTCGACGACCACCGGCTGCCCGAGGCTCTGCGTCATCTTCTCGGCGACCGCACGTCCGAGAATGTCGGTCGACGCACCCGGGGGATACGGAACGATCAGGCGCAGCGCGTGGCTGGGAAAGCCCTGGGCGAACGCGGGCGCCAGGATCAGCGGCGCGAGCGCGGCGAAGAGCAGCGCGACGAACGATTTCTTCATGTCTCCTCCGGGTGGATGGCTTCCGTGGCCGCCGTCTGTTCGCGGCGCCGATAATGTACGGACGTCCGTACGTTATGATCGAACACGGATCGATGTCAACCGGGAGATGCGCGATGCCGCAACCAGCAGCCACGGCCGACGGACTGGCGGGACGAACGGCGATCGTCACCGGCTCCGGCCGCAACATCGGTCGGGCGATCGCGCTTTCACTCGCGCGCCTCGGCGCGAACGTCGTCGTCAACGGACACCGTGACCGCGACGCACTGGAGGCCGTGGCGCGCGAGATCCGCTCGATCGGAACCGACGCGATGGCCTGCATCGCCGATGTCTCGGACGACGATGCGGTCGGTGAGATGGTCGATCGTGCCGCGGAGCGCTTCGGCTCGGTCGACATCGCGATCTCGAACGTCGCGATCCGCCGCAAGCAGGCGTTCCTCGAAATCACTCCGCACGACTGGGACGAGGTGCTTCGCACGAACCTGAGCGCGGCGTTCTACCTGGCACGCCACGCGATTCCGCGGATGCGCCAGCGCCGGTGGGGACGCGTCGTTCTCGTTTCCGGTTTCGACGGTTTCTGGGGTCACGTCACCGATCGCGCACACAACGTGACGGCGAAGGCCGGCCTGCACGGACTCGCGATGGCACTGGCGAGGGAGTTCGGCCGCGACGGCATCACCGCGAACACCGTCGCGCCGGGTGCGATCGATACAATCCGCGACTGGTCCCAGTACACGCATCAGGACAAGGCCCGGCTCGAAAGCGAAATCCCCTGTGGCCGCTACGGCAGGCCAGACGAAGTCGCCGCCGCCTGCGACTTCCTCTGCTCCGAGCGGGGAGCCTTCGTCTCCGGGCAGGTCATCCACGTCAACGGTGGCCACTACATGTATTGACCATGTCGGCACTCGCATCCGAAAGCGGAGCGCCGCGCTATCGGCAGCTCACTGACACGCTGGTCCGCGAGATCCGGTCGGGCAGGTTTCCCGTCGGCTCGCTGCTGCCGCCCGAACCGCAACTCGCCCGGCGCTTCGGCGTCTCGCGGCATACCGTGCGCGAAGCAGTACGGCGACTGGCGGGGATGGGACTGGTGTCGCGGCACCAGGGTGTCGGCACGCGCGTGCTGGCGCAGGTTCCTCGCGCCCGTTACGTCGCATCGCTGTCGTCGCTGCACGACCTCATGCAGTACACGCAGCAGACACGGCTGCGCCGCCTCGGCGAGCGCGAAGTCGAAGCCGACGCGGAGCTGGCCCGGCTGCTGCGATGCCCGATCGGCCAGCGCTGGATCGAGTTCGACACCTGCCGCTTCCCGGAGCAGGGCGAGCTTCCGCTGGTGCACATGCGCATCTACGTAGCGCCCGAGCACGCGGGCATCCGCGACGATCTCGCCGAGGGAAGCGCGTGGATCTACGCGCTCGTCGAGAAACACACGGGCCAGCGCATCGCCGAGGCCGAACAGGTCGTCGGCGCGATCTCGATTCCGGCGGCAAGCGCACGCGTGCTGGGGGTGAAGCCGCGCACCCCGGGCCTGCTCGCGCGGCGCTACTACAAGGACACCGAAGACCGGCTGCTGTCGGTGTCGATCAACGTCTATCCGGGCGAGCGCTTCGAGCTTGCGACGCGATGGCGGCTCGAGACGGAACCCTCCGGGGAGTGAAGCGCACCCGGCGCGGCCGCGAACACGGGGGTCGACTGCGCGGCTTCCGGACTCTACGGATTCCCGAGGAAGTCGCGCTTGCCGATCGGCACGCCGTTCTGGCGCAGGATGTTGTAGGCGGTGACCGCGTGGAAATAGACGTTCGGCATCGAATGCCCGAGCAGCAGCTGCATCCCCTTGTAGCGGGTTTCCTTGCCGGTCACCGGAAGCACGATCTCGTCGTCCTCGGTACCGTCGATGCGCTCCGGCGGCACGCTGCGAAGGAAGGCGACGGTGCGCGCGATGCGCTCCTTCAGCTCGGCGAAGGTCTTCTCGTCGTCGGGGTAGTGCGGCACCTCCATGCCCGCCAGGCGGGCCACGACGCTTCGCGCCTTGTCGCAGGCGATCTGCACCTGCTTGAAGAACGGATACATGTCGGGAGCGAGCCGGTAATTCATCAGCGTAGCAACGTCGGCGTGTCCGGCATCGACGTGCGCCTGCGCCTTGTCGAGGATGTTCGACAGGTTCTCGAGAACGTTGGCCAGGCGCGGAACGCTGGCCTGGTACATCGAAATCTTCATCTCGACTCCTCCGATTTTCCGGCCCTGGAGAGGAACGCCATGCCGACCGCGGCAAGCGCCGCGGCAACGGCAAAGGTTGCAGCATAACTGTGCAGCCGGGAGTAGAGTGCCGCGAACAACGACGGGCCGATCAACACCCCGCCGAAGGTGAAGAACA
>CALCZN010000267.1:0-3788 GCA_937903095.1 uncultured Burkholderiales bacterium
GGATCCTCAATCGCAGCAAGGGCCCGGCCGTGCGCGCCACCCGCGCGCAGGCCGACCGCGTCCTCTATCGGCAGGCGATCCGCTCGCGGCTCGAGCGGCAGCCGAATCTCTGGCTGTTCCAGCAGGCGGTCGACGACCTGCTGCTCGACGGCGATCGCGTCGCGGGCGCCGTGACGCAACTGGGCGTGCGCTTCCGCGCGCGCACCGTCGTTCTCACAGCCGGCACCTTCCTCAACGGGCTCGTTCACGTCGGGCTCGCGCACCATTCGGCCGGCCGCGCAGGCGACCCGCCGTCGATCTCGCTCGCGCAGCGCCTGCAGGAATTGCAACTGCCGCAAGGGCGGCTGAAGACGGGGACGCCGCCGCGCATCGACGGGCGGACGATCGACTTTTCGCGCTGTGAGGAGCAGCCCGGCGACCTCGACCCGGTCCCGGTCTTCTCGTTCCTCGGCCGTCCCGAGCAGCATCCGCGCCAGTTGCCCTGCTGGGTTACGCATACCAACGAGCGGACGCACGAGATCATTCGCGGCGGACTGGATCGCAGTCCGCTCTACACCGGCGTCATCGACGGCATCGGTCCGCGCTATTGCCCGTCGATCGAGGACAAGATCCAGCGCTTCCGCGGCAAGAGCGCACACCAGATCTTCCTCGAGCCCGAAGGTCTGACGACGCACGAGTTCTACCCGAACGGCGTGTCGACGAGCCTGCCTTTCGACGTCCAGCTCGCCATGGTCCGCTCGATCGCCGGCCTGGAGAACGCGCATCTGCTGCGCCCCGGCTACGCGATCGAATACGACTATTTCGATCCGCGTGCGCTGCGCCCCTCGCTCGAGACGCGGGCGATCAGCGGGCTCTTCTTCGCCGGCCAGATCAACGGAACCACCGGCTACGAGGAGGCCGCCGCGCAGGGGCTGCTGGCCGGGATCAACGCCGCGCTGCAGGTACAGGAGCGCGAGCCCTGGTGTCCGCGCCGCGACGAGGCGTATCTCGGCGTGCTGGTCGACGATCTGGTGACGCGCGGCGTGACCGAACCCTACCGGATGTTCACCAGTCGCGCCGAATACCGGCTCAGTCTCCGCGAAGACAATGCCGACCTGCGACTGACGGACATCGGGCGCCGGCTCGGCTGCGTCGACGACGAGCGATGGGCGGCCTTCGAGCGCAAGCGCGAGGCCATCGAGCAGGAGCTGCAGCGCATGCGCGGCACGCGACTGGGCTCGCTGCCGTCGAACGCCGAAATCGAGCGACTCGCCTTCGATCGCGAGCAGTCGCTGGCCGACCTGATGCGCCGGCCCGAGGTGGACTACGAAGTGCTCGCGCGAATCGGCTCCGCCGTGCCCGACGACCCGGTCGTCGCCGAACAAGTCGAGATCCAGCTGAAATACGCGGGCTACATTGCCCGCCAGCAGGCGGAGATCGCACGCAGCGAGAGAAACGAGAGCTTCTCGATTCCCGAGGACTTCGACTACTCGGCGGTGAAGGGCCTGTCTTTCGAGGTGCGACAGCGCCTGACGCAACAGCGTCCGGCCACCGTGGGGCAGGCGGCGCGCATTTCCGGCGTCACGCCGGCAGCGATCTCTCTGCTCCTCGTGCATCTGAAGAAGCGCCAGCGCGAGCGCTCTGCGCCGGAGGATGGCGGTCAACGTGCAGCCTGAGAGCGCGGCTCGCCTGCGCGCTGCGCTACAGAGCGTGGATACCTGGCCTCAGGACCCTGCTGCGCAGCGAGCGCTCACTGCTGCGCTGCTGCGCTATCTCGCGTTGCTCGCGAAATGGAACCGGATCTACAACCTTACCGCGGTTCGTGACGCCGACCGGATGCTGGTCCAGCACCTGTTCGACTGCGCTGCGGTGGCAACTCCCCTGAAGCGACTGGTCGAGCGGCAGCGTTCGCTGCGGCCCGGCGGCAGCGATCACCACCGCGACCGCGCCGAAGGCCGGCCCCGCATCGTCGACGTCGGCAGCGGAGCGGGGCTGCCGGGCGTGGTGCTCGCGCTGCTGTGGCCCGAGGCCGATTTCGTTCTCGTCGAGCCGGTGGCCAAGAAAGCCGCCTTCCTGCAGCAGGTCAAGACGGAGTTGGCGCTCGCCAACATCGATGTCGCGCGCTGCAAGGCCGAGGACCTGCCAGCGACCGGCGCAGCGCCCGACGCCGTCGTCTGTCGCGCCTTCGCCTCGCTCGCCGATTACGCGACTGCCATCGAATCCCTCGCCGGGCCATATACCGTTGTCGCGGCGATGAAAGCCCGCCTCGACGAAAGCGAGAAGCGTGCGCTCACCAATGGCTGGCGGATCGCGGAAGAAATCGAGCTGCGGGTGCCCGAACTCGACGCCCGCCGCAGCCTCGTCGTTCTCGAGCGTCCTCGCGCGCAGGCAGGAGTGGAAACCACGTGACCGAAATCGAGAACAGACGCGAAAGCGGGCGCTCACATGCGCCAAAGATCTTCGTCGTCGCCAACCAGAAGGGGGGCGTCGGCAAGACGACCACGTCGGTGAATCTTGCTGCCGCGCTCGCCCGGCACGGCAAGCGCACGCTGCTCGTCGACCTGGATCCGCAGGGCAACGCGACGATGGGCAGCGGCATCGACAAGCGGGCGCTCGGGCGCTCGGTCTATCACGTGCTGATCGGTCTCGCCGACGTCGTCGACGCCACCCGCCGCTCCGAGAACAGCGGCTACGAT
This sequence comes from uncultured Burkholderiales bacterium, assembly GCA_937903095.1. GTDB lineage: Bacteria > Pseudomonadota > Gammaproteobacteria > Burkholderiales > Burkholderiaceae_E > Zeimonas. The sequence goes on from CALCZN010000267.1 coordinate 2,676, forward strand.
GTGTTGCCGGCCAACCGCGACCTGGCGGGCGCAGAGCTCGACCTGGTCGATTTCGACGAGCGCGAATCGCGTTTGAAGGACGCGCTCGAAGCGGTGCTCGACCAGTACGACTTCGTGCTGATCGACTGCCCGCCGTCGTTGTCGCTGCTCACGTTGAACGGCTTCTGCGCCGCGCACGGCGTTGTCATCCCGATGCAGTGCGAGTACTTCGCGCTCGAGGGGCTGTCCGACCTGGTCAACACGATCAAGAAAGTGCATGCCAACTTCAACCCGGATCTGCAGGTGATCGGGCTGCTGCGCGTCATGTTCGACCCGCGCGTGACGCTCACGCAGCAGGTCTCCGCGCAGCTCGAGCAGCATTTCGGCGACAAGGTGTTCCGCACGATCATTCCGCGCAACGTCCGGCTGGCAGAGGCGCCGAGCTACGGCCTGCCGGGGATCGTTTTCGACCCGCAGTCGAAGGGCGCACGCGCCTATCTGCAGTTCGGCGCCGAGCTGGTCGAGCGCGTCGCCGGCTGGTCGCGGCGAGCCGCGCCGACGCCGACGCCGGCGGCAGCTGGACCCCCGCCCGCTGCGCCGACAGCCTCCCCGCCGCATCCCGCTTCCGCCCTTCCCGATTCCCCGGAGCCCTCCCGATGAGCAAGAACCCGAAGCTTCGCGTCAAGGGCCTCGGCCGCGGCCTTGACGCGCTGCTCGGCGGCGACGAGCCGTCCCGCTCCGAGCCGTCGCGCTCCGACGAGCCGGCGCGCGCGCTGCCGCTGGACGCGTTGCAGCCCGGCCGCTACCAGCCGCGCACCCGGATGGACGAGTCTTCGCTGCAGGAGCTTGCCGCGTCGATCCGCGGCCACGGCGTGATGCAGCCGATCGTCGTGCGTCCGATCGGCGAAGGCCGCTGGGAGATCATCGCCGGCGAGCGGCGCTACCGTGCGGCCGGCCTCGCCGGGCTCACCGAAGTGCCGGTAGTCGTGCGCGAGGTGTCCGACGAGCAGGCGCTCGCGATGGCGCTCATCGAGAACCTGCAGCGCGAGGATCTCAATCCGCTCGAGCAGGCGCAGGCCATCCGCCGCCTCACCGCGGAGTTCGGCTATTCGCACGAGCAGGCCGCCGACGCGC
>CALCZN010000268.1:0-5379 GCA_937903095.1 uncultured Burkholderiales bacterium
GGCCGTGCCGATGCGGTCCCAGGTGGCCTGGTTCATCACGAACGCGAAGCTCGTGTTGTAGAGCCCGCCGGGAAAGACGATCCGATAGCGGATCAGCTTCTCGAGCCGCATCGAGTCGATCGTCTCCGCCGGGCCGAACAGGCCGTCGATCGCGCCCGACGAGAGCAGCTCCTGCGCTTCGGCCGAAGGCTTGAGCACGATGTTCGCGCCGATCGCCTTGCCGACGTTCGCCACGATGCCTCCGTCGCCGCGCAGCTTCAGTCCCTGCAGGTCGGCGAGCGACTCGACCGGCTTCTTCGTCGTGTACAGCTGCCCGGGACCATGCGTGAACACCGCGATCACTTTCAGTCCGCGATGCTCGTTCAACCGGGCAAGGTACTGGTCGAAGATGCGCTGGTAGGCGATCGAGTTCGCCTCGGCCGTATCGCCGGAGAACGGCAGCTCCGCGATCTGCGAGAGCGTGTAGCGATCGGGCGTGTAGGCGTGCACCGAATACGAGACGTCGGCCAGCCCCTCGCGCACCGCATCGAAGGTGCCGGGCGGCGGCGCCACCGGTTTCGCGAGCAGCTTGCAGACGACGCGTTTGGCAGTGGCTTCGGCGACTTCGTCGCACCACTTGCCCACGGTCTGCGAAAGCACGTGCGCCGCCGGCGCCCAGCTCGAGACGTTCAGCGTCACCTGTTGTGCTGCGGCCGGGCCGACGGCCACGAAGAACGCGATCGCGCCTGCCACTGTGCGCCAGTTCGCGACGCCCATTTCCGGTTGCTCACTCCCATTCGTGCGTTGCGCAGCGCGCATCGCATCGCCCGCCGAAGTATAAGCACGCGCCCCGGCGGACCCGGGTCCGCAAGGGCTTCGCGGCGCTGGGGATTACCCGGAGGTGCGCACGGGCGGCGTGCGTTGCGCCCTGACCTGCCGCTCGAAGACGCGCAGATCGACGTCCGGGACGAACAGTTCGATGAAGCTGAGCGCGAAGCCGCGCAGGAACGCGTCCCGGCGCACCGCCAGCTTCACCGAGTTCACGCCGAACAGCGCGCCCGCCGGCATCGACGCCAGCCCGCGGTCGTGCTGCGGATCCCACGCCAGCGCGGTGACGATGCCCACGCCCAGCCCGATGCCGACGTAGGTCTTGATCACGTCGGAGTCGATCGCCGACAGGACGATGTCGGGCCGCAGGCCGGCATCGGCGAAAGCCCGGTCGATACGGCGGCGGCCGGCGAACTCCTCGACGTAGGTGATCAACGGATGGCGCGCCAGCGCGTGCAGCGACAGCGGCTGGGCGAGCAGCGGATGCTTCTTCGGCACGATGATGACGTGCTCCCACTCGAAGGCGGGGATCGCGAGCAGCTCGTCGGCATCCTCGGGCACTTCGGTGGCGATCGCGAAGTCGACCTCGCGCGACAGCACCAGCTGGGTGATCTGGCTCGGACTGCCCTGCAGCAGCGTCAGATGCACCGCCGGGTAGCGCCGGCGGAATTCGCGCACGACGTTCGGCAGCGCGTAGCGCGCCTGGGTGTGCGTGGTCGCCACGCGCAGCTCGCCGTCGTCGCGCGCCCGGTAATCGGCCGTCACGCGCTCGATGCCGTCGATCTCGGCGAGCACGCGCTCGGCGCGCTCGAAGACGGCGCGGCCGGGGTCGGTGAAGCCGAGAATCCTCTTGCCGTGGCGTACGAAGACGTCGACGCCCAGTTCGGCCTCCAGGTCGAGGATGCCGCGCGACAGCGCCGGTTGCGAGGTGCCGATGGCCTGCGCGGCGCGCGTGAGGCTAAAGCCGTGACGTGCGGTTTCGCGCAGGAAGCGAAGCTGCTGCAGGTTCATCGGAGCGCGGGAGCGGGTTCGCCGCAGGCGCGGTTCAGGGCGCGCGGCACGAGCGGTCGGGGAAATAGCGATCGCAAAAATAGCACGCGTCGCCCGGCAGCCAGCGGGGCACCGCGTAATAGCGCCGGCGGATCTCGTCGAGCACCCGGTCGCGGTAGACCTCGTAGCGAAAGCCCCGGCCGTCGACCAGATGGAAGGTGGCCCCGCGCACGGTGATCGTCTCGTGCACGGCGCGGTCGAAATACGCGTCGAACTCGCTAATGCGATCATCGCGCCGGCGCACGATGAGGATGTCCTTGCCGTCGAGCGCACGGAAGTCGGTGAGGATGTCGTCGTGCCGCGCGTGGCTCGTCCCCCGACCGAAGACGATCACGTGCTCGCCGAGCGCGTTGCCGATCGTCACCGCCGGCGAATAGCCGTCCGCGGCGATCACGTGCGTCGTGCGCCACGGCGAGAGCGCGGCGGCGAGTTCGTCGCCGTGCACCGTCATCACGAGGCCCGGATAGCCGCTCCAGGCGCGAAAGACTTCGGTGGGCAAGGCCGCGAGCGCGCCGATCGCGACCCAGTGCAGCAGCGCGAATACCGAGGCGAAGGCGAGCGCGCGCGCCATCGAGCGCGCGCTCGCCGTCAACGCGAACCACAGCACCGCCGGGAACACGAAGCTCGCCAGCCAGTGCAATCCGATCGTCTTGACCAGCGACAGCAGCGCGAAGATCGCCAGCGGCGCCAGCGCGAGAAAGCGCAGTGCGCGACGATCGCGTGCGGCGTCCGCGCCCGTCACGCGCAGCGCTTCCCGCGGGCCGCGCAACAGCCGCCACGCCACGACAGGCGTGAGCACGTAGGCGAGGCTCGCCGCATACAGCAGCGGCGTTCGCCACGACAGCGCCGCGTCGCCGTGCCGGTTGATCAGGTTGAACATCACGTTCGGCCAGCAGTTCTGCGCGTTCCAGGCGATCTGGATCGCGGCGCCGGGCAGCGATCCCGCGACGATCCACAGCAGGCCGCGCAGCGACGCGGGCGTGGGCCGCGACACCGAATGCAGGAACAGCGCGATCGCGAGCAGGCCGGCGAAATACTTCGACAGCAGCGCGCCCGACAGCGCGAAACCGGTGAGCAGGAAGTCCACGCTGCGGCCGCTCGCCAGCGCGCGCAGGTACAGCACTACCGTGAGCGCGGCGAACAGCATCAGCGGAATATCGGTGGTGATGGCCACGTTCCACGCGTTCAGCGGAACGAGCAGCAGCAGGGTCGCCGCCGACCAGGCGAGCGCCTCGCCGCGCCGGCGCATCAGCGCCCAGCCGAGCGCGGCGATCAGCGGCGGGGCGAGCAGCGCGGGCAGGCGCAGCGCGAAACGGCTGTCGGAGACGCGATCGAGCAGCGCGAGCCACCAGCCGATCATCGGCGGGTGGTCGTAGAAGCCCCAGGCGGGATAGCGGCCCCATTGCGCGAAATACGCCTCGTCGCTGGTCATCGGCAGCGCGGCGGCGAACCACGCGCGCAGCGCCGTCAGCACGAGCAGGGCGATCCAGAAACTGCGGCGCGCGCGCTCGGCATCGCCGAAGGCGCGTTCGAAATACGACGTCATCGATACAAGAAAAAAGGGCGCACATCGCTGTGCGCCCCGAAAACGGCAGGACTCGCCGCCGAAACGGCAGAGACCGCTGCCAATGCGGCAGCGTTCGCTGCCCCTCCTCCTCCTCGAATGCCGGCCATCGTAATCGACGTCCCGGCGGCCGTCCACGGCTTTCGGGCAGCGGCGAATCCGGGCTTTCCCGGAGGACGGCCGTACGCGGACGCTTGGGCACCACGCAGGCGGGCGGCGGGCGCCCCCTTCATCGCGCCCGATCGACCCAGGCGAGCATGCCCAACGCGAGCACGAAGGCGGCGATGCTGGGAATGCTCACCGACACGAGCGGGGGCCAGGTGTTGAGCAGGCCCAGGTGGGAGAACAGCCCGTTCAGGAAGTGGAAGGCGATGCCGAGCATCACGCCGGCGAAGACCTTGTAGCCGATGCCCCCGGCGCGCGCCTGCAGGTAACCGAAAGGCAGCGCGAGCGCCATCATCACGACGACGGCCAGCGGATAGACGACCTTCTTCCACAACGCGATTTCGTACTGCGCCGCGTTCTGGCGGTTCTCCTCGAGGTGGCGCACGTAGCGATACAGCGCGAGCGCCGACATCCGGTCGGGCTGCACGAGCAGCACGCCGAGCAGCGACGGCGTCAGTTCGCTTCGCCACAGGCGCTGCGCCTCGTGCGCCTGCGTCGTCCTGACCAGCGGCGCGTCGCCGGCGAGCATCACCTCGTCGAATCGGGTGGAGTCGACGTCCTCGAGCGCCCAGGCGTCGGGCGGCGCGTAGCGCGCCGAACGCGCCTCGACCAGTTCCGAGAGCCGCATCTGCGGATCGAACTCGAAAACGCGCACGTCGCGCAGCGTTCCGTCGGGCATCAGCTCGCCCACGTTCACGAAGCGAAGGCGCTCGACCTCTCCGGCCTTGTCGCGCACCGAATCCTTCAGCCACAGCCCGGAGCGGAACTGTCCGCCGGCGGACGCTCCCATCGACGTCAGCCGCAGCTTCTGCGCGAGGCGCTCGGCAGGCGGCGCCAGCCCTTCGCCGACCAGCGCGGTGAGCAGCGCGAAGACGAGCCCGATGCTCGCGATCGTCGACAGCGCCTGGCGTCGGCCCAGCCCGGCGGCGCGCATCGCGGTGAACTCGGAATTGGAGGCGAACTGCGCGAGCGCGTAGATCGCGCCGATCAGCGCGGCGATCGGCATCAGCTCGTAGACGTGCGCGGGCAGGCCGAGCAGCACGAAGGCCACGGCATGCTGCAGCCGGTAGCCGCCGCGGCCCACGTCGTCCAGCTCGTTGATGAAGTCGAAGAACGCGAACAGCGCGAGGAAGCCGAACAGCACGAAGGCGACGGCCGCGCCGATCTGCACGCCGAGGTAGCGGCGCAGCACCTTCATCGGCGCCGCCCCGTCAGCCGCGCCGTCGTCGAGCGTGGCCCTCGCCTCATGCGCGCGCGGCGCGCCAGCGCGCGAACCAGCGCCGCGGCAGCGTGGTGCCGCGGTAGAACAGCCAGGCGACGAGCAGCAGCATCACCGCGTGCAGCGCCCACACGCCGATGCCGAAGGAAGTGCGCCCCTGCCCGATGCGCGACTGGATCACGGTGAGCAGGTTGCTGTAGACGAGATAGATCAGCAGCGCCGCCAGCAGGTTCACCGAGCGCCCGGCGCGCGGGTTCATCGACGACAGCGGAATCGCCAGCAGCGCCATCAGCACGGTGGACACCGGCAGGCTGATGCGCCAGGACAGCTCGCCCAGGTTGCGCGGCGACGGATCGGCGATGAGTTCGCGCGTCGACTTGAACTTCGCGCGATCCTCGGAGACCACCGTGTCGCGCGGCTCGAGCCGCAGGCCGTAGCGGGCGAACTCCATCAGCCGGAAATCGGCCTGTCCGCGCATGCCGTCGTAGCGGCGACCGTCCTCGAGCACGAGGAAGCGGGCGCCGTCGGGACGGGTCTCGATGCTGCCGCTGCGCGAGACGACGACGGTGAGCGC
>CALCZN010000269.1:0-5375 GCA_937903095.1 uncultured Burkholderiales bacterium
ATAACATCGACACGGCGCTTCGCTCACCTCCATCGTCAACCAAAGCGAGCGCATTAGACGAGCACTTATTCCCGTCAGCTTCGGCGACCCACTTGGGTGGTACACTTCGCGTCGTGGAGCGCTCCGGGCGATACTCCACAACTCGTTGTCACACAAGAGATTTCTGCCATCAGGGACCGCATCCCTGATGCGCCACCAGTTGCCGAAAGGCCTTGTGAGTCAAAGACTTGCAAGGCCTTTTTCTTTGCCCGGGTGCCACTTTGGGGTGATGCCGGCGACAACACCAGAGCCCCGGCCGGCCACTTACTGCGCGAGCTTCCACGCCCCGTTCTCGACCTTCACGAGCACCCGCGCGCGTTCGTCCATCCCGTTGTGATTCTTCGGCGACATCGTGTAGACGCCGTGCGTTCCAGCCAGTTCGCGCACGTTCTCGAGCGCGTCGCGCAACGCCGAACGAAACTCGGACGTGCCCGGCGTTGCCTTCTTCAGCGCCTCGGGAAGCGCCTTCTCGACGAGCAGCACCGCGTCGTACGCATAGCCGGCGAAGGCATTGCGGTTCTGCACGCCGTACGCGGCGTCGTAATCGGCGACGAAGCGCGTCGCCACCGGCTTCACCGCATTGGATTCCGGCAATTGCTCGACGACGACGAGCGGGCCCGTCGGCGCGATCAGGCCCTCGACGCTCTTGCCGCCCACGCGGATGAAGTCGGGATTGACCATCCCGTGGTTGCCGTACATCGCGCCCTTGTAGCCGCGCGCGGCGAGCGAGATCGCCGGCGTTGCGCCCGGCGTACCGGAGCCACCGATCAGCACCGCGTCCGGGCTCGCGGCCACGATCTTCAGCACCTGCGCCTCGACGCTCGTGTCCGGTCGCGCATAGCGTTCGTTCGCGACGATCCGGATGCCCGCGGCCTCCGAGAGCGCGCTGAACGCCTTGTAGATGCCCTCGCCCCATGGATCGTTGAAGCCGATGTAGCCGACGGTCTTCACGCCGTTCGCCTGCATGTGCTTCACCACCCCTTCGACCATCAGCGGGATCGACTGCGGAACGACGAAGGTCCATGTCGACTTCTCGGGCGGCAGGTTCATCGGCGCGAGCGCGATCTGCACCGTCTTCGTGTCGGCGGCGACCTCGGCGATCGCGAGGTTGTTCGGAACCGAAGACGATCCCATCACGACGTCGGCGTTGTCCCGCGTGATGAGCGCACGGGCGTTTCGCACGGCCTGCGTGGGATCGGAGGCGTCGTCGAGAACGATGTAGCGCACCGGCTGGCCGCCGAGCGTCTTCGGCAGCATGTTGAACGTGTTCCGGTAATGCACGCCGAGTGAGGCGCCGGGCCCGGTGGTGGACACCGTCACGCCGATCGTCAGCTCTGCGGATGCGGGCAGGCTGACGACCGACAGGGAGATGGCGATCACAAATTCACGCAGTCTCATGGCTCCTCCTGCGATCAGACTTCGGGAAAATGCTTCGACAACCTGGCGAACGTGAGCAGCTCTCGCTGCTCCTCGGACAGGTAGTGGTTTCCGATTCCGTATTCGCTCCAGCGCGCGCGAACCTTCTCCTCGAGCGCCTCCGGAATCGTGCTGATCGGCGGGAACCGCCGGTTGCCCCACGCCGGGTTGCGTTCGAACTCCCAGCTGCGCGTCGCGTCGATGAGTGTTCGCGTCCAGCAGCCGGTGCCGTACTTCAATGGGTTCGCCTGCTCGCGCGGCGTCGACGGGTCGAGCACCGAGCCGAAGGTGGGACCGAAGGTGACGAGCTGCCCCATCGACGGATTCACGCGAAACGCCCACGCCCATTCGAGCGCTTCGCGGTCGCGGATGTCGATGTCCTCCTCGACGACCATCACGTTCTTGAAGAACCACTGGCCGGCACCGGTGCCCCATAGCGCATTCGCGATCTGCTGCGCATGGCCACGGTACTGCTTGCGGATCTGCACGACGATATGCGTGCCGGTGACCACCGGCGGCATCCACACGTCGGTGATCCCGCCGACGCCGAAATCCTCGAGCATGTTCCAGGCGATTGCCGACCAACTGTAGGCGCACAGCGGCGAGTCTTCGCTCGGGAAACCGGGCCTTGCGCCTTCGAGCGTGCCGCGCAGGATGGGGTCGTCTCGATGCGTGATCGCTGAAACCTTCAGCACCGGCTTCGGCGAAGGCGTTCCGCCAGCGTAGCCCGGGTATTCGCCGAACGGGCCTTCCATTTCGAAGGTGGCCGGGTCGGGCGAGATAAAGCCTTCGACGACGATCTCCGCGCTCGCCGGAACGAGCAGGTCGCTCGTCTCGCACTTCACGAGTTCGACCGGCCGGCCGAGGAGAGCGCCCATCATCTCGTACTCGCAGACGCCCTTCGGAAACGGGCTGCCCGCGCAGAATGGAAGTACGTCGTGCCAGCCGTGCACGACAGCCACCGGCATCGGCTGCATCGCTTCGCGGTGCTGCGCGAAATGTCCACCCCAGTGCTGCGTGGCGATCAGGAGTTTGCCGACCTTGTTCGGGCCGAGCAGTTGGCCTCGATAGATGCCGACGTTCAGCCTGCGCGTGGACGAATCGCGGGTGATGACCCCGCAGAACGTGTCAATGTAGCGACCGCCGTCAAGGTGGTGCCAATGGGGAACGGGAAACTTCGTGAGGTCGATGTCGTCGCCGGTTTGCTTGTGGGTCTTGACGGGGCCGGTGTCGACTTCGACGTACGGGACGCCTTCGCGATAGCGGCGCTTCAGGTGCGCGACGATCGCGCGGTCGGCGGTGTCGAGAGGAAGGCCGAGCAGCAGACAGACGTGTCGTCGATTACCGAGAGAGCCGGTGAGGAACTTTGTGCAAGGTGTGTCGCGATATCCGCGGATGTTCTCGAAGAGGAGGCCAGGGCCCTGCTGCGCGAGGTTGATGCGTGTAATCGCACCGATCTCCTGGTTCCAGTCGACTTCGGCGCCGATGCGGCGGAGTTCGTTGTGGCTCTCCAGTGTCGCAAGCCAGGAGCGGAGATCAGGGGCCCACTCCGGTCTTGCCGACGGTTTGGATCGCTTTTGTCCCATTCGCACCTCCTCTTGGAGGAATGGTGCGCCATCTGACCTCACTCCGCCAAGAAGTTGGCCGAACGCGGGCGATCATTGCAGTCGATCGACCGTGTACCAGCGGCGCTGGAGATGCCACGTAAGACAGTGGACCGCAATCAAACTGCGTCCGTGCGGCCAGGAATCAGGCGCTCAGCTCGCGCCCGTGGATCGAGTAGCGGAAGGCGTCGGGCGACAACTCGTCGAAACGCCCGCTCTGATTTTCGCCCTGCGGGTACATCAGGAATGGAAGCGGCAGCTTCCCGACGCTGCCCGGCAGCAGGACGTCGTGGGCCGTGTTGTACGCGAGCCAGTTGCCCTCCCAGGCACCGAACAATCCCTCATTCACTGGCGCGATCAGCGGATGAGCGGGATCGTGGATCCATTCCTTCGTTTCCTGCCGCATCACCTTCAGCACGTCGGCCGGATCCATCGCGACCCAGCCGTACTGCCGCAGGAACACCTCCGCGCGACAGTGCTGCGCGCCGGTGAGCTTCGCCGGATCGGCGCCGAGCTCGCGGTAGCCGAACACGGACCGCGCCAGCCGCAAGCCGTACACGTCGCGCGCCGGAATGCCGGCCGCGCGGCACAGGCCGACGAACACGGCGTTCAGGTCCGCGCACTTGCCGCCCAGGTTGCCGGTCTCGAGCATCGTGCGCACGTCGCCCGTGCCGCAGCCGCGCACTTTCGGCTCGCGATGCGCATTCGAGATCACCCAGCGGTAAATCGCGCGCGTGGCTGCGAGATCATCGGTGGCGCCGCGCGTCGCGGCGAGCGCCGTCTCACGGACGATCCCGTCGGTGGGAATCCATTCCGTGGGCGCGAGGCAATCGCGCAGGACGATGCGATCCTCGCGCACACGTCCGGGACGCTGCCAGTCGACGGACCGGTCGCGCGTCTGCAGCCGGCTGGCCAGACGGATCGTGGGCTGCTGCACCGTCGGCGGAAACTCGGCATACAGCATGCGCGTGGCGCGTGCGGGATCGGTGACCTGCCGGACGGTCGTCGCGTTGCCCGTCCACTCGTTCCCCAACGAGCGCTGGTAGCCGGTGTCCACATCGGGCAACGGCAGCCACAACCGGGTGGTTCCCTGCGGGTCGGCGACCGTGACCTCGATCGTCACCTCGAAGGTGCGCCATGCGCCCACCCGCGGCTCGAACCGCCGCTCGCTCGTCGCGAGCGCCGCAGGCACCATCGACGCGGCCGCGGCGGCGCCCACCCCCTGGATGATCGCGCGGCGAGAACATCGAATGCTCATGCGCCTTCCTCCGGTGCTGAACTCAAGTGCCCGTTCGTTGCATGAGCAACGGCGCGAGCAGGTTGCGAAACTCGGGCGCCAGCCAGTCGGCCTCCCCGACGATCGAGAAGCGCGCGAGGCCGTCTCGCCCGACGAGGACTGTCGTCGGGAACGCGCGCACGCCCCAGTCGCGCGCTGCACCGCCGTCGGCGTCGCGCAGGATCGGCAGCGACATCGGCATCTGGTCGAGAAAGCGGCGGATCGCCGCGTCGGTTTCCCGATAATTGACGGCAATCACCACCACGCCGTCGCGCTCGTGGCGCTGCGCGAACAACTCGAGCGACGGCATCTCCGTGCGGCATGGCTCGCACCAGCTGGCCCAGAAGTTGAGCAGAACCACGCGCCCCCGGGCATCGAGGAGCCTCCAGAGGCCGCCATCATGCCGCGGGAGCGCGAGCGATGGCGTCGCGCGCCCCGCCGGCCAGGACCGAAGCAGCGGGCCCGTCTCGGGAGCAGCCGCCTCTGCACGAACATTGGCGCGGAACACGACGGACGCAAGCACCGTGACCGCAGCCACCGAGACGATGCGGCGCCGCGAGAGGCGGTGCAACAAGCAACTCACAAACCGTGCCGGGTTACTGCTTCGACCAGTGCAGAGCCGCCTGAATTCTCGAGGAAAAACCAAGCTTCGCGAATATATGACGAACGTGGCTCTTCACGGTGTCATGACTCATACCCAGCATCTTTGCAATCTCCTTGTTGTTCCTGCCCAACCCGATCTGCTCTAGAACTTCTCGCTCCCGACGGGTCAACGTCGCGGTCGTCTGTCCGGAGGAACGGCTGAGCGAGACGCGGTCCACACAGGACAACGATGGTGAGCCTGCAACGCTGCAGTCACGCGCAGGAGGGTGCTTATCCTGAAGAACACTGCTTTTTACGGCAAACGCCAGGATCCGGCTCAATGGCCGTAACAATTCGATGAGCTCGTTGCGCAAATGGCTTGATCGCTCGAAAAACAAAGCGAAGACGCCCACATTCGACCCGGAGTGATCGAGCGAAAGCGCTACCGCCGCCTCCCA
>CALCZN010000270.1:0-3174 GCA_937903095.1 uncultured Burkholderiales bacterium
AGGTTTCACCGGGTCCGAAGCGAAACTCGTCGACGGTGACCGGCTCGACGTCGACCCCATCGGCCTGGACGACGGTCAGTTCTAGTCCCGGAATGCGCACGTCGTAGAACGTGTTCGCCGCACCGTTGATGAAGCGCAGGCGCACGCGTTCGCCGGGCCGGAACAGGGCTGTCCAGTTACCCGCGGGCGTGACGCCGTTCATCAGGTAGGTGAGCGTATAGGCGGAAAGGTCGGCCAGATCGGTCGGGTTCATCCGCATCTGGTTCCACATCTGCCGCTTGTCGAGCGCCGCACGCAACCCGTTGCGCGACACGTCGCGAAAGAAGTCGACGACCGTCGGCTGATTGAAGTTGTAGACGTCGCCCTGGACCTTGAGCTTCGCGAGCACGCGCATCGGGTCCTCGTCGGTCCAGTCCGACAGCTGCACGACGTAGTCACGGTTCGCGCTGATCCGCTCGCCATCCGCCGGCTCGATGACGATCGCGCCGTACATGCCGGTCTGCTCCTGCATGCCGGAATGCGAGTGGTACCAGTAGGTGCCGCTTTGTTGGACCCGGAACCGGTACGTGAAGGTCTCGCCCGGCGCGATCCCTGGAAAGCTGATACCCGGCACGCCGTCCATCTGGAAGGGCAGCAGGATTCCGTGCCAGTGAATCGAGGTGGCTTCAGCAAGTCGGTTCGTGACGCGGATCGTGACCGTGTCGCCCTCGCGCCAATACAACGTCGGCGCCGGAATCGAACCGTTGATCGTAGTTGCGACGCGCACAGTGCCAGTGAAGTTCACCGGCGATTCGGTAATGACGAGATCGAACTCGGTCCCGCGCAGCACCGGCGCAGAACCTGTGGCTGCATTGCCGTTTCGTGACCATGCCCGGTCCGAGAGCGAGGCTGCGGCACCGAGGAGGACACCCCCCGCCGCGAGTCCTTGCACGAAACGGCGACGTGAATGGATCGGCAACGCAAGCGCCGAACCGGAACGCAATAAGGAACTTCTCTTCATACGGGAAAGTGGAGTGAACCCCTGAAGGTGGACATGACGTACCGACTGCCGCGGAGTATTGCCCGCTCGAACGCGACATTGTGCAGACGGCGACCCGTCAAGAAGGTGGCGACCGGATTACAGAGACGTAACGTTCCGGTCATCGCTGCGATCGTTTGCGACCGGCCGACCCGTCGCAAAGCAGTGAAGATGAACGTGATGTAATCGAAGAGTCAGTTCCCTGTCGGGGGCGCGTCCCTACACTTTTCATCGTGATGCGCACCGCGCGTTTCGAGCAGCCAAAGTGCTGCGAACAAACCACCCCTCGACAAGGAGTATTGAAGATGACCTCGAAAGCCGTAATTCTCGCCGCGTTTGCGTTGTCGTTGAGCGCCCCCGCCTTCGCGAGCAGCGGCGCCACGTTCGTGAACAACGAAATCGGCTGGGAAACGCACCCGACGCAGAGCACGAAGACCCGTGCCGAAGTTGTCGCCGAACTGAAGGCCGCGCAAGATGCGGGCACCATCGCCGACTCGTACGAGTTTCCGGCGGCGACGAAGGTTTCGCCTTCGAAGCTCAGCCGTGAGCAGGTTCAGCGTGGTGTCACGGAAATATCCGACGCCGAGCGCGATGCGGTGCATCGCATGTACGGTCCGCAACACGGCCGCGATTCCTGAGCTCACATCGGCTACGCCCTTCGGCCGCCTTTCCGCGCCCGGAGGGCGCTCAGCACGAGCACGGCGCCTAAATCCGTGCGGCGAGACCATTTGAGTGCGCAACTGGAGTTGTCATGTCCGTATCACACGTATTGCTGTGCGCAGCGGTGCGCACCGCGATTGGCACCTATGGCGGAACGCTGAAGGAGATCCCCGCCACTGAGCTCGGAGCCGCGGCCATTCGGGCCACGCTCGAGCGCGCACAGCTCGACGGCGCCGGGATCGATACCGTCGTGATGGGTCAGGTTGTGCAGGCCGGCTCGAAGATGAATCCCGCGCGCCAGGCGGCAATCGCGGCCGGTATTCCCGCTTCCGTTCCTGCAATGACCGTGAATCGGGTCTGTGGATCCGGCGCGCAAGCGATTGCAACGGCAGCGCAGGAAGTGATGCTGGGCTTCGTGAAGTCTGCGATCGCTGGCGGCATGGAGAACATGGATCAGTCTCCCTACCTGATGAGTGGTGGGCGGTGGGGCTACCGAATGGGCGACGCGCAGATCCACGACAGCATGCTGCGCGACGGACTGAACGACGCATTTTCCGGTGAGCACTCCGGATGGGTTACCGAGAACCTGGTTGCCGCGTTGAAGGTGTCGCGAGACGAGCAGGACCGTTGGGCACTTCGATCGCAGACCCGGTTCAGCAAAGCACAGGCCGCAGGCAGGTTCAGTCGCGAGATCGCACCGGTCGAGATCCGGACACGCAAGGGAACAGCGGTTTTCGAGCGCGACGAGCACAATCGCGCGGACACGACGATAGAGTCTCTGTCGCGATTGAAGCCGGTGTTTCGCAAAGGTGGGACGATCACGGCAGGCAACGCACCGGGATTGAATACAGGTGCCGCGGCGATGATCGTCGCCGACGCGCAGTGGGCCGAGAAGCACGGTCTGGAGCCGATGGCGCGCCTGGTCGCGTACGGCGTCGGCGCGGTCGAGCCGGGCTTGTTCGGGCTTGGCCCTGTTCCTGCTGTGAGACAAGCGCTCGATCGTGCCGGTTGGCGACTTGCCGACATCGAGCGCGCGGAGATCAACGAAGCCTTCGCGGCGGTCGCGCTCGCACTCGTTGCGGAACTCGGGCTGCCCGAGGACATCGTCAACGTCGAGGGCGGTGCGATCGCGCACGGCCATCCGATCGGCGCCACGGATTCGGTACTGACGACACGATTGCTGCATTCGATGCAACGTGACGGCGTGCGCCGCGGGTTGGTGACGCTTTGCATCGGCGGCGGCCAGGGTGTCGCGCTGGCGCTCGAAAGCGTCCGCGGAACACGCGCATGACGACGCCCGAGTAAGACGTCCGCGCCGCGCAAGCAACGCACGCGACGCACGGCGGCGCACATGGACGAGATGGGGCACGACGTGGGCCAACGCGCTGGGATGGATAAGGCGGCACGAGCGATGTGCAAGTGCTCTTTCGTCAGCATGAGTTGATGCCTCTCTCCTCCTTTCTCGCCCTCGCGGGGGCCGTCTTCGCCGCGGCCTT
>CALCZN010000271.1:0-30334 GCA_937903095.1 uncultured Burkholderiales bacterium
CCGATCTGCCCTGGCCGAACGCAACAACCGCCCGTGGTGGCATTCGCCGCTGCGGCTGCTGGCCGGTCCCGAACGGATCGAAGGCGGCTGGTGGGACGACTCGCTGACGCAGCGCGACTACTTCATCGCCGAAGACGAGGCGCACGCGCTGTACTGGATCTACCGGGATCGAACGGCAACCGACGGCCGCCGCGGGTGGTTCGTGCAGGGCAGATTCGGGTGAACGGCTTTCACCCTCGACCCTTCACGCTCCCGGAAACGTGCGCTCGCGCTTCTCCGCAACCGCCTGGCAATCGATGCAGCGGTGGGCGAGCGGCGCGGCGGTGAGCCGTTCGAAGGGGATGTCGACGCCGCACTCGGTGCAGACGCCGTAGGTGCCTTCCTCGACGCGGCGCAGCGACGCGCGCAGCGCGCGCCATTCGTCTACGTCGCGCTTCGCTTCCGAAAGATCGACCTCGCTCTCGGTGAGGATCGAACTGAGGTCTCCGGCGTCGCCGACGCCGTCGAAACTGGAAAAACCTTCGGCGCTTTCGCCGAGTTTGCGCGCGATCTCTTCTTCCAGCACGGCCAGACGGCCGCGGATCTGCGCGACGATCTGCTCGAGCTGAGCTTCGGACAAGGACATTCGGGCACCTCCCGGGCCGATCGTACGTGGGCGCGCCCGATATCGGCGTTGATCGGCGTCAACACGGTGCACCCGACGTGCCCGGGCCGCGTCGCGAAGGGCCCGGCGCGATCCGGTCCACGGCGTCGGTGATCACGGCATCGAGCCCCGCAGCGAACAGTTCGTCGACCCGCGCCTCGTCGTTCACCGTCCACGCGAGCACGCGCAGCGACGCCTCGTGTGCCTGCGCGATGAGCGCCGCGTCCAGCAGCGAATGATCGGCATCGAGCGCCACGCAGCCGAGCGCCGTGCAGCGCTCGAGCCAGTCGGCGGGCAGCTCGTCGAGCAGCAACGCGCGCGGAAGCTCGGGCGCGGCCTCGCGCGCCGCGGCGAGCGCCATCGGCGAGAAGGACGACAGCAGCGGCGGCACGCCGGCATCGCGCCAGGCCGCGCGTGCATCGAGCGCGACCGCCGCTCCGGTTTCGCGCTCGCGGCCCGGCGTCGGCTTGATCTCGATGTTCAGCATCGCGTCGTTGGCGAGCACCCAGCGCGCGACGCGCCCGAGCGTCGGAATGCCCTCGCCGGCGAAGGCCGCCGAATGCCAGCTGCCGGCGTCGAGCCGCGCGAGCGCGGCGAACGGTTGCGCATCGACGCGTCCGCGTCCGTCGGTCGTGCGCTCGAGCGTCGCGTCGTGCATCAGCAGCGCGACGCCGTCGCCCGAGAGCTTGGCGTCGATCTCGAACATCCGGTAGCCGAAGGACCGGCCGGTGCGCAGCGCCGCGAGCGTGTTCTCGGGCGCCAGGCTCCCGGCGCCGCGGTGCGCGACGAAGGCCGGGTACGGCCAGTCGGAGAACGTGACGTCGCTCATTTGTCCGACTCCACCAGGCCCTTGACGAACCACTTCTGCATCGCCACGACGACGATCACCGGCGGCAGCATCGCGAGCATCGCGGTGGCCATCACCAGCTGCCATTCGGTAGCGGCGTCGCCCCCGGCGATCATCCGCTTGATGCCGATCACCACCGGATACATCGATTCCTGCGTGGTGACCAGCAACGGCCACAGGTACTGGTTCCAGCCGTAGATGAACTGGATGACGAACAGCGCCGCGATGCTCGTGCGCGACAGCGGCAGCAGCACGTGCCAGAAGAAGCGCATCGGCCCGGCGCCGTCGATCTTCGCGGCTTCGGCAAGCTCGTCGGGCACCGTCATGAAGAACTGGCGGAAGAGGAAGGTGGCCGTGGCCGAAGCGATCAGCGGCAGCGTGAGCCCCGCATAGGTGTCGATCAGGTGCAGGTCGGCCATCACCTGGTAGGTGGGCATGATGCGCACTTCCACCGGCAGCATCAGCGTGACGAAGATCAGCCAGAAGGCGGTGCGCCGAAGCGGGAAGCGGAAGTAGATCAGGGCGAAGGCCGACAGCAGCGAGATCGCGATCTTCCCGATCGCGATCGCGAGCGCCATGACCAGGCTGTTGCCCATCATCCGCGCCACCGGCGCCGTGGTGTTGCCGGCGCCCGAGGCGAGCACTTCGGCGTAATTCTTCAGGAACTGGGTGCCGGGCAGCAGCGACATCGGCACGCTCTGCACCTCGTCGAGCGTCTTCGTCGACGCGACGAAAGTCACCCACACGGGGAAGGCGACGACGAGCACGCCCAGCGCCAGAACGACGTAGGTGAGTGCGCGTGCGGAAAGGCTGCGGCCGGGCATCGCAGGTCAATAACGCACGCGCCGCTCGACGTAGCGGAACTGGATCACCGTAAGCGCGAGCACGATGATCATCAGGATCACCGACTGCGCGGCCGAGCCGCCGATGTCGAGCGCCTTGAAGCCGTCGTTGAACACCTTGTAGACGAGGATCTCGGTGGCCTTCGCCGGACCGCCGCCGGTGGCCGCATCGACGATCGCGAAGGTGTCGAAGAAGGCGTAGACGACGTTGACGACGAGCAGGAAGAAGGTGGTCGGCGACAGCAGCGGAAAGATCACCGAGCGGAACGTGCGCCAGGCGCCGGCGCCGTCGATCGCCGCGGCCTCGAGCAGCGATTTCGGGATCGACTGCAGCCCGGCGAGAAAGAAGATGAAGTTGTAGCTGATCTGCTTCCAGACGGCCGCGACGACGATCAGGATCATCGCCTGCCCGCCGTTGAGCACGTGGTTCCAGTCGACGCCGACGCCGCGCAGCCAGTGCGAGACGATGCCCAGCGTCGGGTTGAACAGGAAGATCCACAGCACGCCGGCGATCGCCGGCGCCACGGCATAGGGCACGATCAGCAGCGTGCGGAAGACATAGGCGCCGCGAATCGCGCGATCGGCGAAATACGCCAGCGCCAGGCTCAGCGTGAGCCCGATCGCGGTGACGGCGATCGAGAACACGGCGGTGACCTGGAACGAGTACAGGTACAGCTCGTCGGAGAACAGGTACTGGAAGTTCTCCAGGCCGACGAACTGCAGGCTGCCGCCGAAGGCGTCCTGGATGAACACCGACTGGAACAGCGCCTGCAGCGCCGGCCAGTAGAAGAAGACCAGGACGATCGCCAGCTGCGGCGCGAGCAGCGCGGCCGGGAGCCACCCGGCCGCGCCGAAGAGCACGCGCTTTTCCAGGGCGCCCTACTCCCGCGCTGTGCGCTCGAAGCGCACCAGCTGCTCGTCGCCGCGCCGCTTCATGTTCGCCAGCGCCGTCTTCGGATCCTGCCTGCCGGCGAGCATCGCTTCCATCTCCTCGTGCACGATGTCGCGGATCTGCACCATGTTGCCCAGCCGCACGCCGCGCGACTTGTCGGTGGTCTTGACGATCATCTGCTGCACGGCGACGTCGGTGCCGGGGTTCTTCTCGTAGAAGCCCGACTTCTTCGTCAACTCGTAGGCGGCGATCGTCAGCGGCAGGTAGCCGGTGGCCTGGTGCCATTCGGCCTGGATCTCGGGCGACGACAGGAAACCGAAGAACTTCGCGATGCCCTTGTACTCGTCCTTCGACTTGCCGCTCATCACCCACAGGCTCGCCCCGCCGATGACGGTGTTCTGCGGCGCGCCTTCCACGTCGGAGTAGTACGGCAGCTTCGAGATGCCGAAATCGAACTTCGCGTTGCGCTTGATGTTGCCGTAGGTGGCCGAGCTGCCGGTGAACATCGCGCACTCGCCGCTGTAGAACTTCGAATCGCCTTCGGTGGTGCGGCCGGCGTAGGTGAACAACCCGTTCTTCGACCACTCGAGCAGGTTCTTCATGTGCCGCTCGAACAGCGGCTTGTCGACCGCGAGCCGCGCCTTCAGGCTGGCGAAGCCGTTGTTCTCGGTGGCGAACAGCGTGTTGTGCCAGGCCGAGAAGCTTTCCAGGTGCACCCAGCTCGGCCAGCTCGTCGTATACGGACACGACGACGCGCCCGACGCCTTGATCTTCGCCGCGGCCGCGGCGAACTCGCTCCAGGTCTCGGGCGCCTTGTCGATGCCCGCCTTCTTGAAAGCATCCCTGTTGTAGTAGAAGACCGTGGTCGAGCTGTTGAACGGGAACGACAGCATCTCGCCCTTGCGCGTCGTGTAGTAGCCGGCCACCGCCGGCACGTACGCACTGCGGTCGAACTTCTCGCCGGCGTCCTTCATCAGCTTCTCGACCGGGACGATCGCACCCTTGGCCGCCATCATCGTCGCGGTGCCGACCTCGAACACCTGGACGATGTGCGGCGCGTTGCCCGCCCGGTACGCGGCGATCGCCTGCGTCATCGACTCGGGATAGGAGCCCTTGTAGACGGCGGTGACCTTGTAGTCGGACTGGCTCTTGCTGAAGCGCTCAGCCAGGCTGTTGATGCGGTCGTTGTTCGCGCCGGTCATCGAGTGCCACCACTGGATCTCGGTGACGGCGCCCGCCGGGGGTCCTGCCAATGCCCCACCGGCGAGCGTCATCGCCACCAGCGACGCACGCGCCCACGAGGCGGCGCTGCGACCTTGCCTTCGGTTCATCTGGGTCTCCTTCGATTTCGTCACGACGCACGCGGCGCCGGTTCGCCCGTTGCGGGCAGCCGAAATGATGCGCCGCCAAATGTGACAGACCAAAGAACGCCGCGCAACAAGGGGCGTCCCGATTGGGCGACCGCTCGGAACGCGTGAACCAATCGCCCCGCCCGACCGTCGATCCCCGCGGCAGGTGAAACAATCCTGACTGCGCCCTGGCTGTCGACGTTTCGCGCGGGCAGCGCCGACGTTGCACCGGCACTTGATCACTCCGATAATCGACCAGCCCGATCACAACCGGAGACGGCCATGGGATATCGTTTCGATCGCATCGATCCTTCGCGCACCGCCATGATCGTGGTCGACATGCAAAACGACTTCGTCTCCCCCGGCGCGAAACTGCAATCGGCGCAGGCACACCGAATGGTGCCGAAACTCGCTTCCACGTTGAAGTTCTGCCGCGAGCAGGGCATCCGTGTCGTCTATACCGCACATGTACACCGCAAAGACGGCTGCGACATGGGCCTGTTCGATGATCTGTACCCGCCGATCGCCGATGGATCTGCGTTGGTCGACGACACGCAAGGCGTGGAAATCTTCGGGGACCTTGCGCCCGCCCCCGGCGAACACGTCGTCAAGAAGCACCGCTACAGCGCATTCTTCGCAACGGACCTGGATCTCATCCTGCGCGAATGGGGAATCGAGTCGGTGATCATCTCGGGCACCACTACCGAGAACTGCTGCCACGCAACGGCTCGCGATGCGATGTTCCGGAACTACAAGGTTGCCTTCCTGTCGGACGTCACCGGCACCTTCGATTACCCGGACGTCGGTTACGGCGCGATGAGCGCAGAACAGGTGCACCAGGCAACGCTCAGCATCCTGGCGTTCTCGACCGCGCATGTAATGACCGTCGAGGAGATGATGCGTTTCGTACAGCGGGGACGAGACGAGCCTGCCGCGGCTCTGGCGGCCTGAAGCTGTGAACGAAGATCCGCATCACGAGCGAGAGCCGAAGATCGAATCCGCTTTGCGCAGATCGTCGAGCCACAGTTCGTAGGCGGATTCGCGCTCGTCGCCGCGCAGGCGCAGCAGTGCCGACGGATGCAGCGTGATCAGCACGCGCAGGCCGTCATCCCTCTGTAGCCAGTTTCCGCGCTCCCGCGTCACTGCGACGCTGCGGCGCATCAGCGAGCGCGCCGCAGTGGCGCCGAGCGCGATGGCCGCACGCGGCTCGACGAGCCCGATCTCTTCCTCGAGCCAGTGCAGGCAGGCAGCCGCTTCGCGCTGCGAAGGCGTCTTGTGGATGCGCCGCTTGCCGCGCAGCTCGAACTTGAAATGCTTGACCGCGTTGGTGACGAACAGCGACTCACGCGGCCAGCCGAGCGAGTCGATCGCGCGAAAGAGAAGCTGACCGGCCGGACCGACGAAGGGGTGGCCTTGCAGGTCTTCCTGGTCGCCCGGCACCTCGCCGACGAGCATCAGCGCGGGACGCAATGCGCCTTCGCCGGCGACGCCCTGCGTGGCGAAGTAGCCGAGCGGGCATTCGCGGCAGCGTTGCAGCGCGTCGCGCAAGGCGGCGAGTGCGGCGCGCGGCTCGCCTGGGCGCGGCTCGCCGGGCGCGGCGTCCGGCTCGCGCCGAACGGTATCGGGATCTCGGGCGGGCATCGCAACCAATGCTACGCGCGGTTGCGGTATAACGCCGCTGGTGACCGACTCCACCGCCCTGCCGCCGCGCGCCGTTGCCACTCAGATCGTCCTGTGTTCGATCTGGGGCCTCGGGCAGGTGGCGACGAAGGTCGGCAATACCGGCATATCGCCCGTCTGGCAGGCGGCGCTGCGCTCGATCGGCGCGGCGCTGCTGCTGTCGGCCTGGATCTTCCGGCGCGGCGTTCCGCTGCGCGAGCACGGGGAGAGCGTCGCCCCCGGTGTGCTGGTCGGCGTCCTGTTCGCCGCCGAGTTCGCGTGCCTGTTCGTCGGCCTCGTGTACACCACCGCGGTCCGCGCGGTGCTTCTGCTTTACGCCGCGCCGTTCTTCGTCGCGCTTGGCGCGCACCGCTTCGTTCCGGGCGACCGGCTCACGCGGCAGAAGGTCGTGGGTCTCGTCGCGGCCTTCGCCGGTCTCGTCGTCGCCTTCGGCGCGCGCATCGGCGCTGCGGAGCCGATCGCACTGCTCGGCGATGCGCTGTGCCTGGCTGCGGCGTTCTTCTGGGGCGCCACCACGATCGTCATCAAGGCCAGCGTGCTGCGCCGAACCCCGCCCGAGATCACACTGCTGTACCAGCTCGGCATCTCGGCCGTCGTGCTCGTAGCGCTGTCGTACGCGTTCGGCGAGCCGGGCGTGTTCGCGCCGTCGCCGATCGTCTGGGCGTCGCTCGCCTTCCAGACCGTGGTGATCGCCTGCGCCAGCTACCTCGCGTGGTTCTGGCTCGTCGCGCACTATCGGGCGACGACGCTGCACGCGTTCACCTTCCTCACGCCGCTGTTCGGCGTTCTCGCCGGCGCGGTGCTGCTCGGCGAGCCGATCGGAGCGTCGCTCGTCGTCGCGCTCGCGCTGATCGCCGCCGGAATCGTGCTGGTCAACCGGGCCTGAACGCGCGCCCGGCCAGGGCTCGCGTCGTTGATCCGCCTGCTGCCGGCCGCTGCGAAGCCCGGTCCTGCCGGTACTGTATATTCATACAGCTAACTCTGCGCAGAGGCACCGTGCTTCCCCCCGTCGTGCTTCCCCCGGTCGTACTCCCTCATTACGCCGAACTGCACTGCGTCTCGAACTTCTCGTTCCTGCGCGGCGCCTCGCATCCCGAAGAGCTGGTCGAGCGCGCGCAGGCGCTCGGCTATTCGGCGCTGGCGATCACCGACGAATGCTCGCTCGCCGGCGTCGTGCGCGCGCATCTGCGCGCGCGCGAGACGGGCCTGCCGCTCGTCGTCGGCGCCGAATTCTCGCTGCGCGACGCCTTCGGCGACGACGCGCGGCTGGTGCTGCTCGCCACGACGCGCAACGGCTACGGCAACCTGTCGGAGCTGATCACGCGCGCGCGCATGCGCGCCGACAAGGGCAGATACCGGCTGCTCGCCGAAGACCTCGACGCAGGGGTCGACGACTGCCTCGCGCTGCTCGTTCCCTCGCCGGCCGTCGCCGTCGACGGGCCGGGTGCCGCGCCCGCCGCCCAACGCCTCCTCGGGCAGGCGCGCTTCCTGCGCGAACGCTTCGACGGCCGCTGCTGGCTCGGCGTTTCGCTGCTCGTGCGCGGCCACGACGCGGCGCTGCTCGAGGCCACGCGCCGCATCGCCGACGCGGCCGGCCTGCCGCGCACGGCGGTGGGAGACGTGCTGTGTCACGTGCGCTCGCGCAAGGCGCTGCAGGACACGCTCACCGCGATCCGGCTGAACACGCCGCTGAAGTCGCTCGGCTACGCGCTCGCGTCGAACGCCGAGCAGCATCTGCGCAGCCGACTGCGACTGGCGCGGCTGTATCCGCGCGAGCTGCTCGACGAGACGGTCGAGATCGTCGCCCGCTGCCGCTTCTCGCTCGACGAGCTGCGCTACGAGTATCCCGAGGAGATCGTCCCGCCCGGGCACACGCCGACGAGCTGGCTGCGCACGCTCGCCTTCGAAGGGCTTTCCGCGCGCTATCCCGGCGGCGCGCCGCCGAAAGTGCTCGAACAGGTCGAGCGCGAACTCGCGCTGATCGCCGAGCTGAAATACGAGCCGTATTTCCTCACCGTCGCCGACATCGTGCGTTTCGCGCGCGACCACGGGATCCTGTGCCAGGGACGCGGCTCGGCGGCGAACTCGGCGCTGTGCTATTGCCTGCGCATCACCGAGGTCGATCCGGCGCGCGCGAGCGTGCTCTTCGAACGCTTCCTCAGCCGCGAGCGCAACGAGCCGCCCGACATCGACGTCGATTTCGAGCACCAGCGCCGCGAGGAGGTCATCCAGTACCTCTACAGAAAATACGGCCGCGATCGCGCGGCGCTCACCGCCACCGTCATCTGCTACCGCTCGCGCTCGGCGCTGCGCGACGTCGGCCGCGCGCTGGGCATCGATGCGCGGCGCATCGAGCAGCTCGCGCGCGGATACTCCTGGTGGGACGCCGGCATGCAGCCGGCACGATTGCGCGAGGCGGGCTTCGATCCGGATTCGCGCGTCGCGCGCCAGTGGCTCGAACTGGCCTCGACCCTGCGCGGCTTCCCGCGCCACCTGTCGCAGCACACCGGCGGCTTCGTCATCGCGCGCGACCGGCTCACGCGACTCGTCCCGGTGGAGAACGCGGCGATGCCCGATCGCAGCGTCATCGAATGGGACAAGGACGATCTCGATGCGCTCGGGCTGCTGAAGGTCGACGTGCTCGCGCTCGGCATGCTGAGCGCGATCCGGCGCGCGCTCGAATTCATCGGTCAGCAGCGCAGCGGCACCTTCCGCATGGAGGACATCCCGGCCGAAGACCCGGCCACCTACGAGATGATCTCGCGCGCCGACACGGTGGGCGTGTTCCAGATCGAATCGCGCGCGCAGATGAGCATGCTGCCGCGGCTCAAGCCGGAGTGCTTCTACGATCTCGTCGTCGAGGTTGCGATCGTGCGCCCCGGGCCGATCCAGGGCGGCATGGTGCATCCGTACCTGCGCCGACGCCAGGGGCTGGAGCCCGTCGTCTATCCGCGCGACGAGATCCGCCCCGCGCTCGAGCGCACGCTCGGCGTGCCGATCTTCCAGGAACAGGTGATGCAGATCGCGATGCTCGCCGCCGGCTTCTCGGGCGGCGAGGCCGACGGGCTGCGCCGCGCGATGGCGGCGTGGCGCCGCCGCGGTGGCCTGGAGCCCTTCGAGCGGCGCGTCGTCGACGGCATGATGGCGCGCGGCTACGAGCGCGATTTCGCCGAGGCGATCTTCCGCCAGATCCAGGGCTTCGGCGAATACGGCTTCCCCGAGAGCCACGCGGCGAGCTTCGCATTGCTCGTCTACGTGTCGAGCTGGATCAAGCGGCACGAGCCGGCGGCCTTCCTCGCCGCGCTGCTGAACAGCCAGCCGATGGGCTTCTACGCGCCGGCGCAGCTCGTGCGCGATGCGCGCGAGCACGGCATCGAGGTGCGCGGGGCCGACGTGCTGCTGAGCGAAGTGGAAAGCACGCTCGAGGAGCGCGTCGACGACGAGAGTTTCTTCGCGGCCACGCAGGGCGGCGAATCGGCCACTTGCCGCACACCCTCCGCGTATCGCGCGCCCGCCGACGGCAGCGCGATCGATCGGCGCCCGCAGCCCGCGGTGCGCCTCGGGCTGGACCGCGTGCGCGGCCTGTCCGCCGCGGCCGCCCAACGCATTGTCGCGGCGCGCGAGGCTCGACGCGAAGAGCGCGGCGCCGGCCGCTTCGCTTTCGACAGCGTGGAAGATCTCGCTCGCGAGGCAGCGCTCGATGCGCGTGCGCTCCAGGCGGTCGCGCAGGCCGACGCGTTGCGCTCGCTCGCCGGCCATCGCGCGCAGGCGCACTGGGAAGCCGCGGCAATCCGGCCGATGCCGAAGCTGCTCGCCGAAGCCCGCTTCGACGAGATGCCGACGCGCCTGCCGGCGCTGTCGGAAGCGCGCGAGATCATCGCCGACTATCGCGGGCTGGGCATCCCGATGGGCCGCCACCCGCTCGCGCTGCTGCGCGGTCGCCTCTCACACCATCGCGTGTCCACTTCGGAAGCGCTGCGCGCATTCCCCGACGGGCGCCTGGCGCGCGCGAGCGGCCTCGTCACGCACCGGCAGCGTCCCGACACCGCGGCAGGCACGATCTTCGTCACGCTCGAGGACGAAACCGGGACGGTCAACGTGATCGTCTGGCCCGACGTCTTCGAACGCCATCGCAGCGCAGTGCTCGCGTCGAAACTGATGACCGTCTACGGCCGCTGGCAGCGCGACACGGAAACGGGTGGCCAGGTGCGGCATCTGCTGGCGCAGCAGGTCGTCGATCACTCGCAGTGGCTCGGCGAACTGGAGGTGTCGAGCCGCGATTTCAGATGAGGAGGTGAATGAGCCGGCGCCGGCATCCCACGACGCTGCGACTTGCAGCGCTTCCGTACCCGTAACGATCTACGCAGCCGATAACGCTGCACCGCGCAGCGCGACGGATGACGAGCCGGCGTGTCGCGCGTCTATCTCTTGAACAGCACCCCCACGACCCCCGACACCAGCGCGGCCGCGACGAACGCGACGAAGCCGCCGACGCCTGCACCGAGCAGGAACGCGAGCGCGACATAGAACCAGACGAAGCCCGCCAGCCCGATCGACAGGCCGCGCAGCAGCGTCACCGTCGCCGGATGGCCGTAGGCGGGCAGCGTGAAGCACGGAAGGATGGTCCCGCTGATCGGCCAGGCGAGCAGCAGGCCGCTGACCGCTGCCGGCACGTGCTGTGCGCTGAGAATCACCGTCGCGGCGAGCACGAAAGTGCCGACGACGCGCATCGCGATCTCGATCCGCGGCACCGGCACCGCTCCGACGACCGTGCGTTCGCGCGGCATCGCCGCCAACGCGACGAAGGGACCGGCAATCGCCAGTGCAAGCTGCAGTGCGCCCGGCAACCACGACGCGGTCGTCAACACGCCGACGGCGAAGAAGGCCGCGGCGGCGCCAGTCAGGCAACCCCACCACGGCAGCCATCGCGACAGCCAGGCGAAGGCAACGATGTGCGCGAAGGTCGCCGGGCTCGCGGCGAGCGTCGCGCGCGCGATGCCTTCGACCTGCTCGGCCGGCAGCGAGAACATCAGCACGGCGACGATCGGACCGGAGATCACCGGAAAGCCCGAGAGGAAGCCCGCCGCGCCATGTCCGAAGCGCTGTGCGACGAGCGTGGCGAGCAGGATCGAAGCCGGCGCGAGCGTGAGCTTGAAGAGGAGAATCATGCGGATGCTGCGATCGGGTGCAGGGCCGGCTCACGCGACCCCGTTCACATCCCTCGCGCCAGATCCGCGCAGATGTCCCCGACATCCTCCAGGCCGACCGCCACGCGCAGCATGCCTTCGCCGATGCCCGTCTCGCGGCGCGTTTCGATCGGCATGCGCCCGTGCGTCGTGCTGGCCGGGTGCGTGATCGTCGACTTCACGTCGCCGAGGTTCGCGGTGATCGACAGCAGTCGGCAGGCGTCGACGATTCGCCAGGCGCGCGCCTTGCGCTGCGCGTCGTCGGCGCCGCGCACCTCGAAGGCGAGCACGGCGCCGCCGCCGCGCTGCTGCGCGCGGGCGAGCGCGTGCTGCGGATGCGATTCGAGCCACGGATAGCGCACGCGCTCCACCGCCGGCTGCGCCTCGAGCCAGCGCGCGACAGCCAGCGCGTTCTGCGCGTGCCGCTCCATGCGCACCGACAGCGTCTCCAGCCCCTTGGCGAGCACCCAGGCATTGAACGCCGACAGCGTCGGCCCGCCGTAGCGCAGCACCGGCTGCAGCGTTTCGTCCATGTAGCGCTTCGAGCCGAGCACGGCGCCGCCGATCACGCGGCCCTGCCCGTCCAGGTACTTGGTGGCCGAATGCACGACGATGTCGGCGCCCAGTTCCAGCGGGCGCTGCAGCGCCGGCGTGCAGAAGCAGTTGTCGACGACGAGCGCGACGCCGTGTTCGCGCGCGATCGCCGAGAGCGCGCGCAGGTCGGCGACCTCGGTGAGCGGGTTCGACGGCGTCTCGACGAACAGCATCCGCGTGTTCGGCCGGATCGCGTCGCGCCAGGCCTGCGCGTCGGCGAGCGGAACGAAGGTAGTCTCGATGTCGTAGCGCCGAAACAGCGCGAACAGCTGCAGCGTCGTGCCGAACACGCCCTGCGCGCAGACGATGTGGTCGCCTGCGTGCGTGAGGCTCACCAGCACGGCCTGGATCGCCGCCATGCCCGAGGCGGTGGCGCGGCATTCCTCGGCGCCCTCGAGCGACGCCAGGCGCTGCTCGAACAGGCGCACCGTCGGGTTGCCGAAACGCGAATAGATGTAGCCCTCGGCCTCGCCGGCAAACTTGGCCGCCGCGTGCGCCGCGCTGTCGTGCACGAAGCTCGACGTGAGGAAGATCGGCTCGTCGTGCTCGCCGTAGCCCGTGCGCGCGAAACCGGCGCGCACGGCGCGCGTCTCGAAGCCCCAGCGGGAAGCTTCGTCGCCCGCGGCTTCGTCGCCGTTTCGATCGCCGCCGTGCGGGTCGTCGTCGTCCGGACGATCGCTCATCGCGCTCTCACTCGGTAGCCTGGAAATGCAGGCTCATCTGGTTGCGCGGCAGGTCGTCGTCGATCGGACCGGCTCCGGCCAGGCGCTCGCGCTCGATGCGGTCGAGATATTCGGGGGTGATGTCGCCCGTGACGTAGTGGCCGTCGAAGCACGATGCCTCGAATTCGACCAGATGCGGGGCCACGTCGGTCACCGACTGCTCCATCGCCTCCACGCTCTGGTAGAGCAGCGCATCGGCGCCGATCGCCTGGCGGATCTCCTCGTCGCTGCGGCCGTAGGCGATGAGTTCGCCGCGCGTGGGCATGTCGATGCCGTAGACGTTCGGAAAGCGCACCGGGGGCGCCGCCGACGCGAAATAGACCTTGTTCGCGCCCGAGTCGCGCGCCATCTGCACGATCTCGCGCGAGGTCGTTCCGCGCACGATCGAATCGTCGACGAGCAGCACGTTCTTGCCCTTGAACTCGACGCTCATCGCGTTCAGCTTCTGGCGCACCGATCGCCTGCGCACCGCCTGCCCCGGCATGATGAACGTGCGGCCGACGTAGCGGTTCTTCAGGAAGCCCTCGCGATAAGTGAGGCCGAGCTTCATCGCCAGCTGCATCGCCGACGGACGCGAGGTGTCGGGGATCGGCATCACGACGTCGATGTCGCCGCGCCACAGCTCGCGCGCGAGCCGCTCGGCCAGGTGCTCGCCCATGCGCAGGCGGGCGGCGTACACGCTCGCGCCGTCGAGGATCGAATCGGGCCGCGCGAAGTAGACGTACTCGAACACGCAGGGCACGAGCCGCGGATTGTCCGCGCACTGGCGGGAATGGAAATTACCGTCGAGATCGATGAAGACGGCCTCGCCCGGAGCGACGTCGCGCACCAGGCGAAAGCCCAGTCCTTCGAGCGCGACCGATTCGGAGGCCACCAGGTATTCGGTGCCGTACTCGGTTTCGGAGATGCCGTAGCACAGCGGCCGGATGCCGAAGGGGTCGCGGAAGGCGAGGATGCCGTAGCCGGCGATCTCGGCCACGCAGGCGTAGGCGCCGCGCGCGCGACGATGCACTTCGCGCACCGCATCGAAGATCGTGTCGGGATCGAGCGAGACGCCGCGCGCGCTCGCCTGCAGCGAGTTGGCGAGCACGTTGAGCAGCACCTCGGAATCGGAATCGGTGTTGATGTGCCGCCGGTCGCGGCGGAACATCTCGTCCTTCAGCTGCTCGGCGTTGGTGAGGTTGCCGTTGTGCGCCAGCAGCAGGCCAAAAGGCGCGTTCACGTAGAACGGCTGCGCCTCGGCCGAGTTGCCCGCCGACCCGGCCGTGGGATAGCGCACGTGCGCGATGCCCGTCGTTCCCGGCAGCGAGCGCATGTTGCGCGTGCGGAAGACGT
This sequence comes from uncultured Burkholderiales bacterium, assembly GCA_937903095.1. Taxonomy (GTDB): domain Bacteria; phylum Pseudomonadota; class Gammaproteobacteria; order Burkholderiales; family Burkholderiaceae_E; genus Zeimonas. The sequence goes on from CALCZN010000271.1 coordinate 14,091, forward strand.
CGCGCACCAGGCCGTTGCCCTTCTGCATCTGGAACGACTTGCCCTGCTCGGTGGCGATGCCGGCGGCGTCCTGGCCGCGGTGCTGCAGCAGCAGCAGCCCGTCGTAGAGCAGCTGATTGACCGGGGAGCGCGCTACGACGCCCAGGATTCCGCACATGTCGGGCCTCGTTCGGTGGTTCGCACGGGTTGACGCGGCACTGCGCGAGTCGGGATCCAGGGATCGGCCCACGACACGAGCACATCGAGCAGCGGCCTGGACAGCGCCTGCTGCCAGGCCGTCTCGCGGTCGGCGCCGATCTGGCGACCGACCAGCGCGACGATCGCGATGACGACGAGGGCGCGCAGCACGCCGAGCGCCGAGCCAAGCGTGCGATCGGCGAAACCCAGGCCCACGCGCGACAGCGCGCGCGCGAGCAGCGAGCCGAGCAGCCGCACTGCCACCAGCAGCACGAAGAAGACGAGCACGCCGACGAACAGCGGCGGGAAGCTCCAGCCGGTGAAGGCGATCAGCGGCGACGTGGCGAGCGGCGCGCCGAGCAGCGCGACGACCCACGCCGCGAGCGCGAACACCGTTCGCACGAGCCCGCGCAGGGCACCGAGCGCGATCGAGATCGCCAGCGTCGCTGCCACGAAATAGTCCCAACCCGTGAGTTGCTCGACGCTCACCGAGCGTCCACGACGGACGAATCGATGCCCGAGAGCTTCAGCGTCGCGCGCGCCTTCTCGGCTTCCTCGCGCGTGGCGAACGGGCCGACGCGCACCCGCGTGCGTTCGCCCTGCGCCGTGCTCACCGTCTCGGTGTAGGCGCGCAGCCCCGTGCGCCGCGCCTTGTCGAGCTGCGCCCGTGCGCTGCCGGCGTTGGCGAAGGCGCCGAGCTGCAGCGCGAAACGCGAACCCGTCGGCGCCGAGGCCGCGGATTTCGTAGAGGATTTCGCGGCGGCGGATTCGCCCTGCGCCGGTGCGCCCGCATCCGCGCGCGGCTTCGCGGTGGCGACTTTCGGCGCTTCGGTCTTCGCGCTGCTGCGCTTCTCCGCGCCGGCTGCCGCATCGGGCCTGGCCTGCGCGCGCGTCTCCGGCGATCGGGACGGCGGCTTCGCGTCGGCCTTCGCCGGCACGTCGGCGTTCGGCTCTGCCCCGGACGCGTGCGGCTCGACCGGCACGGGCGGCACGACAGCGTCGTCGGACGGCGCTGCCGCGGACGGCGCGGCCGCCTCGGCATGCGACGGGGAATCGAGCGAGGGCAATGCCGCTTCGCGGGGCGGAATCTCGATCTCGACGTCGGTGATCGTCTGCCTCGGCTCGGAGTCGAGCACGAGCGGAAGGACGATGGCTGCGGCGATTCCCAGCACGAGGGCGCCCACCAGGCGCCGACGCGCGCGCTTCTTCTGCGTGACGGCCGGGTCGAGCGCGGCGCCGTCGGCGGGGTTACGACGTGCCATCGGCGGAACGGGGTGTCGGAGGGACGACGGGTGCGGCGACGGCGGCGGGCTGCGCTTCAGCGGGGACGTCGCAACGACGGATCCGGCGAGCTGGCACGAGTGGCAAGAATGTCCGCGACAGTGAGGAAAGATCCGAAGACGATGATTCTATCATTCGGCTGCGCCGCAGCGCGTGCGGCGGCGAGCGCAGCGCTCGGCGAGGAATGGGTTTCCACGTGCGCCGCGCGGCTGGCTTCCGCATGCGCCGCGCGGCCCGCCTCGTCGTTCTCGGCGCGAGGCGCGACCACCCCCCCGGCCTGCAGGCGCTCGGCGATCCAGGCGGCGCTCGCCGCGCGCGTGCCCGGCAGGTCGGTGACGAACCAGGCGTCGAAGCGATCCTTCACCGCCGCGATGATTCCGTCGACGTCCTTGTCGCGCATGACGCCGAACACCGCGTAATTGCGCCCGCCCCTTCCCATCGAATCGAGGTTGTTCGCCAGGTGCGCGACCGCGTGCGGATTGTGCGCGACGTCGAGCACGACGGTGGGAACGCCGGGCAGCACCTGGAAGCGCCCGGGCAGCTCGACCTCGGCGAAGCCCTGTCGCACCGCCTGCTGGTTCACCGGCAGCCGCTCGCGTATCGCCTCGAGCGCGGCCAGCACGCCCGAGGCGTTCAGCAGCTGGTTCGCGCCGCGCAGCGCCGGATAGGCGATCGAGCTGCGCCGCTGCGCGCGGCCGCGATACGACCACTGCTGCCGGTCGCCCACGTAATGGAAGTCGCGTCCGCACAGCCACAGGTCGGCGCCGATCGACTCGGCGTATTGCACGAGCGACGCAGGCGGGATCGGGTCGCTGCAGATCGCGGGGCGGCCGCTGCGGAAGATGTGCGCCTTCTCCCAGCCGATGCGCTCGCGGTCGGCGCCGAGATATTCCGCGTGATCGACGTCGATGCTGGTGACGATCGCGCAGTGGGCATCGACGATGTTGACCGCGTCGAGCCGGCCGCCCAGGCCCACCTCGAGGATCACCGCATCGAGCGGCTCGCGCGCGAACAGGCGCAAGGCGGCCAGCGTGGAGAATTCGAAATAGGTGAGCGGAGTGTCGCCGCGCGCCGCCTGCACGGCCTCGAACTGCTCGACGATCGTCTCGTCCGAAGCCGGCCGTCCGCCGACGCGGATGCGCTCGTTGAAGCGCACGAGGTGCGGCGACGTATACAGACCCACCCGGTAGCCGGCGGCGAGCAGGATCGCCTCGAGCATCGCGCAGCTCGAGCCCTTGCCGTTGGTGCCGCCCACCGTGAAGATCGTGGCCGGCAGCGCGAGCTGCATGCGCTGCGCGACCTCGCGAACGCGCTCCAGGCCGAGGTCGATCGTCTTCGGGTGCAGCGTCTCGATGCGCGCGAGCCACTCGGCGAGCGAAGCGGACATCAGGCCAGCGCCTCGCTCGGCTGGCGGCACAGCATCGCGAGCATGCGCGCGATCTCGTCGCGCATCTGCCGGCGGTCGACGATGCGGTCGATGGCGCCCTTCTCGAGCAGGAATTCGGCGCGCTGGAAGCCTTCGGGCAGCTTCGTGCGCACCGTCTGCTCGATGACGCGCGGGCCGGCGAAGCCGATCAGCGCGCGCGGCTCGGCGATCACGACGTCGCCCAGGAAGCAGAAGCTCGCCGACACGCCGCCCATCGTCGGATCGGTGAGCACCGAGACATAGGGCAGCTTCTTCTCGGACAGGCGGGCGAGCATCGCCGTGGTCTTGGCCATCTGCATCAGCGACAGCAGCCCTTCCTGCATGCGCGCGCCGCCCGAGGCCGCGATGGAGACGAAAGGCACGCGCTGCTCGATCGCCGCCTGCACGCCACGCGCGAAACGCTCGCCGACCACCGATCCCATCGAGCCGCCCATGAAATCGAACTCGAAGCAGGCGGCGACGACGGGGATGGTGCGGATCGCGCCGCCCTGCACGACGAGCGCGTCGGTTTCGCCGGTCTCGTCGATCGCCTCGCGCAGCCGCTCGGGATACTTGCGGCTGTCCTTGAACTTCAGCGCGTCGACCGGCAGCACTTCGTGGCCGATCTCGTAGCGGCCCTCCGCGTCGAGCAGCAGGTCGAGCCGCTTGCGCGCCGGCAGGCGCATGTGGTGCGCGCACTTCGGGCAGACGTTCAGGTTCGCCTCGAGGTCGGCCGAATACAGCACGGCGTCGCACGACGGGCACTTGACCCAGACGCCTTCGGGAACCTTCTTGCCGCCGGCAGGCGAACGCTTGATGCGCGGCGGCAGCAGCTTGTCGAGCCAGGTCATCGGAGAATTCCAGGAAGCGGTTCGGGCGCGTCGAGCGCCGCGCGGATCGAGGCGACGAAATCGCGCACGCGTTGCGGCGCCTGTTCGACCGGCCCGTCGCGCAGCTCCTCGATCGTGCGCGTGCCGATGATCACCGCATCGGCGGCGCGCGCGACGGCTCGCGCGGTGGCGCCGTCGCGGATGCCGAAGCCGACGCCGACCGGCAGCGATGTTCGCGCGCGGATCGCGGCCACGCGGGCGACCACCGCATCGGCATCGAGCGTGCCGCCGGTCGTGCCCTTCATCGACACGTAGTAGACGTAGCCGCTCGCCACGCCGAGCACGCGCTCGATGCGCGCGTCGGTGGAGGTCGGCGCGAGCAGGAACACCGGATCGATGCCGCGGGCGCGCGCCGCTTCGGCGAAGGATTCGCACTCCTCGGGCGGGTAATCGACGACCAGCACGCCGTCGACGCCGGCCTCGGCCGCCTCGGCGAGGAAGCGCTGCACGCCGAAACGCTCGATCGGATTGGCGTAGCCCATCAGCACGATCGGCGTTTCGGCGTCGCCGCGGCGGAACGCACGAACGATGCCGAGCACCTCGCGCAGGCCGATGCCGAGCGCGATCGCCTGCTCGTTCGAGCGCTGGATGACGGGCCCGTCGGCCATCGGATCGGAGAACGGAACGCCGAGTTCGATCACGTCGGCGCCCCCTTCGACGAGCGCGCGCAGGATCGGCAGCGCGAGTTCGGGCCGCGGGTAGCCGGTGGTGACGTACGGGATGAGCGCCTTGCGCCCTGCGGCGGCCAGGCGCTCGAAAGTGGCGGCGAGACGGGTCATTCGAAAACGATGCCGGCGCGCTGGGCGACGGTGTGCATGTCCTTGTCGCCGCGGCCCGACAGGTTGACCAGGATCGCGCGCTCCCTGTCCATCGCCGGCGCGATGCGCGCGGCATGAGCCAGCGCGTGGCTCGATTCGAGCGCAGGAATGATTCCCTCGATGCGGCAGCAGTCGTGGAAGGCGGCGAGCGCCTCGTCGTCGTTCACGACGACGTACTGCGCGCGCCCGCTGTCCTTCAGCCACGCGTGCTCGGGCCCGACGCCCGGGTAGTCGAGGCCGGCCGAAACCGAATGCGTATCAAGGATCTGCCCGTTCTCGTCCTGCAGCAGGTAGGTGCGGTTTCCGTGCAGCACGCCGGGGATGCCGGCGGTGAGCGAAGCCGAATGACGCCCGGTGTCGAGACCGTCGCCGCCCGCCTCTACACCGACCCGCTGCACGCCGTCGACGTCGATGTACGGATGAAAGATGCCGATCGCATTCGAGCCGCCGCCGACGCAGGCGACGACGACGTCGGGCTGGCGCCCGATCATCTCCGGCATCTGGCGCTTGCACTCCTCGCCGATCACCGACTGGAAGTCGCGCACCATCGCCGGATACGGATGCGGGCCGGCCACCGTGCCGATGATGTAGAAGGTGTCCTCGACGTTGGCGACCCAGTCGCGCATCGCCTCGTTCAGCGCGTCCTTCAGCGTGCGCGAGCCGCTTTCCACCGGCACGACCTCGGCGCCGAGCAGCTTCATCCGGTAGACGTTCTGCTTCTGCCGCGCGACGTCTTCGGCGCCCATGTAGACGACGCAGCGCATGCCGTGACGCGCGGCCACGGTAGCCGTGGCCACGCCGTGCTGGCCGGCGCCCGTCTCGGCGATCACGCGCGGCTTGCCCATGCGCGCCGCCAGCAGCGCCTGCCCGACCGTGTTGTTGATCTTGTGCGCGCCGGTGTGGTTCAGGTCCTCGCGCTTGAGCCAGATCTGCGCGCCGCCCAGCCGCTCGGACCATCGTCGCGCGTGATAGACCGGCGAAGGCCGGCCGACGAAGTGCGCCAGTTCGTACTGCAGTTCACGCACGAAGGAAGGATCGGCGCGATAGCGCTCCCACGCGTCGCGCAGCTCGTCGAGCGCCTGCACGAGCGTCTCGGCCACGAAGCGGCCGCCGTACGGGCCGAAATGGCCGCTGGCATCGGGAAGGTCGTAAGGCTTCATCGAGACTGGCGTGCGGCGTCGGCGCGCAATACCTCTGCCATGAATCGCTCCATGCGCTGCAACGACTTGCGGCGGGGCTCGCCGCCGGGCGTTCCGTCGGCCGCGTCGGCCTGGATTCCGCTGGAGACGTCCACGCCGTTCGGTCGCACCTGCTCGATCGCGTCGGCCACGTTGTCGGGCGACAGGCCGCCCGACAGAACGATGGGCAGCGGTCGCTGCGCGGGAATCAACGACCAGTCGAAGGCCGTGCCGCTGCCGCCGTACGCGGGACTGAACGAGTCGAGCAACAGGGCCTCGGCGCGCTCGAAGCAAACGAACGATTCTAGCAAATCGACCTCGGCGCGCATTCGCACGGCGCGCCACCAGCGCACGCCGGCCGGCGTCGAAGCCTCGCATTCGTCCGGCGACTCGCTGCCGTGGAACTGCAGTGCGTCGAGGCCGACGGCGCCGGCGATGCGCCGCACCGCATCGGGCGGCGCATCGACGAACAGGCCGACCGCTGCCACGTACGACGGCAGCGCGCGGCGGATGCCGGCGGCACGCGCAGGATCGAGCGCGCGCGGGCTGCGCGGATAGAAGACGAGGCCGATCGCATCCACGCCGAGCGCGGCGGCGTCGCGCGCATCGCGCGCGTCGACGATGCCGCAGAACTTGACGCGCGTGCGGCTCATCGCGCAGCGCCGCCCGCCGCGGCGGGAGCGGAGTCGACGCGACTCATCGCAGCGCCTCCAGCAGCGCGTCGTCGCCCGCGCTCCACGACGGCACCCCGTAATGCTCGTCGTACTGCGCGCCGTCCAGATACAGGCCGTCGGGCGCGAAGGTGGCGGCGGCAAGCGTGCGGTCTCGTCCAGCGAGGAGTTCGGCGAGCCATGGCGGATCGCGCCGCCCCTCGCCGACGGCGAGCAGCGAGCCGACGATGTTGCGGATCATGTGATGCAGGAATGCGTTGGCGACGAAAGTGAAGACGACGAAGGGACCGCGCTCGCACAGCGACAGCTCCTCGAGCCGGCGCACCGGCGAGGCGGCCTGGCATTGCGCGGAACGGAACGCCGAGAAATCGTGCTCGCCGACGAGCGCTGCGGCGGCCGCGCGCATCCGGGCGACATCGATCTCGCGGAAGCTCCAGCCCGCGCGCTGCGCGAGCAGCGGGTGGCGCACCGCCGAACGGTACAGCAGGTACCGATAGCGCCGGCGAGCCGCACCGTAGCGCGCATGGAAGGAATCGGCAACGGCGGCCGCCGGCAGATGGGCATTGGTTCCGCGCACCCAGGCCGAAAGCGGCCGGCGCGCGGCGCTATCGAAGTGGACGACCTGGCGCAGTGCATGCACGCCGGCATCGGTGCGCCCGGCGCACACGGTGCGGATCGTCTCGCCGGCCACCGTGGACAGCGCGCGTTCGAGCGCGTCCTGCGCGGCGGTCCCGGCCGGTTGCGTCTGCCAGCCCGAGAAGCGGCTACCGTCGTAGGCGACGGTCAGCGCGTAGCGCGCGACAACCTCCGTCAGCCGATCTTCGCGAGCATCGTGCGCGCTTTCTGCTGTTGCGAGGCGTCGCCGCCGTCGAGCACTTCCTGCAGCAGTTCGCGCGCGCCCTCCTTGTCGCCGATCTCCTCGTAGGCCGAGGCGAGATCGAGCTTGGTGGCCATCTCCTGCCAGCGCGACGACGCCACGGTCGGAGCGACGGCCGTATCGGCGGCCGCGAGGCCGACGTCGCCGTCGGACAGCTCGAGATCGACCGACGAGAAATCGAGATTGCCCAGCCCGGCCCCGCTCTCCAGGTCGGCCAGATCGACCGCCGGCCGCTCGTCGTCGTGCTCGGGCACGCGCGCGTCGATGCCCTCGAGCGACGGCAGGTCGATCTCGAAGTCGCCGAGGTCGGCGAGCGCCGGAATCTCTTCGTCGGCGCGCTGCGGCTCTCCGGCACGCCCCGCACCGCTCTCGCCGGCGGCCGACGCGACGTCCAGATCGAGCGTCGGCAACTCGAAGCGACCGTCGATCGCTCGCTCGAGCGCCGAATCGGAGGGCGCGGGCTCGATGCGATCGGCATCGTTCGCGCCCAGCGCGTTGCCGGCGCGGCCGATCGTCGTTTCGAGGTCGAGGTCGAAATCGAGCGCCGGAATCTCGTCTTCGAGCGAGGCGCGGTCGGCCGCCGAAGCAGCGTCGGCGCCGTCCATCGGCACCGTCTCGGCGAACGACTCACCGAAGGCGCGCTGCGCGGCACTGGCCGGATCGAAGGCGGGCTCGCCGAACACCGCAGCCGCCGCATCGGCCTCCTCGCCCAGATCGGCGATCGCGGGGACCTCGTCCACGGCAGCGCCCGACGCCTGCTGCGGCGCATCCGCTGCAGACTGCGGAGAAGAGACGGTGGCGCCCTGGCCGGTGTACAGCGGGTTGGCGGGATCGATCGCCAGGCCGAGCGTGACGACCTTCGGCCACTCCTCGTTCAGTCCGCCGGACTGGTCGTACATCTCCTGTGCCAGTGCGCCGAAGGCGATCGGATCCTTGCGCGCGGCGTGGATCTCGAGCAGCTTCAGGCGAATCGCCTGGCGCTCGGGCTGGCGCTTGAGCGCCTCCTTGAGGATCTCTTCGGCCTGCGCCTCGCGGCCGTAGGCGATGTAGACCTCGGCTTCCGCGATCGGGTCGACTTCGGTGGAGTGCACGTCGACGCCGCTGTCGCGCCCGCTCGTGGCGAACAGGCTCGCGTGCGTGTCCACCGACTGTCCGCCGGTGGAGCCGAACAGCGAGTTCGCGGTGAACGCGTCGGCGGAACTGAGCGTGTCCTCGACTTCTTCACCCTTCCTGCGCCTGCGGGTGGAGTAGACGCCATAGGCGCCGAGCCCCAGCGCGATGGCGATCAGCGCGGGCAGGACGAGCGGGTTTTCCATCAGCGAGTTGAGCACGCCGGGCTCGGGCGCGGAGGCAGGCGTCGGAGCCGGCGTTGTCTCGGCCTTGGACGCAGCGGAAGGCCCGGAAGCCGCGGCGCTCGTTTCGGCGGCCGGCTTCGTGTCGGCCGGGGAGACGGCGTCGCCGGATGCCTGCGTCGGGGACGACGGGGACGTGTCGGAGACGGCGGGCGCCGGCGCGGCAGAGGCCGCCGCGTCGCTCGCGCTCCCACTCGCACCCGCGGTTGCGCTCCCACTCGCGCTCGGAGCGGAAGCCGCCGTCGCAGAAGCGGCAGCCGGCGCCGTGGAATCGGCCTGCGCCTGGGCGCCCGCACCCGAGGCCGCGGCACCGATCGTGCCGGTAGCGGTCGCTCCCGCGGCGCGCGCTGCTTCGACCTGGCGCTGCAACTCGGCAAGCTGGCGGTTCTTCAACTCGACGAGTTGCTGCAGGTCGGCGACGTTGCGCTCGAGAGCGCTGACGCGCTCCTGCTGCTCGCGCAGCGCGGCGTCGCGCGCGACCTGCATCTCCGCATTCGACGGCGCCGAGGCGCCGGTGGCGGAACCGGCTGCGGCGGCCGTCGATTCCCCCGAACGGGAGAGCTTCAACTGGTCGCCGCTGGCAACCGACGGACTGGACTCGTCGGGCCGGGCCGCGACCGATCCTTCGGCGGTCCGTCCCGCCTTCGTCGGCTCGACCGCACGCGCCGCGGAAGCGAGCCGCGCACGATAGGCATTGAACTCGGCAGCCTGCGCGCGGATCTCGCGGCGCGCGTCGGCGGCGTCGATCGCCTTCATCTGATCGACGTCGGGGATCTTCACCTCGACGCCGGCCAGCAACTGGTGAACCGTTCCGAAGAACGCACGTGGGTTGGCGCGATAGATCGCCATCACCGCCTGCTCGACGCTGACGTCGGCCGGCTTGACGCGGGCCGCGATCTTCGCGAGCGTGTCGCCCGTCTGCACCCGAACCGCGGCGGGAGCACCGGCGCCGCCGTTGGGCGCCGCGGCAGGCGCAGGCGCGGACGCAGGCGCGGGAGCGGTCGACGGCACGGCGCGCGCCGTTGCGTTCGACGCAGCGACGGGCGCGACCGAAACCGGACGTGCGGCCGCCGGCGCCGCGCTCGCAGACACGGCAGCGGTTCGCACGACCGACGCCGGCGCGGACGTTGCAGCGCCGCCGGCGACCAGCGTGTTGCGGCCCATCCGCAATTCCGGCGGATCGAGCAGGAAGGTGTATTCGCGAACGAACTTGCCGGACGCCCAGTTCAACTCCACGAGCAGGTCGACGAAAGGCTCGTTGACCGGCTGCGACGAAGTGACGTGGACGATGGCGCCGCCGTTCGGGCGCTGCTCGATGGCGAAACGCAGATTGCCGAGCGTCGGGTTGTATTCGAGTCCGGCCTGGCGAAACGCCTCGGGCGGGGCCAGGCGGGCCGTGAGCGAGCCGATTTCCTCGCGGCCGAGGGCGGTGACTTCCACCTCCGCGCGCAACGGCTGCCCGAGCGCCGACTGGACGGTGAGCCGGCCGAGCCCTGCGGCGTCGGCCGTGAACGGTATGGTGCCGGACAGCGCCGCTGCGATCGCTGCGGCGAGCAGCTTCGGCCCCCCCGTGAAGCGCTCCGAGATCGGTTGTTTTTCGCCTGCTGCCACGTTATTCCCCGGACGCTGGAAATGATATTTTGAGGCTAACATCAGCCATTTACAGGTGCAAGATCGCGCGTTGGCTGAAGTCGCGCCTGTGGCCGGCATGTGACGAACGGCATCTTCCGGAGGGTCTGGCGGCGCCCGGGCGTCTCGCGGGAGACACCGCGGGCCGCCCGCCCCTCCGGATACGCGGAATCGACGCTCTTTCTCAGGCGGCCAGCAGGCGCAGCATCCGCCGCAACGGCTCGGCGGCGCCCCAGAGCAGCTGGTCGCCGACGGTGAACGCGCCGAAATAACCCGGACCGAACGAGAGCTTGCGCAGCCGTCCCACCGGGATGTCGAGCCGGCCGTTCACCGCCGTGGGCGTCAGCGAGCGAATCGATGCTTCGCGCGTGTTCGGCACGAGTTTCACCCATTCGTTGCCCGAAGCGATCAGCGACTCGACGTCGGACAGCGGCAGGTCGCGCCGCAGCTTGATCGTCATCGCCTGGCTGTGGCAGCGCATCGCGCCGATGCGCACGCACAGGCTCTCGACCGGAATGCGTCCCGGGCCCGAGGCGGGCAGTCCGAGGATCTTGTTCAGCTCGGCGTCGCCCTTCCACTCCTCGCGCGAGCTGCCGTCGCCGAGATCCTTGTCGATCCACGGAATGAGGCTACCGGCGAGCGGAACCCCGAAATGCGTGGTCGGGAACGATTCCGCGCGCATCGTCGCGGAAACCTTCGCGTCGATCTCGAGGATCGCCGAAGCCGGATCGGCCAGCAGCGATGCGACCGACGCATGCGCGGCGCCCATCTGCGCGAGCAGCTCGCGCATGTTCTGCGCGCCCGCGCCCGAGGCGGCCTGGTAGGTCGTCGCGGCGATCCATTCGACGAGGTTCTCGCGCAGCAATCCGGCGAGCGCCATCATCATCAGGCTCACCGTGCAGTTGCCGCCGACGAAGTTGCGCGTGCCGCGCTCGAGCGCATCGCGGATCACGTGCAGGTTCAGCGGATCGAGGACGATGACGGCGTCGTCCTTCATGCGCAGCGCCGAGGCGGCGTCGACCCAGTAGCCCTTCCAGCCTGCCGCGCGCAGCTTCGGGAAGACCTCGTTGGTCCAATCGCCGCCCTGGCAGGTGAGGACGACGTCCATCGCCTTCAGCCGCTCGATGTCGGAAGCGTCGTGCAGCTTCGTGTCGCCCAGGTTGGGTACCTCGGGCGCCTTGCCGCCGGCGTTCGACGTGCTGAAGAACACCGTCTCGACGTGCGCGAAATCGTTCTCCTCGCGCATGCGCTGCATCAGCACGGAACCAACCATTCCGCGCCACCCGACCATTGCGACCTTCAACATGATTGCTCCATCCATTGGCCGATGAGGCCTTCGTGCGGTGCGCTCTTACAGCGCGGCGAGCACCGCGTCGCCCATTTCCTTCGTGCCGACCGTGCGCTTGCCCGACTCGGCGATGTCCGCCGTGCGATAGCCCTGCGCCAGCACCTTGCGCACCGCGCGTTCGATGCGCTGCGCCCCGGCCTCGTTGCCGAAGCTGTGCCGCAGCAGCATCGCCGCCGACAGGATCGTCGCCAGCGGATTGGCGACGTCGCGGCCCGCGATGTCGGGCGCCGATCCGTGGATCGGCTCGTACAGCCCGAAGCCGCGCGCGTTCAGCGACGCCGACGGCAGCATGCCGATCGAACCGGTGAGCATCGACGCCTCGTCGGACAGGATGTCACCGAACATGTTGCCGGTGACCATCACGTCGAACTGCTTCGGATTGCGCACGAGCTGCATGGCCGCATTGTCCACGTACATGTGGACCAGCTCCACGTCGCGGTATTCGGCGTGTACCTCGCTGACCACGTCGCGCCAGAACTGCGTCGTCTCGAGCACGTTGGCCTTGTCCACCGAGCAGACGCGGCGCCTGCGCCGGCGCGCCGTCTCGAAGGCGAGCACGGCGATGCGGCGGATCTCGCCCTCGGTGTAGCGCATCGTGTCGAAGCCCTCGCGCTCGCCGTTCTCGTTGACGCGCACGCCGCGCGGCTGGCCGAAATAGATGTCGCTGGTCAGCTCGCGCAGGATCAGCAGGTCGAGCCCGGCGACCACCTCGTCCTTCAGCGTCGACGCGTGCGCCAGCTCGGGATAGACGATCGCCGGGCGCAGGTTGGCGAACAGATCGAAGTGCTTGCGCAGCCGCAGCAGGCCCTGCTCGGGGCGCTTGGCGCGCGGCAGCGCGTCGTATTTGGGGCCGCCCACCGAGCCGAACAGGATGGCATCGGCGCGCTCGGCGACCTTCAACGTGGCCTCCGGCAGCGGGTCGCCGGCAGCGTCGTATCCGGCGCCGCCCACCGGCGCGCGGTCGATGGCCAGCTCGAGCCCGTCGCGTCCGAGCGCCTCGAGCACGCGCACCGCCTGCGCGGTAATCTCGGGGCCGATTCCGTCTCCTGCCAGGACTGCGATCCTCATCCGGATTTCCTCGATGTCGTTGCGTGTTCGTTCGTTCGATGTTCGTTCGACTCGCTTCCGACCGCCCCGAAACGAAGCGGCCCGGCTTGCCTGCCAAGCCGGGCCGCCTTCGTGCTGCGGGCGCTCGCCAGCCTGGCGCTCAGCCGGCCAGCGTCTTCGCCAGCCAGGGCTGTTCGGTCAGCCGTTTTCGCTCGTATTCGCGAATGCGGTCGGCGTGCTTCAGCGTGAGGCCGATCTCGTCGAGACCGTGGATCAGGCATTCCTTGCGGAACGCGTCGACCTCGAAGCCGAACGCGCGCGCGCCGTCGACCGTGCGCACCTGCTGCGCGGGCAGGTCGACGATCAGCTCGAAGCCGGGAAAGGCGTTCACCTGGTCGAACAGCCAGTCGACTTCGGATTCCGACAGCCGCACCGGCAGCAGGCCGTTCTTGAAGCAGTTGTTGTAGAAGATGTCGGCGTACGAAGGCGCGACGATCACGCGAAAGCCGTAGTCTTCGAGCGCCCACGGGGCATGCTCGCGCGACGAGCCGCAACCGAAGTTCTTGCGGGCGAGCAGGATCGACGCGCCGCGGTAGCGCGCCTGGTTCAGCGGGAAATCCGGATTCAGCGGCCGGCGGGCGTTGTCCATGCCGGGCTCGCCCGGGTCGAGGTAGCGCCAGGCGTCGAACAGGTTGGGACCGAAACCGCTGCGGCGGATCGATTTCAGGAACTGCTTCGGGATGATCGCGTCGGTGTCGACATTGGCGCGATCGAGCGGCGCGACGACGCCGCGGTGAACGGTGATGCTTCGCATGACTTATCGCCTGGCCGCGCCCTGGATCGATTCGCCGGCGCGCTGGATGTCCTTGCCCATGCCGGCCATGGTGTTGCACGCCGAGAGCACGACGCCGCAAAACACGGCGGCGACGACGATCAGGGCTCGATTCATCGCTCCTCCCGTTTCAACGCAGCGAACGTACGTCGACGAAATGACCGGCGAGCGCGGCGGCGGCGGCCATCGCGGGGCTGACCAGATGCGTGCGCCCGCCCGCTCCCTGGCGGCCCTCGAAGTTGCGGTTCGACGTGGACGCGCAGCGTTCGCCCGGCTCGAGGCGGTCGGCGTTCATCGCCAGGCACATCGAGCAGCCCGGTTCGCGCCACTCGAAACCGGCATCGAGGAAGATGCGGTCGAGCCCTTCCCGCTCGGCCTGCGCCTTCACCAGGCCCGAGCCCGGGACGACCATCGCGAGCCTGACGTTCGGCGCCTTGCGCTTTCCGCGCACGACGGCGGCAGCTTCGCGCAGGTCTTCGATGCGCGAGTTCGTGCACGAGCCGATGAACACCTTGTCGATGCGGATGTCGACGATCGGCGTGTTCGGCTTCAGGCCCATGTACTGCAGCGCGCGCTCGTAGCCCTCGCGGCGCACCGGATCCTTTTCCCTGTCGGGGTCGGGTACGCGGGAGTCGATGGTCGTGACCATCTCGGGCGAGGTGCCCCAGCTGACGTAGGGCGAGAGCTTCGTCGCGTCGATGTCGACGACGAGGTCGAAGCGCGCATCGGGATCGGAATGCAGCGTGCGCCAGTGTTCGACGGCGCGATCCCAGTCGGCGCCCGCGGGCGCCATCGGACGGCCCTTCAGGTAGCGGAAGGTGGTCTCGTCCGCGGCGACCATGCCCGAGCGCGCGCCGGCCTCGATCGCCATGTTGCAGATCGTCATCCGGCCTTCCATCGACAGCGCGCGGATGGCCGAGCCGGCGAACTCGATCGCGTAGCCCGTGCCGCCGGCGGTGCCGATGCGGCCGATGATCGCGAGGACGATGTCCTTCGCGGTGACGCCGCGCGGCAAGGAGCCCTCGACGCGCACCAGCATGTTCTTCATCTTGCGCGCGACCAGCGTCTGCGTGGCGAGCACGTGCTCGACCTCGGAGGTGCCGATGCCGAAGGCCAGGCAGGCGAAGGCGCCGTGCGTGCTGGTGTGGGAATCGCCGCAGACGACCGTCATGCCGGGCAGCGTTGCGCCCTGCTCCGGGCCGATGACGTGCACGATGCCCTGGCGGCGATCGAGCAGGTCGAAATAGGGAATGCCGTGCTCGCGCGCATTGGCGTCGAGCGTTTCGACCTGCAGACGGGAGATCGGATCGGCGATGCCGCGCGAACGATCGGTGGTGGGCACGTTGTGATCGACCACCGCCAGGTTCGCCGATACGCGCCACGGCTTGCGGCCGGCCAGGCGCAGCCCCTCGAAAGCCTGCGGGCTGGTGACCTCGTGAACCAGGTGGCGATCGATGTAGATCAGGGCGGTGCCGTCGTCCTCCTGGTGGACGACGTGGGCGTCCCACAGCTTGTCGTACAGCGTGCGAGCGGCGAGCGGCATGACGGTCGGATTCGGGCCTGCGGCCGCAGCAGGACGGCGGGCCGTGGCGGGGTTGCGGCAGAGTCGCAATTATGCCACGGCGGGCCGTTTTGATGCACCGCATCAAAAGAAATCCGCCGCGCGTCCGCCGCCGCGCGTCCGGTGGCGACGGCGCCGGCCCGGTCCCCGCGCGCCGCGGCGCAGTCGCCTGCGCGCTCCGCCGCCGGCGTCAGCGGCTCGCCTGCTGGTACAGCGGCATCACCCGCTGCGCATAAACCTGCAGGTCCTTGAGCCGGTTCTCCGCGGACGGGTGCGTGCTGAGGAACTCGGGACCGCCGCTGCCTCCGGCCTTCTGGGCCATCTTCTGCCACAGCGTGATCGCCGCGCGCGGATCGTAGCCCGCGCGCGCGGCGATCTCCACGCCGATGCGGTCGGCCTCGGTCTCCTGCAGGCGGCTGTGCGGCAAGCCGAAGAAGGTCTTGTAGAAGACGTTCCCCAGATCGCTCGCCGCATCGCCGGCGCCGAGCAGCACGGCTGCGCCGCTGATCAGCACCTGCGCGCCGACCTGCTCGGAGGCGCGCTCGCGCGCGTGCTCGCGCAACGCGTGCGCGATCTCGTGGCCGAGCACCGCCGCGATCTCGTCGTCGGTCAGGTTCAGCTTCTTCACCAGCCCGCTGTAGACGCCGATCTTGCCGCCCGGCATCACCCACGCGTTGATCTCGGGCGAATCGAACACGTTGACTTCCCAGTTCCACGAACGTGCCTCGGGCCGGAACGCGGCGCTGGCCGGAATCAGCCGCGACGTGATCGTGCGCACGCGGCTGGTCAGCGCCGCATCGTCGTTCAGCGTGCCTTTCTGGCGCTGCTGCTGGACGATCTGCGCGTAGGCCTGGTTGGCCTCCTGGCGCATCTGCGCTTCCGAGACGAGCGAGGACATCCGCTGCGTGCGATCGACGCCCACGGCGCCGGGGCTGGTGGTCTGCACGGTGCTGCAGGCCGCCAGGAAAAGCGATGCAGCGGCGGTAATCGCGGCAAGCAGGCGCTTGATCTTCATGGTCGCAGGCTGATTTTCCGGAACGTCAGCGGTCGCAACGAGCAGCAACTCAGCTGCCCGCGCGCGAGCCCGTGCTGCGCGGCGCGCCGCCGATGCGCGGGGTATCGACGTCGACGTCCGCATTCTGCCCGCGATCGCGCAACGCGTGATCGATCAGCACGAG
>CALCZN010000272.1:0-10567 GCA_937903095.1 uncultured Burkholderiales bacterium
CGCTGGTTCATCGTGCCCGGGCTGAGCGGGATCCTCGCGCTGTTCAGCGCGCTGCTGATCACCTCGCTGTCGATCGCCCGCGAGCGCGAGCTGGGCACCTTCGACCAGTTGCTGGTCTCGCCCACTTCGACGCCGGAGATCATCGTCTCCAAATCGGTGCCGGCGCTGGCCATCGGCACGGTGCTGGGCCTGACGATGATCGGCGCGGGAATCGTGCTGTTCCGGATTCCCTTCAGCGGTTCGTTTTCGCTGCTGCTCGTCAGCCTCGTGCTGTTCATTCTTTCCGTCGTCGGCATCGGCCTGATGATCTCGGCGGTCAGTGCGACGCAGCAGCAGGCCATTCTGGGCGCCTTCGCCATCGGCGTGCCGGCCGTGCTGATGTCGGGTTTCGCCACGCCGGTGGAGAACATGCCGACGCTGCTGCAATGGCTCGCACAGGCGATCCCGCTCACGCACTTCCTGATCATCGTCCAGGGCAGTTTTCTCAAGGCGCTGCCGCTCGGCGACATCGTCGCCAGCCTCTGGCCGCTGGCGATCATCGCAACGGTGACGCTGACGATGGCCACCGTATTCGTCCGGGGGCGCCTGCAATGATCGATAGCGATCGCCGTGAATCGACGACCATGACGACCGACACCCGCTTTTCGCTCGCGCGATTGCGCCCCGTCGCGCTGCTGCTGGGCAGCGCGTTGCTGGCCGCCTGCGCCACGGTGGGTCCCGACTATCCGGGTCCGCCTCCGGTCGGCACCGGAAGCGGCTGGACTGCCCAGCCGGTCGAAGCCGCGGCGCCGGTGGATCTCGCGCATTGGTGGTCGACGCTGGGCGACCCGGTGCTCGAGCGATTGATCGAGACCGCGCTGGCCCGCAACCTCGATCTTCGCCTGGCCGCCGCGCGCATCGACGAAGCTCGCGCGCTGCGCGATCGCGTCGCCGGCGACCGGGCGGCGGTCGCCGGCATAGGCGCGAGCGTCACCCGTCGTCGACAAAGCGAGAACGGTCCGTTGCCGGTCGGCTCGATCCCCGGCCTCGATGCCACGCAAACCATCTACGACGCCGGCTTCGATGCCGCCTGGGAGGCCGACCTCTTCGGTGCGAAGCACCGTGCGCTCGAGGGCGCCGATGCCCGTCTGCAGGCGAGCGAAATCGACGCGCAGGGCGTACGCATGCGCATCGCCGCCGAAGTCGCGCGCGCCTGGTTCTCCGCCGCGGGCGCGGCGGAAGAACTGCGCACGCAACAGGCGATGCTCGGGACACTGCAGCAGAGCGTCGATCTCGTGCGCAGGCGCGCCGACCTGGGCGACGCCTCGCAGGCCGACGTCGAAACCGCGCGCGCGCAATGGGCCGCGGCCGACGCTGCGCTGCCCGAGATCCGGGCGCGGCGACGCGCGGCGGCGTTGAGCCTCGGCGTGCTGCTGGGCGCGCCGCCCGAGCAGGAACTGGCGCTGCTCGATGCCGCAGCATCGCCGCTCGAACTGCGGGCGTTGCCGGTGGGCGAGCGTGCCGAGGTGTTGCGTCGTCGCCCGGACGTGCTCGCCGCCGAACGGCAGCTGGCTGCGCGCACCGCCGACATCGGCGTGGCAACGGCCGAGTTGTTCCCGAAGCTCACGATCGGCGTCGGCGGCGGCTTCCAGGCACTGGGCACCGGCGACTGGTTCAACGCCTCGAGCGCGCGCTTCTCGCTCGTGCCGCTGATCTCCTGGCGGCTGTTCGACGGCGGCCGCGTGCGCGCGGAAATCCGCGCCCGCGAAGCCGGCGCACGGCAGGCGGCAATCGCCTACGAGCAGGCGGTACTGGCTGCGTTGGGCGATGCCGAACGTGCGCTGGGCGACTATGGCGCGGGCCTGGACACGCTGCAGCGCCGCCAGGCCGCGCTGGCCGCGACGCGCCGCAGCCATGTCCATGCGAAGGCGCGCTTCGCCGCCGGCGACATCGCGCTGATCGAACTGCTCGCCGCCGAGCGCCTGCTGCTCGAGGCCGAAACCGCGAGCGCTCGCGCCCGCACGACGGCTGCCGTACAGCTGGTGGCGCTGTACAAGGCGCTGGGCGGCGGCTGGGATGCGCCCGCCGTCGCTGCTGCTCCCGCGTCGCCATGAGCGCGGGTTGCCCGCATCTCGTCCTATGTTCGTTGCCGCGAACGAGGAGACGGCATCCGGGCGTGTTGCTCCTCGTCTGCGCGGCATTCATTCCCTTTGCGGGACGTGCCGCGCCTTCGGCGCCCGAGGCGGTGCCGTCAGCGTGCGCGCCGGAGCAGACTCTCCGCTGGCGCGGCGGCACCTTTCGACTGGAGAACGATCTCTTCGCCGGCACCGATCGCAATTACACCAACGGCGTGGCACTCGCGCTGGTCTCGCGCGATATCGAAGGCCCGCTGCGCACCGACTGCCTTCCCCGGCCGCTTGGCCTGTACGTGGGCTTTCTGGATGCGGTCGATCCCGGTTTCCGGCAACGTGCCGGTGCCGAAACGGCCACCCAGAACGTCGTGCTTCGCATCGGGCAGGCGATGTATACGCCCGCGGACAAGACGCGCACCGACCTGATCGAAGACGATCGCCCCTATGCCGGGCTGCTGTATCTGGGACTGGCATGGAACCGCCGGACTCGTCCGCACGACGCCGGCTACGAGAGTCTCGACAGCCGCGAATTGACGCTCGGCGTGATCGGGCCGTGGTCGCAGGCCGAACGATCGCAGGATCTGGTGCATCGATTGCGCGGCTTCGACAGGTTCCGGGGCTGGGGCAACCAGTTGCACAACGAGCCGGCATTCCAGCTTGCCGTCGAGCGCAAGTTCAAACCCCGGCTGGAAGGCGCCGTTCGTCCGGGCTGGGGCCACGACGCGATCGGCAGCTATGCTGTGCGCGTGGGCAACATCGAGACGTCCGCCAGCGCAGGCCTCGAGTTCCGCTGGGGCCGGAACATCGCGAACGACTTCGGCAGCTATTCGATCCGTCCCGGCGGCGAGAATCGGCCGCCTTCCGCGGCGGCCGACCTGCGCGCGACGCAACCCCGAAGCATCGGGGCGCCCCGGCCCGGAGCGCATGCATTCGCGCATCTGGAAGCGAAGGCCGTGGCATGGGATTTCTCGCTCGACGGCAACCTGTTTCGCGCCAGCCACCATGTGAGTCGTCGTCCGTGGGTGGCGCAGGCGGCGCTCGGCATCAGCAGCCAATGGCTGGTGGCCCGACATGGCGTGCGCCTGGCGCTGATGCGCGTCTGGCGCACGCGCGAGTTCGACGAACAGGTAAGCCGCCACGCCTTCGGATCGGTCGCGCTGAGCGTGGAGTTCTGATTTCGCGATTCACGGAGAAGACGATGGACAGACCTGCATCCCCCACGGCCCCGCGCACGGCCCTGCTCGTGGCCGCGACGTTGCTCGTTTCGGCTTCGATCGTCCGAGCCCAGACGCAGGAGCCGCCCGGGCTGGCCTTACGCAGAGTGATGCAGCAACTGGGACAGGACATGCAAGCCGCCACTGGGGCCATTTCCCGCGAGGACTGGACCCTGGTGGCCGATCTGGCGCCAAAGATCGCCAGTCACGCTCAACCGCCCGCCGGCGAGAAGATGCGCATCCTCGGCTGGCTCGGCGCCGACGCCGGAAAGTTCCGAGGTTTCGACGGACAGCTTCACGAGGCCGCGATCGCGATGGGCAAGGCTGCCGCGCGCGGCGACGGACTCGAGGTGATCGCGACGTTCGGCAACGTGCAGCAGCGCTGCCTGGCGTGCCATCGGGAATTTCGCGAACCGTTCAGGGAGCACTTCTACGGGAAGCGCTGACACGACATCAGTGTCGCGCACGATCGACGTCACACGTCACATCGGGAGGAACTGCGATGACGGAAGACAGGACGGGAGACCATCCATGCAATCTGGAGAATCCGTTTCTGGCGCAATGGCTCGAGACGACTCGCAGCTATCTGTTCGCGTATCGGCAGCCTTCGGCCACCGGCGAGCTCGACAGGGAAGCTCCGCCCGCAGCACCTGCCGAAAGCCGCGGCGCCCAAACGCGCGGCATCGCGCGCGTGCGTGGTCATCTCCTGCGGCTGACGATGCGTCGATCAGCGGACGACCCGGATCCGCTGCACGAGCTGGAGCGGATCTTCCATTCGCTGATCGCGTTCATTGCGCGAAACCCGGAGGTGCCGTCGCGCATGCTTCGATGGTCTGCCCACAGCGGCCACTGGCGTATCCGAAGGCGCGTGCAGATGGTCAGCGATCAGTTCGTCTCACGGATCTCGTTCATCATCCGGCGTGCGCAGGCGCAGGCCCGCATCCGCCCCGACGTGGAGCCGCAGACCGCCGCGGTGCTCTTCGTCGGAATGGCGCAAAGCCTGGCGCTGCGCCTGTTCGCCGGGTTCCTGCCGCGCGAGCGCCTGCACGACGAAGCGAGCGGACTGCTGCGTGTATACCTCACCGTCATGCGCGGCGCGCAGCACGTCTGAAAGCACCGGCCCGGCAGCTCAGAACATGTGCTGCCCGCCGTTCATCGAGATTCTGCTTCCGGTCATGAAAGCCGCCGCATCGCTGGTAACGAATGCAACCAATGCGGCAATCTCGGCCGGCTGCCCGAGGCGACCCACCGGAATCGCATCGACGATGCGTTGCAGGGTTTCCGCCGGAACGGCGGCAACCATTTCGGTGTCGAGATAGCCCGGAGCGACGGTGTTGACGGTCACGCCCTTGCGTGCCACTTCCTGCGCGAGCGCCATGGTGAAACCATGCACGCCCGCCTTGGACGCCGAATAGTTCGTCTGGCCGAACTGCCCCTTGCTGCCGTTGATCGACGAGATGTTGATGATCCGGCCCCAGCCGCGTTGCAGCATCGGGTCAATGAACGGCTTGGTGATGTTGAACAGCGAATCCAGGTTCGTGCGCAACACCGCGTCCCAGCCGACTTTCTCGAGCTTGCGCAGGCTCGCGTCGCGCGTGATGCCGGCATTGTTGACGAGGATGTCGACCTGCCGGCCGTCGGCATGCACATTGCGAGCCATTTCCTGCGCCGACTCGTAGTCGGACACATCCACGCCATAGGCTGCGAAAGCGTAGCCCTGCCGGGCCTGTGATTCGATCCAGTCGGCGATCGTGCGGTTGCCCGGGGTATGCGCGACGATCACCGCATGGCCGGCGTCGTGCAGCGCACGCGCAATCGCTTCGCCCAAGCCACGATTTCCGCCCGTCACCAAGGCGGTACGCTTCTGATGATTCATCTGTTCATGCTCCCTTTGCCGTGCCGCCGACTGAAACAAGCGTCATCGTTCGTGCACGTACGTTCCGGGCGCATCGGCAATCGGCGCGTATCCCGCCCTGGCTGAATCGTCCATCGACGGCGCAGCCGCGCGCCCCGAGGAGCGCCGCGCAAGCCATTCGTGCCAGCTCGGCCACCACGATCCTTCCTGCATCGGCGTGTCGTCGCGCCAACGCTGCGGATCGACGTAGCGTTCGCCCGGGCCGCGCGTGGCGATCTGGAAGCTGCGCCGCGCGCGACCCGGCTCGCTCACCACGCCCGCGTTGTGTCCGCCGCTGGTGAGCACGAAGCTCACTTCGGCGCCGCTGGCCAACTGATGGATCTTGTAGACCGACGGCCAGGGCGCGACGTGATCGCGCACGGTACCGACGGCGAACATCGACACCCGGATGTCGCTCAGCACCACGGGCCGATCGTCGACGCGGTAGCGTCCTTCCGCCAGGTCGTTGTCGAGATACAGGCGCCGGAGGTATTCGCTGTGCATGCGAAACGGCAGGCGCGTGGTGTCCGCGTTCCAGGCCGTCAGGTCGATGAAGGGCCGACGTTCTCCGAGCACGTACTCGCGCATCCGCCGCGACCAGATCAGGTCGCGCGAGTTGAGCAACTGGAACGCGCCGGCCATCTGCCAGCCGTCCAGGTAGCCTTTGTCGCGCATGATCGATTCGAGCCACGCGAGCTGGCTTTCGTCGATGAACAGCGACAGTTCGCCCGGCTCGCGAAAGTCGGTTTCCGCCGCCAGCAGCGTGACGCTGTGCAGCCGATCGTCGCCGTCGCGCGCCATCGCGGCGGCGGCGATCGAAAGCAGCGTACCGCCCAGGCAGTATCCGACCGCATCGATTTTCCGCTGCGCGACGATCGCGGCCACCACGTCGAGCGCCGCCATGACACCCAGTCGCCGGTAGTCGTCCATCCCCAGATCGCGTCCGGCCGGGCCGGGGTTCTTCCAGGAGATCATGAAGACCGTGTGACCCTGCTCGACGAGGTACCGGACCATCGAGTTGTGCGGCGACAGGTCGAGGATGTAGTACTTCATGATCCACGACGGAACGATCAGGATCGGCTCGGCGTACACCTCGGGCGTGACGGCCTCGTACTGGATCAGTTCGATCAGCTGGTTGCGATAGACGACCTTGCCGGGCGTGACCGCCACGTTCGTGCCGACCGCGAATGCCTCGGTACCGGCGGGCGGCTCGTCGAGGACCGTGCGTCGCAGGTCGTCCAGGAAGTTCAGCGCGCCTTGCCACAGACTCGTGCCGCCGGTGCGCGCGATCGCATGCAGCGCTTCGGGATTGGTCGCCACGAAATTGGCCGGCGACCCTATGTCGAGCCATTGCCGCCCGGCGAAAGTCACCAGATTCTCGTGATGTCGCGAGACACCGCGCACGCCGGTCGTTGCGTTTTGCCACCACTGCTGCTGCAGCAGAAAACCCTGGTGAATCACGTTGAACGGCCACTGCTGCCAGGCCGGATCGGCGAAGCGGCGATCCTGCTCCAGCGGTTCGACGCAGTTCGCGCAGCGCGGCGTCGCCGCGGCACTGAGCGCGTAGCGCAGGAAGCGCTGCTGCTTGTCCAGTGCCTCGTCGATCAGGCTGCGTTGCTTGCCCGGCGAGATCGCGAGATGAAGCGCCCAGTCGTGCCAGGCGAGCAGTCCGGATACGGGCGAGAGCCCGTGCGTTACGCGCGCCAGGGCGGTGTGCGTCACCCGAGTCGAGGACGTCGGGAAGGCTGCGGTCGGTTCGCTCCGGCGCGTCGAATGGGATCGAGTCGGCCATTTCTCTCTCGCCCAATGGATAGTAATAGATTACTATCTTCTGGGGAAAAGGACAACCGCTTTCTCCGAGCGGAACTCCGTCGCGCCCCCGCGCCCCGATCGGGTTCGGCACGCAATTTGCTGCATAGTCCGTCCATTGCGCGTCCGATACGGGAGTCTCGTCATGCCTAGGAAACCGAATCGGTGGTCGGCCCTCGTCGCGTGCCTGGGCGGCGCCTGCCTGGCACTGCTTGCCGCTGCCTCGCCCGCAACAGCGGCCGACACCGGCAGCGCCGACTCGATCCGCCAGCAGTACCAGGCAGACCGGGCCGCCTGCCTCAGCGGCCGCACCGGCGAGGACCTGAAGGACTGCCTGCGCGAAGCCGGTGCCGCCGCGCAGGCGGCGCGACAGGGCAAGCTGCTCGAGGGCCCGGGCGAGAACTTCCGCCAGAACGCGCTCGCGCGCTGCGCGCCGCTGCCGCCTGAGCAGCGCGAGGCCTGCCGGATGCGCATCGAAGGCGCCGGCACGGTGACCGGCAGCGTGGAAGGCGGCGGGCTGTACCGCGAACTGATCGTCCGCGAACCGGCTTCGTCGTCGTCGTCGCCGGCTCCGGCGGCGACGAGCCCGCCGGCTGCATCGGCTACGCCTTCCGCCCCGACCCCGCCGGCCGCCCCGGCCACCTCGCCGGCGACGACGGTCGTGCCGTCGTCGCCTGGAACGCCTTCGGTCGTCGTCCCCGGCACGCCCTCGGCCGCATCGCCGCCGGCCGTTTCATCGACCACGCCCGCCGCGCCCGTCGGCCCGGCCCCGGGCGCTCCGACCTTCACCCCGGTGCAGCCCGTCGTTCCGGGTCGTGCCGTTCCAGCCGCGCCCTCGACGGCGAACGAACCGGCGGCAAGCTCTCTGCAGATTAGCCCGCCATCTACGCCGGTGATGCAGGCGCCGCCGCCT
The DNA here is from genome assembly GCA_937903095.1 of uncultured Burkholderiales bacterium. GTDB lineage: Bacteria > Pseudomonadota > Gammaproteobacteria > Burkholderiales > Burkholderiaceae_E > Zeimonas. The sequence continues at coordinate 7,942 of CALCZN010000272.1, forward strand.
CCCACTTTCGCGCCGCAGCCCGCGCTCGTCGCGCCCGGCAGCGTGCCGCCCAGAGGGACACAATGAGGGGCGCAATGAGGGGCTCAACGAGGAGCGCAATGAGAGCGCCGATCGCCGTTTCGCTCGTTTCGGCCGCGCTCTGGCTGGCGCCGAGCGCACCCGCCGCCGCACAGTCTCCCGATTCGTTCCACTACCCGGTCGACCTGCGCCCGCGGCTGAACCTCGACGCTTCGGCCTGGCGCGAGGTGGTCCAGGATCGGGTGGTCGCCACCGTATATGCCGAGCAGGAATCGCCCGAGCCGGCCGCCGGGCAGGCGCAGGTGAGCCGGCTGCTCGCCCCCGTTCTCGAGCGACTCCGGGGCAACACCGAACTCGAGGTGCAGAGCGCCGGATATCGAACCGATCCGGTATGGCAGAAGAGCCGCATCGTCGGATGGCGAACGCGCGGCGCGCTGCAGATCACCGGCAAGCCGTCGGAGTCGTTCAACGCGCTCGTCGGCGAACTGGCCACGACGCTCAATCTGCAGTCGGTCACCTATGTGCTCAGCCGCGAGACGCGTCTCGCCGTCGAACAGGAACTCATCGCGCAGGCCGTGAAGGCATTCCACGAGAAGGCCGACACGGCGGCCCGCGCGCTGGGTTTTCGCGGCTACGAGGTGCGTGAAGTATCGATCGCCGGGTCGGGCCCAGGCGGGCCGGAGCCGATCCCCAGGCCGATGATGATGTCGCGCGCAGCGGGCGCCGACGAGGCCGTTCCGCTGCCCGGGGCCGAGGGCCGAACCACGGTGACGACGACGGTGAGCGGCAGCGTCGTGCTGCTGCGGTAGGAACGGAAGGGAGAAGGGGGAAGGGGAACCCGAACCCCGGCGCGGTCGCCGCCGCGCGGCGTGCAGGCGCTTTGCAAGCGCATTCGGTGCGCCTAGAATGTCACGCGGATGTGAATGATATTGACATGCGCGGCCGACATTCGCGACGGGCGTCCGCATGCTGATCGACTGGGCGCTCGTGGTCGTCGCCGGCTGGCTCGTCGTGGCTGCGGCCGGTGTTCTCGCGCTGCATAACCTGCGCTTCGTCGCGCACGTGCTCTTTCCGGCCGGCGCCGCGCTCGGCCTGCTGCTGTCGGCGGTCGCGGTCGTCGCGCTGTTCGCCTCGCCGGCGGCGGGCCTGCCTCCGGCGGCGAACGCCGCCGCGCCGTCGAGCCTGCTGCCGCAGGAGATCGTGCTGCCGATCGGCCTGCCGACGCTGCCCTTCCATCTCCGGCTCGATGCGCTCGCGGCGTTCTTCCTGCTGGTGATCGGCGCCTCGTCGGTCGGCGTCTCCGCCTTCGCCTCCGGGTACTTCCGCAAGGGCGAGGGCACGCCCGCGGGTCTGCTCTGTCTCGAGTACCACCTGTTCCTCGCCAGCATGGCGATGGTCGTGCTGGCCGACGACGCCTATTCGTTCATGGTGATGTGGGAGACGATGGCGCTGTCGTCGTTCTTCCTCGTCACCGCCAACCACCGCATCGCCGAGATCCGCCGCGCCGGCTACCTCTACCTGCTGGTGGCGCACGTCGGCGCGATCGCGATCCTCCTGTGCTTCGGCGTGCTGCAGGCCGGCACCGGCGACTACACCTTCGCGAACATGCGCGCCCAGCACCTGTCGCCGTTCTGGGCCTCGATCGCGTTCCTGCTCGCCGTGTTCGGCTTCGGCGCCAAGGCCGGGATCCTGCCGCTGCACGTCTGGCTGCCCGAAGCGCATCCGGCGGCGCCCTCGCCGGTCTCGGCGCTGATGAGCGGCGTCATGCTGAAGACGGCCGTCTACGGTCTGCTTCGCGTGAGCTTCGACCTGCTGTCGTACCAGGTGTGGTGGTGGGGCACGCTCGCGCTCGCCCTGGGTCTGCTCACCGCGCTCTACGGCGTTGTCTTCGCCGCTGCGCAGGTCGACATGAAGCGGCTGCTCGCCTGGTCGTCGATCGAGAACATCGGGCTGATCTTCTGCGCGATCGGGCTGGCGCTCGTGTTTTCGGCCTACGGCATGCGAGCGCTCGCATCGCTGGCGCTCACCGCCGGCCTGTATCACGTGGCGAGCCACGCGATGTTCAAGAGCCTGCTCTTCGTGGGCACGGGATCGGTGCTGCACGCCACCGCCGAACGCAATCTCGGCCGGCTCGGCGGGCTGATCCGCTACATGCCGTGGGTGGCGTGGGCGACGCTGGTCGGCACGCTGGCCAGCGCGGGCCTGCCGCCGCTGGGCGGCTTCGTCTCCGAGTGGCTGCTGCTGCAGAGCTTCCTGTTCACGCCCGGACTGCCGCATCCGGTGCTGAACATGCTGATCCCGGTGGTTGCGGCGACCATCGCGCTGGTCGCGGCGCTCGCCGGATACACGATGGTCAAGTTCTTCGGCGTGATCTTCCTCGGCCAGCCGCGCGAGGAAAAGCTCGCGCAGGCGCACGACGCCGGACGCTGGGAGCGCCTGGGCATGGGCTGGCTCGTCGCGGGCTGCGTGCTGCTCGGCCTGATGCCGAACCAGTTCGTGCAGTGGATCGACCCGATCACGCGGCAGCTCGTCGGGGCGGGCCTCGCCGACACGGTTTCCGCGCGCGGCTGGCTGCTCGCGCCGACCGGAATCGAGCGCGCGAGCTACG
>CALCZN010000273.1:0-13493 GCA_937903095.1 uncultured Burkholderiales bacterium
GTCCTCGTCAAGCACGAGGGCTTCAATCCATTCTCGTCGGTGAAGGACCGCATCGGCAACGCGATGGTCGAGGACGCGATCCAGCGCGGCGTGCTCAAGCCCGGCATGGTGATCGTCGAGCCCACCAGCGGAAACACCGGTATCGGCCTGGCCTACACGGCGGTGGCGCGCGGCTTCCGCTGCGTGATCGTCATGCCCGACACGATGACGATCGAGCGCCGGCGCATGCTCGAGGCGCTCGGCGCCGTGCTCGTGCTCACCGAGGGCGCGAAAGGAATGAAGGGCGCGATCGCGCGCGCCGAGGAGATCCTCGCGAAGCTCGGTTCGCGCGGCTGGATGGCGCGCCAGTTCGACAATCCGGCCAACGCCGAGATCCACTACCGAACGACCGGCCCGGAAATCTGGGAGGACACGGCGGGCGGCGTCGACGTCCTCGTCTCGGGCATCGGTACCGGCGGCACGATCACCGGCGCCGGGCGCTATCTGCGCGAGAAGAAGCCGTCGGTGCGCATCGTCGCGGTCGAGCCGGCCGAGAGCGCCGTGCTGTCCGGCGGCAGCCCCGGTCCGCACAAGCAGCAGGGCCTGGGCGCGGGCTTCGTGCCCACCGTCCTCGACACGAAGATCTACGACGAGGTCGTGCGCGTGACCAACGACGACGCGATCGACACCGCACGCGTGCTCGCGCGCGAGGAGGGCATCTTCGGCGGAATCTCGGGCGGTTCGATCACCTGGGCGGCGCTGCAGGTCGCCGGCCGCGCCGAGAACCGCGGCAAGACGATCGTCTCGATCATCCCCGACTTCGGCGAGCGCTACCTGTCGAACCCGGTGTACGCGGACATGCCGAAGCCCGACGTCGCGGATCTCGCCGACGCGCTCGCGCAGAGCTGAGGATGGACGTTCGCGCCGCGATCGCCTGGGAGGCGGGCAAGCCCCTTTCCGTGGAGACCGTGCAGCTCGACGGTCCGCGCGCCTTCGAGGTGCTCGTCGAGGTGAAGGCCACCGGCGTGTGCCACACCGACGAATACACGCGTTCCGGCGCGGACCCGGAAGGCCTCTTTCCGGCGATCCTCGGTCACGAGGGCGCCGGCATCGTGGTCGACGTCGGGCCGGGCGTCACGTCGGTGCGCAAGGGCGACCACGTGATCCCGCTCTACACGCCCGAGTGCCGCCAGTGCAAGTCGTGCCTGTCGCGCAAGACGAACCTGTGCACGGCGATCCGCGCCACGCAGGGCCGCGGCGTGATGCCCGACGGCACCAGCCGCTTCTCGATCGGCGGCAAGCCGCTGCATCACTACATGGGCTGCTCCACCTTCTCGAACTACACGGTGCTGCCCGAGATCGCGGTGGCGAAGATCCGCGAGGACGCGCCCTTCGACAAGGTCTGCTACATCGGCTGCGGCGTCACCACCGGCCTGGGCGCGGTGATCAACACGGCGAAGGTCGAGCCGGGCGCAAACGTGGTCGTCTTCGGCCTGGGCGGCATCGGGCTGAACGTCGTGCAGGGCGCGCGCATGGTCGGCGCCGACCGCATCATCGGAGTGGATCTCAACCTGGCGCGCGAGCCGCTCGCGCGCCGCTTCGGGCTCACGCATTTCGTGAACCCGAGGGAGGTGGAGGGCGATCTCGTTGCGCACCTCGTCGAGCTGACGGACGGCGGCGCCGACTACAGCTTCGAGTGCGTCGGCAACGTGCAGCTGATGCGCCAGGCGCTGGAGTGCTGCCATCGCGGCTGGGGCGTCTCGGTGATCGTCGGCGTCGCCGGCGCCGGGCAGGAGATTTCGACGCGGCCGTTCCAGCTCGTCACCGGCCGCCAGTGGAAAGGCACCGCCTTCGGCGGCGCGCGCGGGCGCACCGACGTGCCGAAGATCGTCGACTGGTACATGGACGGCAGGATCGACATCGACTCGCTGATCACGCACACGATGCCGCTGGCCGACATCAACCGCGCCTTCGAACTGATGCACAGCGGCGAGTCGATCCGCAGCGTGGTCGTCTACTGACGCGGCGGGCGACGGAAGCGATGACGCGCGACGGCTTTCGCTGATCGCCGAGCACCGCTGCTTCGGCGGCGTGCAGGGCTTCTACGAGCACGCCTTTGGGACTTCGGCCTGGCCGCAGGTTTCTACGTCGACGCGACGCGCGCGCCCTGGTCGGCCCACTATCGGATGTACACGTGGCGGTTCGTCGAGGCCGCGCAGCGTTCGGGGACGCCGGTCGATCTGCATCTGCACGAAGGCTACGGGCACGGGTACTGGTTCGTGCAGACGTTCGTGGGGGAGCATCTGGCGCACCATCATCGAAAACGCGCGGAATTCGCGCAATCCGGCGAAGCCGGGCGTTGACGCGACCGGAATTGCGCGAAAGACGAACAGACTCGAGCGCAATACCGAATCTGTGCCGCGGAATGCGCGTATTTCGCGCGTTTCCTGCAGCGCTGTCCTGAAGGGGGGACCCCGGCCCATACCGCTTCGCCGCTTCGCCGATCGCCTGAATGGCACGGTGCAGCAGCCGGCCGAGGCCCGCCTACTGCAGCCGAGGCTTTTTCCCTTCCCCCTTCTCCCTTCCCTCTTCCCGCTCCTTCGCCCTCATCTTCGCCGCGATCGAGTCGTGATGTGGCACGTGCAGCAGGTCGGCGATGCGGCGCATCAGGTGCAGTTCATTGGCGTCGAGGCGCGAATCGGCATACGCGACGCGCCACATGCGCTCGACGACCGCGACCTTCTGTTCCTGCGTCAAGTGTCGATTCAGCACCGACGTGAACTGGAAGTAGTCGTTGGCCGTGCGCACTTCCTCGCGCGCCGCATCGAGCAGCTCGTTCGCCTCGGTCGGTGACAGGCCGAGCCGGTCTACGATGGCGTCGCGTGCTGCCGCGCGCTCTGCCGCCGTGGTTTCGCCGTCGATGCGCATCGTTTCGGCGAAGAGCGCCGCGGTGGCGAGTTCGATGCGACGTTCCTCCTGGACGGGATCGTCCCCTTCGCCGAGGTGGCGCTCGAGGAAGTTCCGAAGCGCGGAAATCATCGAAGAATTCTCCCACGATCGTGCGCCGCCCCCGAACGCACCCCGCGCTCCTCTACACTTCCGGGATGCCGGCCGCGTCGCTGTCCCGTCCCCTGTCTCGTCCCGTTACGTCGATCCCCGATTCGCTGAATCCCGAGCAGCGCGCCGCGGCATCCTTCGGCGCGCCCGATGCGCAGGGGCGCTTCCGCGCCAGTCCGCTGCTGATCATTGCCGGCGCCGGCACGGGCAAGACCGCGACGCTCGCGCATCGCGTCGCGCATCTCGTGCGCAACGGCGTCGACCCGATGCGCGTGCTGCTGCTCACCTTCAGCCGCCGGGCGGCCGGCGAGATGACGCGTCGCGCCGAGCGGCTGCTCGCGCAGGATGTCCCGCGGCGGGCCGTCGGGGCCGTCGGCGGCGCGCCGCCCGCCCTGCATCTGCCCTGGTCCGGCACCTTCCACTCGATCGGCGCGCGCCTGTTGCGCGACTACGCGAAGCGGCTCGGCCTCGATCCGTCTTTCGGCATCCTCGATCGCGGCGACTCCGCCGATCTGCTCGACGTCGTCCGCCACGAGCTGGGATTCTCTTCGCAATCGCGCCGCTTCCCGCGCAAGGAGACCTGCCTGGCGATCCACTCGCACAAGGTCAACAGCGGCCGCGCGCTCGAGGACGTGCTGCAGGAAAGTTTCCCTTGGTGCATCGACTGGCGCGACGGGCTCGTGCGGCTCTTCCGCGGCTATGGCGAGCGCAAGCTGGCCAACGGCGTCCTCGACTACGACGACCTGCTGCTGTGGTGGCATGCGGCGATGAGCGACGCACGCTTCGCCGCCGAGGTCGGCGCGCGCTTCGATCACGTGCTGGTCGACGAATACCAGGACACCAACGCGTTGCAGGCGCAGATCCTGCTCGCGATGAAGCCCGACGGCGCAGGGCTGTCGGTGGTCGGCGACGACGCGCAGTCGATCTACGCGTTCCGCGCCGCCGAGGTCGGAAACATCCTCGACTTTCCCGCGAAGTTCGACCCGCCGGCCGCGCGCATCGTGCTCGAGCGCAACTACCGGTCGGTGCAGCCGCTGCTCGACGCAGCGAACACGCTGATCGCGCAGGCGACGCGTCGTCATGCGAAGACGCTCGTCGCGCAGCGCGGCGAGGGCGCGCGCCCGCAGCTCGTCACGGTGCCCGACGAACGCGCGCAGGCCGACTGGGTCATCGACGCGATTCTTCGGCATCGCGAGGAAGGCATCGCGCTGAAGCGCCAGGCGGTGCTGTTTCGCAGCGCGCATCACAGCGCCACGCTCGAGGTCGAGCTGGTGCGGCGCGACATCCCCTTCGTCAAGCACGGCGGGCTGAAGTTCCTCGAGGCTGCGCACGTGAAGGATCTGCTCGCCGTGCTGCGCTGGGCCGAGAACCGGCGCAACGCGATCGCGGCGTTCCGCGTGCTGCAGCTGATGAGCGGCTTCGGGCCGGCGAACGCGCAGCGCTGCATCGATCTCGCGCTCGATGCGCGAAGGTCGCTGCCCGAGGCGCTCGCGTCCTTCGTGCCGCCGGCGGCCTCGCGAGACGGATGGCCGGCCTTCGTCGGGCTGATGGGCCGCCTCGCCGACCCGTCGGCGCCGTGGCCCGGGCAGATCGAGCCGGTACTCCGCTGGTACCGGCCGCTGCTCGAACGCCGCCACGACGACTGGCTCGTGCGCGGCGCCGACCTCGACATGCTGCAGTCGATCGCCGCCCGCTTCGGCACGCGCGAACGCTTTCTCACCGAGCTGGCGCTCGATCCTCCGCAGGCGAGCGGCGACTGGGCGGGCCCGCCGCTGCTCGACGACGACTACCTGATCCTGTCCACCGTGCACTCCGCCAAAGGGCAGGAGTGGGACTCGGTGTTCGTGCTCAACGTGACCGACGGCAACTTCCCGAACGAATACGCGACCGGCCGCGCCGCGTCGATCGACGAGGAGCGGCGGCTGCTGTACGTCGCGATGACGCGTGCGCGCGACTTCCTCTACCTGCTCGAGCCGCAGCGTCATTTCACCACGCAGCAGCCGCGCTTCGGCGACGCCTACGTGCACGGCGCGCGCAGCCGCTTTCTCACCGATTCGCTGCTCGATCGTTTCGATCGCATCGCTCCGGCTCCCTCGCGGCTCACGGCCGAGTCGTGCGTGGATACGACGCACGACGCGCCCTTCGTCGACGTCGCCGCGAAGCTGCGCGCGCTCTGGTGAACCCTTCGATGCACGTTTCGCACGACGTCGACTCGCCCTACGCCTGGTTCCGCCTGTTCGTCAGCCTGGTGCTGGCGACGATCGGCGGCTGCGGGATGTACGTCGTCGTCGTCGTGCTGCCGGCGGTGCAGGCCGAGTTCGAGGTGGCCCGCGGCGCCGCATCGATTCCCTACACGATGACGATGATCGGCTTCGGCATCGGCGGAATCCTGATGGGGCGCCTCACCGATCGCTTCGGCATCGTCGTGCCGGTGACGATCGGCGGCGTGTCGATCGCCGCGGGCTTCGTGCTCGCCGCAGCCTCCGGCAGCATCTGGACCTTCGGCTTGGCGCAGGGGCTGCTGGTCGGGATGCTCGGCAGCTCCGCCACCTTCAGCCCGCTGGTCACCGACACCTCGTTCTGGTTCGATCGGCGCCGCGGCATTGCAGTGGCGATCTGCGCGAGCGGCAACTACCTGGCCGGCACGGCCTGGCCGCCGATCGTCCAGCATTTCGTCGACACGGTCGGCTGGCGACAGACCTTCGTCGGGATCGGATTGTTCTGCCTGTTCACGATGGTGCCGCTCGCTCAGCTGCTGCGGCGCCGGGCGGCGCCGGCGGATTCGGCTTCGCCGCCGGCGGCTGCGCCGCTCGCGTCGGCCGCGGGCGCGCCGCCCGTAGCCGCGCCTCGCGTCGCCGCATCCAGCGTCGCCGCATCCGGCGTCGCCGCGTCCCGCGTTGCCGCATCCCGCGTTGCCGTCGGCGCGCCCGACGCCACGCCGCTCGCCCGCCTGGGCATCTCCTCGCGCGCACTGCTCGCGCTGCTGTGCCTGGCCGGCGTGGCCTGCTGCGTGGCGATGTCGATGCCGCAGGTACACATCGTCGCCTACTGCGGCGACCTCGGCTACGGCCCGGCGCGCGGCGCGCAGATGCTCTCGCTGATGCTCGGCTTCGGCGTGATCAGCCGCATCGGCTTCGGCCTGATCTGCGACCGCATCGGCGGGTTGCGCACGTTGCTGCTCGGCTCGCTGCTGCAGGGCGTCGCGCTGCTGCTGTTCCTTCCGTTCGACTCGCTCGCCTCGCTCTACGTCATCTCGGCGCTGTTCGGCCTGTTCCAGGGCGGCATCGTTCCTTCGTACGCGATCATCGTCCGCGAGTTCTTCCCGGCCTCCGGCGCGGGAATGCGCGTCGGCCTCGTGATCACCGCGACGCTGTTCGGCATGGCGCTGGGCGGATGGCTGTCGGGCGTGCTGTTCGACCTGACCGGATCCTACGAGGCCGCCTTCGTGCACGGCATCGCGTGGAATGCCGTGAACGTCTCGATCGTCGCGTGGCTGCTGCTGCGCCTGCGCCGGAACGATCGCCGGTCGGGCGTCTTCGTCACGGCAGCTCGATCGTGACGACGAGGCCGCCGCCTTCGCGCGGCGCGGCCGTGATGCTTCCGCCGTGCAGTTCGATCGCGCGCCGCGCGATCGCCAGGCCCAGCCCGTAGCCCCCCTCCGCGCCGCCGGCGCGGCCGCGATGGAAGGGCTCGAAGATCGTCTCGCGTTCGTCTTCGGCGACGCCCGGCCCGCTGTCGCTGACGCTCAGCCGGAACGGCTCGCCTTCGCCGGATCGCGCGCGTACTTCGATGCGGCTGCCGGGCGGCGCGAACTTCAGCGCGTTGCGGATCACGTTCTCGAAGGCGCGATGCAGCAGGTCGGCGCGCACCTTCGCGTGGCGTCGCCCGAGATGCTCTTCGTAGTGCAACTCGCGGCCGGCGGCGCGTGCTTCGAAGCGCGCATCGTCGACGATCGATTCGACCAGCTCGGCGAGGTCGACCGTCTCGGCCGGCGCGTCCGCCGCGCCCGAATCCAGCCGCGCGAGCGTGAGCAGCTCGCCGACCAGGCCGTCGACGCGCATCGTTTCGCGCTCGATGCGATCGAGCATCGCGTCGCGGCGCGCCGGATCCTGTCGCGCGATGCCGATCGCCGCCTGCAGCCTCGCCAGCGGCGAGCGCAGCTCGTGCGAGACATCGTGCAGCAGGCTGCGCTGTGCCGAGACCAGCTGCTGCAGCTGCGCGGCCATCCGGTCGAAGTCGCGGCCGAGGTCGGCCAGTTCGTCGTTGCGCCGCCCGATGCGTTGCGCGACGCGCGTGTCGAGCGCGCCGCCGGCCAGCGACTCGAAGCCGCTGCGCAGGTGGCGGATCGGCTGCGTCAGGTACCACGCGAGCAGCGCGCTGAAGGCCAGGCTCGCGAGCAGCCCGGCGCCGGCCAGCGCCGCGAGCGGCGGCGGCCTCGGTCGCCGCGGCACGCCGCGCGCCGATGCTCGGCGCGGCGCTTCTGCGATGGGTACGAAGAGCAGCAGCCCGCTCGCCTCGTCCTCGCGCACGGCGCGCCGCGCGCGTCGAGTGCCGTCGCGCAACTGCTCGCGCGCATTCTCGATCGCGTCGGCAGGCACCGGACGGCCGAGTACGTCGACGCCGTCGCGGTCCACCGCATAGACGCCGGAGGCACCGGGCGGGCCGCGCTGCGCCTCGTCGTCGCGCAGCCAGTCGCGCAGCGCGTCGACTCCGCCGTGTCGCAGCGTTGCCGCGGCCGAGCGCAGCGCGAGTTCGGCGCGCGGGCCCGCGGCGAGCGATGCCGCTTCCTCGCGCGTGCGCTGCTCGTGCAGCGAGACGAGCGCCGCGACGAGCACGATCGCGACGATCAGCGCGAGCCAGAACGCGAGAAAGAATTTCCAGAACAGGCGTCCCATGGTTTTCGGCGTCGAATCCGTGCAGCGCGTTCGGGGCAGCACTCTCGGGGCAGCACGCTCAGGGGAGTGCGCTCAGGGGAGCAGGAACTGGTAGCCGCGGCCGCGGACGGTCTCGATCCACGACGAACCGTCGTCGCGCGTGCCCAGCTTGTGGCGAAGACTGCTGACGTGCACGTCGAGGCTGCGGTCGAAGCGCGCGAGCGGGCGCCCGAGCGCGTCCTGCGACAGCTCGCCCTTGTCGACGACGCGTCCGGCCTGGCACGCGAGCGACGCGAGCACGTTGAACTCGGTGCTGGTCAGCGCGAGCGGCGCACCATGCCAGGTGGCGCGGCGCTGTCCCGGCCAGATCGCGAGCGGGCCCACGACGATCGACGACTCGGCGCCCTGCGCCTGTCGCGCCTCGCCGATGCGGCGCAGGATCGCGCGCAGCCGCGCGGCCAGCTCGCGCGGCGTGCACGGCTTCGGCACGTAGTCGTCGGCACCCAGTTCCAGCCCCACGATGCGGTCGACGTCGTCGCCGCGCGCGGTGAGCATCAGCACCGGAACGCGGCTCGCGGCGCGGATGCGGCGCAGCGCCTCTACGCCGTCGATGCCGGGCATCATCACGTCGAGCACGACGATGTCGAAGTCTCCGTCGAGCGCGCGCGCGACACCGCTCGATCCGTCGCCCACGGTTTCGGCGTCGAAGCCGTCGCGGCGCAGGTACTCGACGAGCAGCTCGGTCAGTTCGACGTCGTCGTCGACCAGCAGCACGCGCGGCGCGGAGTCGCGTTCGGAAGGCCGGGAGGACATGAGGCGATCATATCGGCCCGCGGCGCCCGCCTGGCCGCGCCGCGCGCAATCGACACGCTTCTTTACGAACCCTTACACGTTGCGCGCCGCGGTTAACGCGGCGCGCCGGCAAGCTGCGACTCGTGCCGGCGCAACCCGCGTCGGACCTTCCTCGAAACAGGAGTCGAAGCATGAAATCCTCGCGCATCGCAGCGCTCACCGTCGCCGGCAGCCTGGCGCTCGCCGTTCCCTTCCTCGTCTCGGCGCAGGGCTCGCCCGACGGCACGCAACAGCCCCCGGCGCGGATGATGAAACAGCCCGCGCACTGGCAGCACGGCGCCGAAGGGCACCGCGGCGGACCGATGTTCGGCGCGCGCGGCCACGGCCGCCACGGCGACGCCTTCCTGCGCGGTCTCGATCTGAGCGAACAGCAGCGCGACCGGATCTTCGAGATCCGCCACGCCGCCGAGCCGAAGATGCGCGAACAGGCGAAGGTGCTGCGCGATACGCGCGGCGAGTTCGCCAGGCTCGCGCTGTCGCCCGGCTACGACGAGGCGAAAGTGAAGGCGCTCGCCGATCGCAACGCACAGGCGATCAGCGAGATGGCGCAACTGCGCGCGCGCAGCATGAACGAGATCTACAAGGTGCTCACGCCCGAGCAGCAGGCGAAGGTGCAGGAGCGGCTGGCGCAGCGCGCGCAGCGCAGCTGAGGAGATCCCGGCGAACGAGGCCGTCCCCGGAAGTGTCGCGGGGACGGCGGGCCGAGCGACCTGTGGCTGCGAAGGTGCAGAGACTCAGCCGCAAGTCGTTCGCCCGACTCCGCGGCGATCGTCGACATGGACCACGACCGCCATCGCGGAGTCGCCGGCCGCACAACCGGCGAAAAGGCCGTATCCGCCTCCGCGGATCACGAGTTCCTCGATCAACTCGATCACGGCCCGCGTGCCCATCGGAGCCTGCGGATGCCCCCAGACGAGCGAGCACCCGAAGTTGTTCATCTTCTCGATGGGTCGTCCGGTTTCGCGAGCGAACACGACATCGTTGAGTGCGAACGGGTTGTGCGTCTTGATTGCGTCGATCCGGTCGATCGAGAGGCCGGCATTGGACAACGCCTTGCGCGCGGCCGGCAGCGGTGCCTCCGGCATCCAGGCGAGCGGAACGCGCGCCTGGCCGAATCCGCACAGCCGCACGACGATCGACGGATCGCGCGACAGCGCTCTTGCGCGTGACGAATCGGCGACGACGAGGCCCGCGTTCCCGTCCGCCGGGTGCGTTTGCCCGCCGAAAGTGACGGTTCCGTCCGGCAGGATGGGCCGAAGGCGATTCAGGCCGTCCACCGTGGACCGGTTGACGCCTTCGTCGCCTTCGAGAGGCGATGCAGTCCGCCTGGATTGCGCTGCGCCGATTTCGAAGGGCAGTGTCATGAACCGCTTCAGGAACTCCGAATCGTTGCGCAGTGCTTCGCGATATTGCGCTTCACGAAGCAGCACCACTTCGTGCTGTTCGCGGGTCGAGATGCCATGCTTGCGCGCGACGTTCTCCGCGGTAACGAGCATCGAATGCCCGCCGAGCGGATCGCAGCCGAAATTGCCCAGGACCCAGTCCTCGGAGGTGCCGGTGCCTCCGGGCGCCAGAGGACCGGGGTAGTACAGGTGCGGTCCGTTCGAGGTGCGATCGCAGGTCACGACGAGCGCCGCGCCTGCCATCTGCATCTGGATCTCCTGCGATGCGGACAGCAGGCAGCGGACCCCGGTGGCGCACGCCTGCATCAGCGTCGGGCCGGCCAGGTGGCCGAGGCCGGCCGCGCCGGCGAGCCAGGGCAGTCCGTAGAACGAATGCTTCTGCGGAACCGAGAAGCCCAGGACCGCGTGCTCGAGGAGGTCGACGTCGATTGCCCGTTTCGCGATCTCGCGTCGCGTGACCTCGACAGCGAATTCGATGCTGTGCAGCGAGGCGAAGCTGCCCTGCCAACGGCAGAACGGCGTGCTCCAGTACGCCCCGTAGGGGATCTCAACGGCGGGCATCGACGCGTCTCCCGTCGAAGAACCGGCAGGAGCGCGACCTCGATAGTGCCGGCTCCCCGCATGCGACAGGCCGCGCCGCGTGCGCGGCCCGCGGCCCGCGCGCGGCGGTAGTCAGGCTCAGAGAGCGGCTACGCGCTTCGTCGTGTCGTTCGCCGCGCGCGCGCGCCTTCCGGTGCGCGGGGCAGTGTCGACATTGCCGAGGATGAGTTCCGAGAGCATGTCGACGATCGCCTCCGCGCGCTGCTTCGACGGCCCGACGATCCGGTAGTTCACCGCGAAGCCGTCGAAGGCCATGAACAGCAGGTGCGCCAGAAGTTTCTCGTCGATCGCATTGCGGCGGGCTTCGGGAATCGCATCGCGGATCATCTGCGCGACCTTTTCTTCCGAGCGCATCAGCAGGTCGCGCGAGTACGGCTCGTCGATGGCGAGCGTGGACAGCGCCTGCAGCACGTTGTTGGCGAAGCAGTTGTTCGCGCTCGGGATGTCGCGCAGCACGCTGGTGAGGATCTTGCGCAGCCGCTTGCGCGAGTCGTCGATCTTTGCAGCCTCCGCCGCGAGCTTGTCCAGGCGCTGGTCGAGCCATGGCTCGTACAGCGCATAGAGAACGCGCAGCTTCGACGGAAAGTAGTTGTAGATGTTCGATGTCGTGACGCCCGACTCGCCGGCGATGTCGGCCAGCGTCGTGCCCGAGTAGCCGCGCTCCGTGAAGAGCCGTTTTGCCGCCGCGAGGATCGCGTCGCGGACCGCCTTTTTCTTTACCTGTGCCATGGAATGGGGAACTTCTCGTGAATGCGTCGAGGCCGACGGAAATGCAATCGTCGAGTCGGGATGATAGCAATCCGCCCGGGCCCGATCCCTGCTGAAATACGATTGTCGTTCTTCTATTGACAGACATCCCGAAATCCCCCACGATTTCCAAACAAGAACAGTATACGTTTTTGGACGGTTGTCGCCGAGAACCTCTTTTCGACGGCCGGCTTCACTGGATTGCAGGCGTAGTGCGGCGCGCTCAGCGGCACCCGGCGCGAAATCGAAGTGTCCAGAACGTCAAAACGAGGGGGGATGAATGAAAGGAATTCGTTGGGGTTGTGCAATCGCGGGAGTCGCGGCGGTTACGGGCGTGCAGGCGCAGTCGATCACGATGTACGGCACGATCGACACGGGCCTGGAGTACCTGAATCACATCGGGCCGAAAAGCGACAGCACACTGCGCGTCCCGGGGATCACCGGTACGCAGCCTTCGAAGTGGGGCGTGCGCGGCGTCGAGGATCTCGGCGGCGGATTGAAGGCGCAGTTCGTCGTCGAGTCGGGTTTCCTGCCCGACACCGGCAACCTCAGCCAGGGCGGACGGCTCTTCGGCCGCGAGGCGCACGTGGGTCTTTCGGGGAACTGGGGCACGCTGTTCGTCGGGCGGCAGTACACGATGCTGTCGTACGCGCTTCGCGACGCCAACATCACCGGCACGAACATCTACGGATCGGGTTCGCTGGACCCCTACATTCCGAACGCGAGGGTCGACAACTCGGTCGGTTACCTGGGGCGCTTCGGCGGCTTCACCGTGGGCGCTACCTACAGCTTCGGGCGCGATGCCGTGAACGCGGGGCCCAGCCCGGGGGGTACGAACTGCGCGGGAGAGAACGCGGCCGACACCAGGCAGTGCCGCGAGTGGTCGGCGATGGTGAAGTACAACGCGCCGACGTGGGGCGCGGCGTTGGCCTACGACGCCTTGCGCGGTGGCCCCGGGGCGTTCGCCGGCCTCACCAGCAGCGACCTGAGCGACACGCGGCTCGTCGTCAACGGCTTCCTGCAACTCGGCGACTGGAAGCTGGGCGCGGGCGTCATCCGTCGCGACAACGAGGGCAGCCCGGTGCCCAGAAGCGATCTGCTGAACCTCGGCGTGGCGTACCGATGGAGCCCGAGCCTGCTGCTCGATGCCGAATTGCTGCGCCTGGACTTCAAGGACAGCCCGAACCAGGCCACGCTGGGAACGGTGCGCGCGCAGTACGCGCTGTCGAAGCGCACGACCACGTACGCGACGTTCGGACACATCTCGAATGACGGCAACCTCGCGATCGCGGTCAGCGCCGGACAGCCGGGCGGGAATCCCGCGGCCGGCAATTCGCAGGCGGGATTGCTCGTCGGAATCCGGCACTCGTTCTGAGAGTCAGGTCATGCGCGTGCCCGCCCGCCGGCGGGAACCGCATCCTCGTCGATCGGTCTTCGTACCGAAGGATCTCGAAGCGCCACGACGGTGGCATCCAACGCAGGAGCGTGAAGGGAAATGGGCAAATCGAACTGGTACGACATGAGGGAGTTCCTGGAGTACCTGGACAAGAAGAACGATCTGTACCGGATCAAGGAGGAAGTCGATCCCGACTGGGAGATCAACGGGATCACGCGGATCGGTCTGCAGGAGCATGGGCCGGCGATGCAGTTCGACCGGATCAAGGGCTGCGACTACCCGATGGTCGCCAACCTGCTCGGCACCGACCGCCGCTTCCTCGCGGCGCTGGGAATGGAGCACTGGTCGACCTTCAACGACGAGTGGTGTCGCCGTACCGACAAGCCGGTGAAGCCGCGCATCGTCACCAAGGCTCCGTGCCAGGAAGTCGTGCTGGAAGGGGCCGACATCGACCTCGATCGCATCTGCAACACGAAGTGGCACCAGTACGACGGCGGGAAATTCCCCGGCACGCTCAGCGTGTCGATCACCAGGGACCCCGACACCGGCGTACTGAACGCGGGCATCTACCGCATGGGGACGCTC
>CALCZN010000274.1:0-18874 GCA_937903095.1 uncultured Burkholderiales bacterium
GGCCGACGGCAACAAGCTGCCCGACGAGGTCGAGGCGGCGATCGAGGCGCAGCTCGATGCGCCGCTCGAATGCGTGCCTTCGGCCGAACTCGGCCGCGCCCGCCGCATCGAGGACGCGGCCGGCCGGTACATCGAGTTCTGCAAGAGCAGCTTCCCGGGCGCGCTCGACCTGCGGGGCATGCGCATCGTCGTCGACTGCGCGAACGGCGCCGGATATCACACCGCGCCGAACGTCTTCCACGAACTCGGCGCCGACGTGATCCCGCTCGGCGTCGCTCCGACCGGCACCAACATCAACGACCGCTGCGGCGCCACCGACACCGCGGCGCTGCAACGCGAGGTCGTCGCGCAGCGCGCCGACCTCGGCATCGCGATCGACGGCGATGCCGATCGCGTGATGATGGTCGACGACAGCGGCCGGCTCTACGACGGCGACGCACTGCTGTACGCGATCGTGCGCGACCGGGCGCAACGCGAGCGCATCGAGGGCGTGGTCGGCACGCTGATGACGAATCTGGGCCTCGAGCAGGCGCTCGGGCGGATGGGCATCGGCTTCGCGCGGGCTCGCGTCGGCGATCGTTATGTGCTCGAGATGCTGCGCGCGAAAGGCTGGCGATACGGCGGCGAGAACTCCGGCCACATCCTGTGTCTGGACTGCCATTCCACCGGCGACGGAACGATCAGCGCGCTGCAGGTGCTCGCGGCCATGCGCCACGCAGGCGCGACGCTCGCGCAGGCCTGCTCCGGGCTCGAGCTGTTTCCGCAGACGCTGATCAACGTGCCGATCCGCCGCGGCTTCGACTGGCGCAGCGATCGCTCGCTGCAACAGGCCAGCGAGGAAGCCGAACGTGCGCTGGGCGAGGCCGGACGCGTACTGATCCGTCCGTCGGGCACCGAGCCGCTGCTGCGCGTGATGGTGGAAGCGCGCGAGGCCACGCTGGCGCAGCGAACGGCGCAACGGCTGGCCGAAGCCGTACGGTCGGTGGCGTAGCGCCGGGCGGTGCAACGATGGCGCGGCGCGCCTGATGCTACAATTCGCGTCCTCCGGGGCGTAGCTCAGCCTGGTAGAGTGCTTGCTTTGGGAGCAAGATGTCGGAGGTTCGAATCCTCTCGCCCCGACCATCGCGTTTCCCGATGCGCCGGCCTCACAGGGCATCGGACGCGCGATTCCCGGATAGCCCGACACGATTCTGCCCGTAGCTCAGTCGGATAGAGCATCAGCCTTCTAAGCTGAGGGTCACAGGTTCGAATCCTGTCGGGCAGGCCATCCCGATGGTGGGCGTAGCTCAGGGGTAGAGTCCCGGATTGTGATTCCGGTTGTCGTGGGTTCGAATCCCATCGCCCACCCCAATAACTCAAGAACTTGCGACAGTTCTTGCGGCGCTGCGGACAGGTTTCCAGCTTCTGCTAGCCGACCGCTTGAGTCGCCGACACGATGGCGTGCTCGACGCCCCCGAGGAATAGCTCGGCGGCCAGCGTTGCGAGGTCCTCCGGGGACAGCCGGCCTTTCTCCGAGTACCAGTTGTCGGTCCAGTTGATCATCCCGAAGAAAAGCATGGCCAGGGGCCGGGTGAGATACGAGCGCTCGATCAGTTCGGGATGAATGCTTTTCAGCAGACGTTCGACGGAGCGGATTATCCGCCGCTCGGCCGAAACGATGAACTCGCGGTCTTTCGGCGGCAGGAAGTCGATGTCGCGCACCAGAACCGCATGCTGGTGCCTGGACGTGGATCGGGTGTAGCTCTCGATCAGCAGCCGGGTGAACGTCACGAACTTGTCCCGAGGGGCCTCCGAGCTGCCGAATGCCTCGTCGGCAAGTTCCGAGACCGCGTTCAGGTGCTCCGTAAGCATGACGCGGAGAATCTCGGTCTTGGATTCGAAATAGTGATAAACGCCGGCCTTCGAGATACCGGCGCCATCCGCGATCTCGTTCATCGAGGCACTGGCGAATCCCTTCACGGCGAACAGCTTTGCCGCCGTCTCGAGGATGGTTTGCTTGACCGCATCGTGTTCGTTGGACCGGCTTCGCGCCATGACCTGTTGCCCTACGCCTTACGTTCAACTGCCGCGGCGATGGACCCGAATCGCCTTGGCTTCGTAACGCGGCATCGAACCCACGGGGTTGCACTCCACTCGGACGCGAATGCCCAGCCGGGAATGGATCTTGTGCGCGATCGCGCCCTCGATGTCGGCGTCCGGCAGAACGCATGAAGGCTCCCGCTCGACAGCCACGGTGATCTCTTCGAGCAATTGCTGCTCGCCGTCGATGTAGATGTGCCAGGCCTCCTTCACGACGCCTTCGGTCTCGGCGATCAGGTCCTCGATCTGGGTCGGAAACACGATTACCCCGCGGATCTTGAGCATGTCGTCGCTGCGCCCGATGATTCGCCCGACCTTCGGCAGGCCTGCACGGCCGCAGGGACAGTCGTACGGTTTGTCGGACAGGCGCACGAGATCGCGGGTTCTCCAGCGAACTACCGGGCTCGCCTCGCGCTCCAGCGTCGTAATCACGACCTCTCCGACCTCACCGGGCGCGACCGGCTTCATGGTGACCGGATCGACGATTTCCGTGATGATGGTGTCTTCGTTGATCAAGTGCATCTCGTCGACTTCGTGCGAATGAGGGCACGAAATACCGATCACCGGCCCGCCTGCCTCGGTCGTGCCGTAGATATTCTGCGCCATGAAGCCGGGGGGCATCTCCGCTTCCAGCTGATTGCGAAACGCGGCCGAGATCGACTGACCGCCGAAGACGCCCACACGCATCTTCCAGTCGCGACGCGGATCGACGTTCATGCTCTTGGCGAGGTTCACCAGCGTCATCAACCATAGCGGCGACAGGCTGCAAGCAGTGTACCGGTGGTCGGTGAGCCACTTCACGACCAGTTCGCCGCGCCCCGGTCCGATGGGGAAATTCACCGCACCGTAGGCGGAAAGCCCGATATCCATGGCCAGTCCGCCTATCCAGAGGCCGTAGCCGTAGCCCTGATACACGCGATCGTCCGGCCGGATCCCCGAGCATCGAAGAATGCGTGTCATCTGCCTCGGCAGAAGTTCGTTCAGGTCGCGATCCGTCAGACCGAAGAGCACCGGGAGGCCGGTCGTGCCGGAGGTGGCGACGAAGCGACGAACGTTCGCAATGTCGGTCGTCAGCATCGGAAACGGATAGAGAGCACGCAGGTCGCTCTTTTCCATCGTCGGCATCGACGACAGGGCATCGAAGTCGCAAAGATCGCGCGGCGACATGCCGAATCGCCGAAAGTGCCGAACCCATTCCGGCGACGCCTGCAGGCGCTGTCCGAACACCGAGAGTCTTTCCCGCTGGATCGCGAGGATGCCCTCCCGGTCCAATCCCTCGATCTCGGGATGCTCGAATGTCATTGCTCCCACGTTGCTCCCCTGAAATTGTGTCCTTGCCGCCGGATGGTGCGAGAGGCGACGATATCCAAGTCCGACCGGACGGTCAATATCGTGTAAGTCATACCTCGCGATGGTCGAGGCAGGCGTATGTATTGACCGACCGGTCGGCCGAATATACACTTCGCTGCACATCACCTGTGTCTATTCAGCCGCCGCCCCCTGCGGGGGAGGCAACCGCGAGCAGACCGGAAGCGGAGAAGACCGATGAAACGAGAAACCGATTACGGGTATTCGATCAAGAGCTACTACACGCCGGAAGACGTTCCGGAGTGGAGTTACGAGACGAACCTTGGCGATCCAGGATCGTTTCCGTACACGCGGGGTTATCACGAGCAGGGCTACCGAAGCCGCATGTGGACCCAACGGATGACTGCGGGGCTGGGCACCTCGAAGGAAGCCAACAAGGTGCTGCACAAGTATCGCGAGATGGGCCAGCGAGGAGGCATGTGCGTCATCAGCGACCGGGTCTTCTCCTCCTGCATTGACCCCGATCATCCGCTGGGCCGACGCGAAGCGGGCGTGCTCGGGTGGCCCGGCTGCTCCTTGCTTGAGTTCGAGGAGTTGATGGACGGCGTCCCGCTGACCGGTCAATCGATCACGCTGCTCGGGTCGTCTGCCCCGTCGGCGCTTCGCCTGGCTTACGTCGTTGCGCTCGCCGAGAAGCGCGGCATCGACCCGAGGGAAGTGCACGGCAGCGTCATCGAATCGCCGTTCGAGAACTACTTCGGGCAGACGGACGTCCAGCCTTTCGACCTCAATCTGAAGCTGTTCCTCGACGCTTCCGAGTACGTGATTCGGAACGGTATCCGAATGCGCGCCTGCATCATCAGCCAGCACTTCCAGGAATCGGGCGGCAACAACGCGCAGGCAATCGCTATCGAGCTCTCGATGCTGAAGGAGCTCTGTGGTCTGCTCGTGGACGAACGCGGCCTGGATTTCGATGATGTTGCGCTGCTTCCCTACGAACTGGTAAGCGTCGGCTCCAGGTTCTTCGAGGAAATCGCCAAGGTACGAGCGACCCGAAGAATGTGGGCGCGCATGGCAAGGGAGCATTTCAAGGCGAAGAAGGACAAGTCGTGCCAGTTGCTCATCGCCGTACATACGTCCGGTCGCACGATGACGTACCAGCAGCCGCTGAACAACATCGCCCGCTGCGCCATCCAGACGCTGGCCGGTGCCATCGCGGGTTGCACCGCACTTGACAACGCGACGCTCGACAACGCCTACGCCGAGCCCTCTGCTCTGGCGGCGCGCCTGTCGCTGAACACTCAGCACATCGTTGCCTACGAAACCGGGGCCGCGGACGTCGTCGATCCCCTGGCCGGATCCTATTTCGTCGAGTGCCTGACGAACAGGGTCGAGGAAGCGGCCTATCGGATTCTCGAGGAGATCGATTCACTCGGCGGCATGATCGCCGCGATCGAGAAGGGCTACATACAGAACATGCTGCGCGAAGAAGCGAACAAGAAGTTCCGCGAGCTCGACAGCAACGAGCGCCTCGTCGTCGGCGTGAATCATCTTCCGCTACCCGAGGGCGAGGAGGACTTCCCGATTCCCGTCCAGGAAGTGCACGCGAGCGACTCCGAAGAAATCGCTGCGCGAATGCAGCAATGGAAGCAGACGCGCGATGTGGAACTCGTGAATCGGACACTGACGCGGCTGCACGAGGATGCGCGGCGCGGCGAGCGCTTCAACCTCATGCCGTCGATCATCGGGGCGGTGAAGGCCTACGCCACAGCCGGCGAGGTGATGGGCGTCATTCGAATGGCGCGGGGCCTCGACTACGATCCGTTCAAGATGATCGATTGCCCGTTCCCCCTCCGGGAAGCGGCAAGTGAGCCCGTCGCTTAACCCGGCCGTACGGTAGGCAAGCGTCATGAACAAGGGAAATGGGCTCAAGGTCATCGTCTCGATGATCGGTCTCGATGGACACACGACCGGCGGCGAAGTCGTGTCGATGATTCTCCGCGATGCCGGGTTCGAGGTCGTCTACCTCGGCGTCAACCAGACGCCGGAGATGATCGTCGATGCAGCGATCCAGGAAGACGTCGATGCGATCGGGATCAGTTCGCATGCATCGAACTATCCGCAGATCGAGCGACTCATGCAGCTGATGAAGGAGCGCGAGCTGGACGACGTTCCGGTGATCTGCGGAGGCAACATCCCTCCCCAACAGATCGAACGCCTGCTCGCAAGCGGTGTCGCAAGGATCTTCACTCCCGGCAGCGGCGCGGACGAGATCGTCGATTACCTGGCGGCAAACGCCCGGAAGTCGCAGGCTCATGGCTGATCCGCATAGCACCGATCGCCTCGTGGCCGAGGTGACTTCCGGCAATGTCCGCGCCGGCGCACGGTTGATCAGCCGTATCGAACACGCCGGTGAGGGCATCGTTCCCGTTCTCCAGTCGCTGTATCGAGTGGGTGGACGATCCCGGATCATCGGCGTCACCGGTCCCCCCGGGGCGGGCAAGAGCACGCTGATCGACAAGCTGATCGGCCATTGGCGTAAGCGCGGCCTGCGAGTCGCGGTCCTGGCTGTCGATCCATCGAGCCCGTTCTCAGGGGGCGCACTCCTCGGCGATCGCCTGCGCATGACGGCTCACAGCGGAGACGATGGGGTATTCATACGCAGCATGGCCTCGCGTGGTCGCACAGGCGGTCTCGCCGCAGCGGCACGCGATGCGCTCGTCGTCCTGGATGCCATGCCGTGGGATGTCGTGCTCCTGGAGACCGTGGGTGTCGGGCAGAACGAGACTGAGGTCATGCGGCACGCTTCGGTCGTCGTCCTGGTGCAGACCCCCATGGGAGGCGACGACGTGCAAGCCGCGAAGGCCGGGATCATGGAAATCGGGGATGTCCTGGTCGTGAACAAGGCCGACCATCCCGACGCCGATCGCACGGCGCGCATGTTGAGGGACGTAGTTGCCCGCAGTCGGCGTCTGCATCCGGATCGCGTCTGGGCACCTCCGGTTCTCAAGTCGCAGGCGTCCAGGAACGAGGGCGTCGTGGAGGTGACCGAGCAGATCGACCGTTTCTTCGCGGTACTGGGGGCGAATCCGGAATTCGCGAAGTCCAGGCAGCGAGAGCGGGCGAGGCACCGTGTCGGCCAGATCCTTCGGGAACTCCTCGATCGCCATCTGGACTCCGGCGACGGCGCGTGGCTGGACGAGATGAGCGAACCGCTCCTGTCGAGGACCGCCGATCCTTACTCCGTTGCGGAAGAGCTGCTGTCGCGCGTGGTCGCGTGACGCTACGGGACCACAGGTTTTTCGCCACTTCTTTGCACCCGGCCCGCAGGACGGTCGGCCATTCAGCGAAGTCATTCGTCACAAGACAGGAGACGGACATGAACTGGTTCGGAATCAGCGGCACCGCGTCGTGGATCGCGACGGCAGTCGTTACCGCAACAGTCGTTACCGCAGGAAGCGCATACGCCCAGCAGGAACCCATTCGGATCGGGTCCTTTCTTGCGATCACCGGCCCGGCCTCCTTCCTCGGCGACCCCGAGCACAAGACCCTCCAGATGTACGTCGAACGGATCAACGCCGAAGGCGGCGTGCTGGGCCGCAAGCTCGAGCTCGTCGTCTACGACGCCGGGGGCGAGGCGGAGAAGGCGCGCACCTTCACCAAGCGCCTGATCGAGCAGGACAAGGCGCACGTCATCGTCGGCGGCTCCACCACCGGCGCTACGATGGCGGCGGCGCCGCTGGTCGAGCAGGTGAAGATCCCGTTCATCTCGCTCGCCGGCGCGGTTGTCATCATCGAGCCCGTGAAGAAGTGGGTCTTCAAGACGCCGCATACCGATCGCATGGCCTGCGAAAAGATCTTCACGGACATGAAGGAGCGCAACCTGCAGAAGGTGGCGATGATCTCCGGTGCGGGCGGTTACGAGAGGTCGCTGCGCGCCGAGTGCCTGAAGGTTTCCGGCAAGTACGGCATCGAAGTCGTCGCCGACGAGAGCTACGGCGCTGCCGACACCGACATGACGGCGCAGCTCACGAAGATCAGGAACACCCCCGGGGTGCAGGCGGTGCTCAACTCGAGCTTCGGCCAGAGTGCAGCGGTCGTTACGAGGAACTACAGACAGGTCGGAATGAACCTGCCGCTGTACCAGACACACAGCGTCGCGTCGAAGGAGTACATCAAGCTCTCGGGCGATGCCGCCGAGGGCGTGCGCCTGCCGGCCGCGGCGCTGCTGGTCTCGGAGATCCTGCCCGACAACAACCCGCAGAAGCCGGTCGTCACCGCGTACAAGCGCGACTACGAAGCGAAGTGGAAGTCCGAGGTCTCCACCTTTGGCGGGCACGCCTACGATGGCCTGATGATCGTGGTCGAGGCGATCAAGCGCGCCGGCACGATCGACCCCGAGAAGGTGCGCGACGAGATCGAGAAGACGAAAGACTACGTCGGCACCGGCGGCGTCGTGAACATGTTGCCTACCGACCACATGGGGCTGGACCTGAGCGCCTTCCAGATGCTCGAAGTGCGCAACGGCAATTGGACTCTCGTCGACAACAGCCGCTGATCGTCCGCTCCCGAGCGGGCGCCAGCGCCTTCAGCGCCTGAGCGCCGAAACCACGCGGAACGACATCGCCTCCGCCTGCGCCAGATAGATCGGCATCGCCTTCTCCGAGTTGCTGCGCCAGCGGATCGAGCGCACGCTGTCGAACCCGAGGGGCGCTCGCGTGCGCACCTTGCGGCGCAGCGCCGCGCGCAGGAACGAGACGCCCTCGTAGGTCGACTGCCCCAATGCGTTGAGCACCGGCGCGCGCTCTCCGAAGCGCGACCAGTAGCGTTCGCGGAAGGCCCCGTTGCGGTCGGTGTCGAGCGAGGCGAAGTACGCGGACGCGACGAACAGTCCCTCGGTGTGTTCGGGTCCGATCGCGAGCAGCCCGTTCTCCTCGATCGCGCACGACAGGCGCACCACCTTGCCGGCCATTCCCGATTCGCCGAAGGCGCGGCTGAACTCGACCGCGTCCTGGCCGACCAGCGACATCAGCACGGCTTGCGCGCGGGTGTCGCGGATCTCGTCGATGAGCCGTTGCACGTCGAGGGCGCCCATCGGAACGTAGCGGTTCGCCACGACTTCACAACCGTCGCGGCGCAGCGAATCGATTGCGATCGAATGCGAGCGTCGCGGCCAGCAGTAGTCGTTGCCCACGAGGAACCAGCGCCGCAGCCGGTAGCGTTCCGTCAGCGAAGCGAGCGCGGGCAGCAGCTGGTCCTGCGGGGTCTCGCCGATCGCCATCACGCCGGGAGGCAGCGGCCCTCCTTCGTAGAGCGGCGTGTAGACGAAAGGCACGGCGCCGCACAACGTCGCCGTCACGCGCTCGCGCACGGAGCTCGTGTGCATGCCGACGATCGACTCGACGGCATCGGCATCGATCAGCGCCTGTAGCTCCTCCTCGAGATCGAGCGATTCGTCGCTCGCGTCGACGACGGTGAGGACGACTCTCTTCCCTTCGACGCCGCCGGTGGCGTTCCGAGTATATCGCTCGTCACAGGGACGTCTGGATGGCAACTGCGGACGAAGTGAACGACTGGTATCGGCGGAACTGCATGCCGGCGTAGCCCGCAGGCTTCGTTCCCGGTGGGTCGCGACCGGGATTCGGCGGCCAGCCGCGGATGGAGCCGGGCTTCGTTGCACCGACGACAAGCGCGTCGCCCGGCGTTCGGTTCGAGCCGCCCGTCGGCGCGCATGTGAAAGACTTCACGCGCGGGCCGAAAACGGCGGAACGATGAACGCTACCGAGACCGCACTGCCAAGCGCTGCCGAGCGGGCACGAGCGGCGTTGCGCTATCTCGCCCAGCGCCGGCTGTCGCCGACGCCCGATCAGTATCACCGGGCCTGGGAGCGGGTGGGAGGCAACTCGTCCGACGAGGAGCGCCCGGGCGCGCCCGAGCCGGCGCCGCTCGGTCCGATCGTTGCCGAGGCGATGCGCTGGGTCGAGATCCCGCAGCGCAACTGGACCCGCGCACAGAAGAAGGATGCGCTGCAGCGCGTGCTGAACCGTCCGTCCGACGGCTCGCGCCTGGCCTGCCGGCTCGCCTCGCTCCTCGACTCGTGGAAGCGCGACGAAGGCGCCGTGGTTGCGGACCCGAACGTGCTGGAGGTCGCCGACGGAGAGCATGAGGCCGATACGGCGATCGACTCCGTCACGACGCCCGACGTCGCGATCGATGCCGGGGCGGCTTCCGAGGCGGCTCCCGAGGCGGCTCCCGAGGCGGCCTACGAGGCCACCTGCGAGGCGGCTCCCCTGATGCTCGCGGACATGCAGCGGACCGAGGCTGACAACCGGGCTTCCCGCGAAGCGACGCATGGCGAGACCGTCCGTCGCCTGCTCGGGGAGATGACGCGGCTGCTCGTTACCGTCTGCGAAACGGTGCCGACGCTCGTCGAGGAGGAGGCATGGGTACGTCGCCAGTTCGACGCCATCCGGGCGGCGCTCGAGCCTGCCGACAGGTACCCGGACCGGCGGGACCTCGCGCTCGCGCGCGACGTGCTGCGCCGGACGGCCGAGGAGCACCAGCGGCTGCTGAAGCTGCGCCGCGACTCGCTGCAGATGATGAAGTCGATGCTCGCGCAGTGCGTGGACTGGCTGCGCGCGCTCACCGAATCGAGCGGCCGCTTCGGCGACAAGCTCGGCACGTACATGGAGCACATCCGCAACTCGCCCGACCTGGCCACGCTCGCCGGCGTCGTCCACGAACTGATCGACGAGACGCGTTCGGTCTACGTAGAGTTCGATGCGTCGCGCAACGACTTCGCCGACGCCGGCGAGCGTGCGCGCCAACTGCAGGACGAGGTCGAGCGCCTGGCCGGCGAGCTGGACAATGCCAGTGCGCTGGTCATGACGGATCACCTGACCCAGTTGCTGAACCGGCGCGGGCTCGAGCGTTCGTTCGACGACCTGTCGCGCTCGTGCCGGGAGGCGGCAGCGCCGCTGTCGCTCGCGCTGATCGACGTCGACGATTTCAAGCGGCTGAACGATGCGCTCGGTCACCAGAAGGGCGACGAGGCGTTGCGCCATCTCGCGCGCGTGCTGTCCGGCAGCCTGCGGCCGACCGACGTCGTCGCGCGCTACGGTGGCGAGGAGTTCGTCGTGCTGCTGCCGTCGGTGCCCTTCGATCGGGCGCTCGACGTGATCCGTCGCGCGCAACGCGCGCTGACGAATGACGTCTACCTGAACGGCGAAGAACGGATCTTCGTGACGTTCTCGGCGGGCGTGGCTCAATCGGACGGTTCGGAGTCGCTCGACGCCATCGTTCAACGGGCCGACGAGGCGATGTATCGCGCCAAGCGGGCCGGAAAGAACCGGGTCCTCGCGGCGACCGGCTGATCAATCGGTCTTCGTCGGCGCGCCTTCCTTGTCCGCGCAACTGCGGAAGCCCGCGTAGATGTCGTTGCGCTCCGCGCCGAAGAAATTGCGATAGCGCGGATGGCGCATGCGCGGCGTGGTGGCGAACGACGCGCCGCGCAGAACCGGTCGGCCGTCGAACCACGGCGCGGAATAGGCGTGGTACGGATGCGACGAGAAGCCCGGGTACGGTGCGAACGCGCTCGACGTCCATTCCCAGACTTCGCCCCAGTGGAATGCGTCGCCCGCTTCGATCGCGGCACGTTCCCACTCGGCCTCGGTGGGCAGGCGGCGTCCGGCCCAGTTGCACCACGCGAACGCTTCGTGCTGCGTCAGGTGACAGGCGGGTAGCGTCGGGTCGAGCGCGATCCAGTCGCCGTTCCACCATCGTCGCCATTCGTGCGCCGTGCGCTCGAGGTAGCGCGGCGCGCGTTGCCGTCGGGAGCGCAGCCACTCGCGCCCGGCGTCGCTCCACCAGCGGTCCTGTTCGTAGCCGCCGGCTTCGACGAAAGGCAGGTATTCGGCCCAGCGAACGACTCGATCATCGATGCGATAGCCGGACATCTGCACCTCGTGCGCCCGACATTCGTTGTCGAAGGCGAAGCCCGCGTCGCCGAAGCCCAGGCGCCACGGGCCGGCGTCGAACTCGATCGTCTGGCGTTTTCCGGTGAGCGAGGCTGGCGCGGGAGTTTCGGCGACTTCGAAGCCGAGCGCGTGCGCCATGTATGTTGCGGCTTCGTGATGCATGTCCTCGTGAAAGAGCGCCAGCCGGAAGAAATACAATCCCTCGTCGCTGCCGTCGGCAACGCGCAGCAGTCCGAGGGTGCGATCGAGTTGCGTGCGCAGGTCGTCACGAGTCGCATCCGCATCGGGCAGCGGCAGGTTCCAGCGCGTGGCGTGCGCGACCTTCGCCGAGTCGTAGAGGAGATCCGCTTCCTTTCGCACGCCCGGTTGGCGCGGTACGTCGGGATCCGCCAGCGCGCCGAGCGCGCGTTGTGGATTGCGTGCGATCCAGTATTCCTGGAACCATCCGATGTGGCCCAGCTCCCACAGCGGCGGGTTCGATTCGGCGCTTCGTGGCACGACGAGCGTTTTGAGCTTTCGCTCGAAGGACGCGAAGGCCGCCAGCGTGTCGCGACGGCTCGCGACCAGCGCCTCGGCGAGCGCTTCGCTGCCGGCGCTGCGCATTGCGATGCCGGCGCTTCGATCATCGATCATTCGCGCCCCGAACCATCGACATGAGGAAAGCGCAAGTCGTCATCGTGACACCGGCGAGCGCCGATGCCAACAACGGAAACTGGCGGAC
The DNA here is from genome assembly GCA_937903095.1 of uncultured Burkholderiales bacterium. Lineage (GTDB taxonomy): Bacteria > Pseudomonadota > Gammaproteobacteria > Burkholderiales > Burkholderiaceae_E > Zeimonas. The sequence goes on from CALCZN010000274.1 coordinate 12,085, forward strand.
GGCGCAGCGCTGGTCGGGCTTTCTCGCCGACGATTATCGGGTGCGGGTGGCGAAGGAGTGGGACGACGGCGACGAAGCCCTGATGATCGCGCTGCACGCCCGCCGCTCGGCGACGTCGATCGCGGCGTGGCGCGCACGACATCCGACGCGACCGCTGCTGCTGGTGCTCACCGGCACGGATCTGTATCGCGACATCCCGGTCGACGGCGGCGCGCGGCGCTCGCTCGAGCTGGCCGATCGACTGGTCGTGCTGAACGAGCGTGGCCTGGCCGCGCTGCCCGAGCGATTCCGGCCCAAGGCGAGCGTGTTGCTGCAGTCGTGTCCGGCGCGCGTCCGCACAGCGAAGACGCAGCGGCTGCTGCGAGTGGTGATGGTCGGCCACCTGCGCGACGAGAAACGTCCGGACACCTTTTTCGAGGCCGTGCGCAGGCTCGCGGATCGTGCCGACATCGTGTTCGAGCACGTGGGCGCCGGGCTCGATCCGGCGCTCGCCGCCGAAGCGCGTGCGCTAATGGCGGGCGGCCTGCGCTATCGCTGGTTCGGCGCGCTCGGGCACGGGCGCACGCTGGCGCGGATCCGCACGGCGCACGTCCTCGTTCACGCGAGCCGCATCGAGGGCGGCGCGCACGTCGTGATCGAGGCGGTGCGCAACGGCACCGCGGTGCTCGCTTCGCGCATCGACGGCAACGTCGGCCTGCTCGGCGAAGACTACGGAGGCTATTTTCCGCTCGGCGATTCGGCGGCGCTCGCCGCGCTGCTCCGCAGGATGCGAGACGAGCCGGCATCGCTGGCGGCGCTGCAGGCGCAGTGCGATGCACGCGCGCCGTTGTTCGATCCGACTCGCGAGCGCGAAGCACTGCGGTCGATGCTCGACACCCTTCTGCGTTGACGCCGGGCGGTGCCGGAGGGCTTGCGGCGTTCGCCGTCTTCCGTACAATCGTCTTTGTACTTGAAAAGAATTTCAGCCCGCTGAAACTGTTCGATGCCACTCGTACCGTCGGCCGAGCGCACGCTCAACCTGTTCGAAGCCTTCGAGGCGAGCGGCAAGCCGCTCGCACTCAGCGAGCTTGCGCAGCGCATGAACGTGCCCGTGAGCAGCTGCCACGGTCTGGTACAGACCCTCGTCGCGCGTGGCTACCTCTACGCGGTGAGCCGGCGCAAGGACTTCTATCCGACGCGACGGCTGTTCGACCTCGCACAGACGGTCGTGCACAACGACCCCTTCCTCGAGCGGATCGGTTCCGAACTGCGGGTCTTGCGCGACGAAACGCGCGAAACGGTGATCCTCGGCAAGCGCCAGGGCGACGCCGTCCTCTATCTCGACGTCGTCGAGGGGCCGCACACCGTGCGCTACACCGCCAGGCCAGGTGAATACAAGCCGCTCCATTCCAGTTCGATCGGGAAGGTGATGCTCGGCGCGCTGTCCGGCGATGCTCTCGCCGAGTGGCTGCGTTCGCACCCGTTGCCGGCGATCACGGGACGCACGCTCGTCGACGGCAAGCGCCTGCATCGCGATCTCGACGAAAGCCGCCGGCGCGGCTGGTTCATGACGCGCGGCGAGAACGTCGAGGACGTCACGGCGCTCGCCGTTGCGCTGTCGATCCGCGACGAGGTCTTCGGCCTTGCCGTCGCCGGCCCGTCGCATCGGATGGAGAAGCGCATCGACGATCTGGCTGCGCGAGTCGTCGCGGCGCGCCGGCGAATCGAGGAGGTGTTCCGCCAATGAACGGATACCGGCACCTGAGGATCGAGCGGCGCGACAGCGTGCTGCGCGTGACGATCGACCGACCCGAGCAGCGCAATCCGCTGAGTACCGAGGTGCTTGGCGAGTTGCGGCGGGCGTTCACGGAAGCGGCCGCCGACGACAGCTTGCGTGCGGCGGTCGTCACCGGCGCCGGCGAGAAGAGCTTCGCCGCGGGCGGCGACCTCAAGGAGTTCGACAGGCTGCGCGGAACCGACGATGCCGAGCGGCTCTGGACGCATGCGAACGAGGCGCTGCGCGCCGTGCGCGAGTTCCCGCTGCCGGTGATCGCCGCCCTGAACGGCGTTGCGCTGGGCGGCGGCGCCGAGCTCGCCGTCGCCTGCGATTTCCGCGTTGCGGCGCGGCACGCGGCGATCGGTTTCGTGCAGGGCCGCCTGAACATCTGCACCGGCTTCGGCGGGGGCGCGGACCTCGTCGCGCTGGTGGGCGGGCAGCGCGCGCTCTCGATCCTCATCCGTGCCGAGACGATGGCTGCCGAGCAGGCACGCTCGATCGGCCTCGTCGACGAGATCGCCTCCGAAGGCGAATCGCTGGACGCATGCATCGAGCGATTCCTCGAACCGATTCGCGCGCACGCTCCCCAGGTGCTGCGCGCGTTCAAGACGATCGCATCGGGTGACCGGCTCGCGTTGACGAGAGAACAGCGCGAGCAGCGCGAGCGCGCGGCGCTCGTCGCCACCTGGGTCCATCCCGATCACTGGCAGGCGAGCGACCGCTTCCTGTCGCGCAGCAAACGAGGAGCAGCATGAACCAGCGAAGCACCGAAGCGCAGGCGCGGCCGCTTGCGCCCGGCGTCGGTACGGCGGTGCGCTCCGGCATCGAAGTGCCGGTCGTCGTCGATCCGACGCGCTTTCCCGTCGAGGATCCCGGAAAGCCCGGCGAGTTCCCGTTCACCCGCGGCATCTTCGCCGACGGCTATCGAGGCCGCTTGTGGACGATGCGGCAGTACTCGGGTTTCGGCACCGCGGAGGAATCGAACGAGCGCTACCGGTTCCTCCTCGAGCGCGGCCAGACCGGACTGTCGGTCGCGCTCGACCTGCCCACCCAGTGCGGATTCGATCCCGACGAACCGATGGCCCGACCCGAGATCGGCAAGGTCGGCGTGTCACTGTCGAATCTCTCCGAGATGGAGATCCTGTTTCGCGGCATCGACCTCTCGCGCATCTCGACGTCGTTCACGATCAACGGTACCGCGGCGATCCTCTATGCGATGTACATCGCGTGCGCCGACCGCACCGGCGTGCCGCGCAGCAAGCTGACCGGCACGATCCAGAACGACATCCTGAAGGAGTACGTCGCGCGGGGAACGTGGATCTTCCCGGTGCGTCCGTCGATGCGGCTGATCTCGGACACGATCCTGTTCGGCAACCGCGAGACGCCGCGCTTCAACACCATCTCCATCGCAGGCGCGCACATGCGCGACGCGGGGTGCACGGCGGCCGAGGAGATGGCGTACACGCTGGCCAACGGACTCGCCTATGTCGACGAACTGATCCGCCGAGGCGGCAACGCCGACAGTTTCGCCCAGCGCCTGTCGTTCTTCTTCTACGTCCACATGGATCTCTTCGAGGAGATCGCCAAGTTCCGCGCGGGGCGTCGAGCATGGGCGCGGCTGCTGAAGGAGCGCTACGGCGTCACCGACCCGAAGGCGCAGATGTTCCGCTTCGGCGTCGTCTGCGGCGGCTCGTCGCTGGTGGCGCCGCAGCCGGACAACAACGTCGTTCGAGTGGCGATCGAGACGATGGCCGCGGTGATGAGCGGGGCACAGTCGATCTTCACCTGCGCGCTCGACGAGCCGTTCCAGATCCCCACCGAGTTCTCCGCCGAGCTTGCGCTGCGCACGCAGCAGATCGTCGCCTACGAGAGCGGAATCGCGCGCACCGTCGATCCGCTGGGCGGCAGCTATTTCGCCGAGCATCTCACGGACCGGATGGAGCAGCGCATCGATGCGCTGATGAAGGAGATCGAGGACTACGGCGGCGCGGTGAAGGCGATCGAGGACGGCTGGTTGCAGCTGCGCATCGCGCATCGCGCGCACGAGCGCAAGCTGCAGACCGACAGCGGCGAGCTGCCCGTCGTCGGTCTGAACTGCTTCCGCCATGAGAACCAGGCGGCAGCGCCCGAGGAAGTGTTCCGTGTCGATCCGCAGGCGAGCCGGCGGGTGCTCGAGAAGCTCGAGGCGGTGCGTGATCGGCGCAACCAAGCCGAGGTCGAGCGCGTGCTCGATCGCCTCGAACAGGCCGCGGGAGTCGACGACGAGAACCTGATGCCCCATCTGATCGAATGCTGCCACGCCTACGCGACCGTCGGCGAGATGGTCGCGCGGTTGAAGGCGCAATGGGGCGAGTTCCGGGAGCCGGTGCGACTATGAACCCTCAGATCGAAAAGACCCCGCTGCGCGGCAAGCGGATACTCGTGGCCAAGCCCGGGCTGGACGGCCACGACGTGGGCGCCAAGGTGGTTGCGCTCGCACTGCGCGACGCCGGCGCCGAGGTCATCTACACCGGGCTGCGAAAGACGCCCGGCTACATCGCCCGCGTCGCTGTCGACGAGGACGTCGACGCGGTCGGTCTGTCGATCCTCTCCGGCAGCCACAACGAACTCGTCGCCGACACGCTCGAGCAATTGCGGGAGCTGCAGGGCGAGGACATTCCGGTGTTCGTAGGAGGCACGATTCCCGCGCCCGATCAGCAGGGACTGCGCGAGCGGGGCGTGCGCGAGGTCTTCACCAGCGACATTCCGCTGGCCGACGTCGTCGCGGCGATCGCGAGGTTGCTGTCGTGACGCTTCCGTTGCGTGGCAAGCGCATCATCGAGGTCGGGCACATGCTGATGGGCCCGTACTGCGGGATGCTACTCGCCGACCTGGGCGCCGAGGTGATCAAGGTCGAGCCGCCCGGAGGCGACATTGCGCGCAGCATCAGTCCGCACAGGATCGGGCCGCACAACGCGTATTTCGCCAGCCTGAACCGCGGCAAGCGCAGCGTCGTGCTCGATCTCGCCTCCGAAGACGGCCAGGCGGCCCTCGCGGCGCTGGTTCGCGATGCGCATGGCCTGGTCACGAACCTTCGACCCAAGGCGATCCGCAAGCTCGGGCTCACCTATGAACGGCTCGGACAGTTCAATCCCAGGCTCGTCTGCGTCGCCCTCACGGGATACGGGCTCGACAGCCCCTTCGCCGAGCGGCCCGCGTACGACTACGTGATCCAGGCGCTCACCGGCATCATGTCGCTGACCGGCGATCCCGCCGGTCCGCCGACGAAGACCGGCTACTCGGCGGTCGACAACTCGGCCGGCATCATGGGCGCAGTCGGCCTGCTCGCCAAGCTCGTGCAGGGCGAGGGCGGGCAGGTCGACATCGCGATGTACGACGTGATGCTCTCGCAGCTCAACTACCTCGCCGGTGCCTGGCTGAACGCCGGCGAGCGCGCCGGGCGTTACCCGGCGTCCGCGCATCCGTACATCGTGCCTGCGCAGATCTTTCGCACCGCCGACGGCTGGCTGACGCTGTTCATCACGCACGACGATTTCTGGCGCACGTTCTGCCGGGAGATCGGTCGCGCGCAGTGGATCGACGACGAGCGCTTCGCGACGATGGCCGCGCGACGGAACAATCGCGACTTCGTGCTGCATTCGATCGGCGAGGTGCTCGCGGCCGAGCCCACGAGTCGCTGGGTCGAGCGCCTGGCACCGCTGGGCGTCGTTGCGGCCGGCGTGGAGACGCTCGAGAACGCGCTGGCGAGCGAGCAGACCGCGGCGCGCAACATGGTTGTCGAGATCGCGATCGACGGGGGCACGCTGCGCGTGGTCGGCAACCCGGTCAAGTTCTCCGATGCGCGGGACGACTTCCGCGCTCCGCCGCTGCTCGGCGAGCACGGTCCGTTCGCGGCGGAGAAGGCGGGGTAACGCCCACGGTCCCGCAGATGCCATACGAAGAAATTCCCGCCGCGATGCGGCGAGAACACCGACCGCCGGGCTGAAGGAACGGCGAACCACCGAGGAGGAATCATGGGAAATCGATTCGCGAAGTACGGGACTGCGCTGATCGCCGCAGCGACCTTCACGGTCGCCGGCGTCGCCGCCGCGCAGACGCTGAACCTGAAGATGGCGCACCAGTGGCCGCAGGACGAGTCCGACTACGTGATCGCAGCCGGCATCAAGTTCGCGCAGGAAGTCGAGAAGCGCACGAACGGACAGGTCAGGATCTCGATGTTCCCGGCCGAGTCGCTGGTGAAGGCGAGCGCCACGCACACGGCGCTGAAGAACGGGACGGTGGATCTCGCGATCTACCCGTACATCTACTCGGCGGGCGCAATCCCGCAGATGAACATGGTCCTGCTGCCGGGGCTGTGGCGCAATCACGACGACGTGTTCGCCTTCCGCAACTCGGAGGCGTGGAAGCAGCTGGAGAAGAAGGCCGAAGACTACGGCTTCAAGACCCTGTCGTGGATCCAGATCTCGGGTGGCGTCGCCACGACCGGCAAGGAGATTCACGAACCGAAGGACGTCTCCGGAATGAAGCTGCGCGCAGCCGGCAAGTTCATGGAATTCGCGCTGCAGAAGGCGGGCGCGACGACGGTGTCGATGCCGTCGTCCGAGAACTACAGCGCGATGCAGACCGGCCTGCTCGACGGAATGTGGACGTCGTCGGGGTCGTTCGGCGCGTACCGGATGTACGAGGTCGCGAAGTTCTACAACTCTCCGGAGGACTACAGCGTCTACTTCACCATCGAGCCCATCGCGATCAGCATGAAGACCTGGAACAAGCTCTCTCCCGAGCAGCAGAAGATCTTCGTCGAGGTGGGCCACAGCCTCGAGCAGCCGGCACTCGAAGGCGCGAAGCGCGAGGACAGGCGCGTGGCAGAGCTCTTCGCGAAGAACGGCGTGAAAGTCGAGAAGATGACCGAGGCGTCGTGGAAGAAGTGGCAGGACTGGTTCCGCCAGTACAGCTTCGAGAAATTCAAGGCCGACGTACCCGGCGGTGAGGAACTGCTGAAGGCTGCCGGCGGCGACGCGACCCGGTGAGCCC
>CALCZN010000275.1:0-2989 GCA_937903095.1 uncultured Burkholderiales bacterium
TGCCCGGCGGTGAGGAACTGCTGAAAGCTGCCGGCGGCGACGCGGCCCGGTGAGCCCGAAAGGCGCGAACGTGGCGGTGTCCGCACCGCGCTCTCCGCCGGTGTTGCGGTGGATCGCCGCGCTCGCTCGCGCGTCGGGCATTCTCGTCGGCATCGGTGCGTTCGCGATCGCGTTGCTCGTCACGTACGAGGTGCTCGCGCGCACTTTCTTCGGATCGACCACCGGCTGGGTCAGCGACGTCGCAACGTACCTGATGGGGTTCATCGCCTTCGGCGGCGCGGCCTACGCGCTCGCCGAGGGCGCCCACGTCGGTGTCGACCTCGTCGTCACGCGCGTTTCGCCTGCCACGCGCGCGATCCTCGCATGGACGGCGGATCTCGTCGTGCTCGCGGTCGTTTCGCTGCTCGCCTGGCTGAGTATCCAGTTCTGGTGGGAGGCATTCGAGAGCGGCGAGAAATCGTGGGGCCTCTTCGAGGTCGCGCTGTGGATTCCGTACTCGTTCTTCGCGCTGGGGATGCTCTGGCTGCTCGTCGTGCATCTCGCGCAGATGTTCGACCGACGACACTAGCTCCGGTATAAACGCACCCTACGAACCCATGGAGATCTGGCTCGGACTGGCGATGTTCGCCGCGCTGATCGCGTGCCTCGCGATCGGCATTCCGGTCGCGTTCAGCCTGTTCGGCGTCGCGATCGTTTCCCTGCTGCTGGTCGGCGGAGGAGTCGATGCACTCGGCCTGGTCGCTCCGACGCTCTGGGGCTCGGTCACGAGCTTCACCTTGACGGCGGTGCCGCTGTTCATCCTGATGGGCGCGATCATCTCCGCTTCGGGAATGGGGTCGCGGTTGTATGGATCGCTCGCCACGCTGCTGCATGGCGTTCCGGGCGGATTGATGGTCGCGACGACCCTCGCGTGTACCGTGATGGCCGCGGTTTCCGGGTCGAGCGTGGCCACGGCAGGCGCCATCGGCCGGTTCTCGGTCGGCGAGATGCGTCGCTTCGGCTATCGCGACAGCGACTCCTGCGGCGCCGTCGCGGCGGGCGGCACGCTCGGCATCCTGATTCCCCCGAGCATTCCGATGATCGTCTACGGCATCGTTGCCGAGCAGTCGATCGGCAAGCTGTTCATCGCAGGCATCGTCCCCGGGCTGATCATGGCCGCGGCATTCATGGCGTACCAGGTGCGCGCTGCGTTGCGGCGTGCGGCTGTCGCGCCGATGCCCGGGGAGACGGTTCGCGTCACCGCCCGCGACCGGCTCGCCGCGCTCCAGTACGTCGCACCGATCGTCGTGCTCATCTGGATCATTCTCGGTTCGATCTACCAGGGGATCGCGACGCCGACCGAGGCGGCGGCACTCGGCACGCTCGCCAGTCTTCTGCTGTCCGGAGTGATCTATCGCGAGCTGACGCTACGCAAGCTGATCGTCATCCTCGAGGACGCCGCGCGCGGCAGCGTGATGGTGCTGATGATCATTGCCGGCGCCATGGTGTTCGGCTACGTGATGACGACGACGCAGGTGGCGCCGGTGATCTCGCGAACCGTCGCCGGGCTCGACGTATCGCCGTGGCTGATCTTCATCGCGATCAACCTGCTGCTGATCTTTCTCGGCTGCTTCATGGAGACGCTGTCCATCATCGTGATCACGGCGCCGATCCTGATTCCGATCGTCTCCGCGTTCGGCTGGGATCTGATCTGGTTCGGCATCATCCTGACGATCAACATGGAGATGGCGCTGATCACGCCGCCGGTCGGGCTGAACCTGTTCGTCGTGCAGGGCGTCGTGCGCGACGTTCCGCTGGAGAAGATCATCCGCGGCGCGTTGCCCTACGTATTGATCATGATTGCCGTGCTGGCGCTCGTAGCCGTCTTCCCGCAACTGGCGACCGGGCTGGTCGGAAAAGTGCGCTGAAGGTGGCGACCCGATCCGTCCCGGTGGTCATCGTCGCGACCCTCGTCGCGCAGACCATCGTCTCGATGGCCTCCCTGACGCTGCCCGTGCTGGCGCCCGCGCTCGCCGAGGTGCTCGACGTCGACGCCTCGACGATCGGCTACCAGGTGAGCATCGTCTATGCGGGCGCGATGGCGAGCGCGGCGGTCGGTGGCGGCGTCGTCGCGCGCCTGGGCGCCTGCCGTGCGACGCAGGCCGCCCTCGCATTCGTGGGCGCCGCGATGCTGTTCGCGATGGCGCCCTACCTGGCCGCACTCGTCGTCGCCTCGCTGATGCTCGGCTTCGGCTACGGCATATCGAATCCGGCCGGCGCGCATCTGCTCACGCGTTTCACCCCGGCATCGAGCCGCAACCTGATCTTCTCGCTGAAGCAGACCGGCGTTCCGCTCGGCGGCATGGCGGCGGCACTCGTCGCGCCGCCCGTCGCGCATGTCTTCGGCTGGCGTGCGGCGCTGGCCGTCGTCCTGGGATGCGCGATCGCGATGCTGGCGCTGTTGCAGACGGTGCGGGCGGGCTGGGACGATGACCGGCTTTCCCCTGGCCGGCAGGGCGAAGCGCGCGAAGGTGCACGAGCGGGCCCCGGGGTCCTCGGCGGCATAGCCCTCGTCTGGGCGCGCCGCGAGCTTCGGTACCTGTCGCTGATGGCGCTGTGCTTCGCGGGCGTGCAGTTGTGCCTGATGACCTTCGCGGTGACGTTCCTGGTCAGGGAAGCGCACTACACCCTCGTCGAGGCCGGCGTGTTGTTGTCGATGGTGCAGTTCGCCGGTGCCGCCGGCCGCATCGTCTGGGGCTGGATCGCCGACCGGTTGCGGGCGAGTCGTACGACGCTGCTCGTGCTCGGCGCGCTGATGCTGCTCGCCACGATCGCCACGACGCAGATCGACGAGACCTGGAGCGCCGCCGCCACCGCCGTCGTCTTCGTCTCGATGGGGGCCACGGCGATCGGATGGAACGGCGTGTTCCTTGCCGAGGTGGCGCGCCTGGCGCCGGCAGGGGAGGCGAGCACCGCTACCGGCGGGGCGCTGTTCTTCACCTTCGGCGGG
>CALCZN010000276.1:0-6023 GCA_937903095.1 uncultured Burkholderiales bacterium
GTTCGGTCCGCTGCTCGGCGCGGCCACGTGGCTGTACCTGGCCGACTTCTTCCAGACGACGCTGAACCTCGGCGCCACCTGGAAGCTCGTGCTCGGCATCGTCTTCGTGCTGCTGGTGGTGTTCCTGCGCCGCGGCCTGGCCGGCGCCATCATCGACCTCTACCACTGGGTCCGCGGCGGCGCAAAGCCGGCGCGGGCCACCGCGCCAGCGCAACCTGCCCGCAGCGCGGCCCCCGCCTCGTCCGCCCACACCGTCGTGCCGATGCCGACGCGGCGCAAGCCCACCGGCACCACCAGCGGCCCGATCCTGCAGGCGACCGGTCTGAGCAAGCGTTACGGCGGCCTGATCGCCAACCGCGATATCGACTTCAGCGTGAACCGCGGCGAGATCCGCGGGATCATCGGACCGAACGGCGCCGGCAAGAGCACCTTCTTCAAGATGCTGACCTGCGAGGTGCAGCCGACGTCGGGCTCGATCACCTTCGAGGGGCGCGACATCACGCACCTGGGCGTCACCGACGTCTGCCAGCTCGGGCTCACCAAGAGCTACCAGATCAACCAGCTCTTCGATCGCCTGAGCGTGCGGCAGAACCTGGCGATCGCTGCGCTCGGCGAGACGCGCGGCAAGTTCAAGCTCGACCTGTTCCGCAACCTGCGCAAGGTGCCGGGGCTGTCCGCACGGGTCGAGAGCACGGCTGCGCTGGTGCACCTCAGCGAGCGGCTCGAGGCGCCGGTCTCCGAGCTGGCCTACGGCGAGAAGCGCCGCCTGGAGATCGGGCTGGCGCTGGCCACTTCGCCGAGCCTGCTGCTGCTCGACGAGCCGCTGGCCGGCATGAGCCCGCAGGAGCGCGTCGAGACAGTGGCGCTGCTCAAGTCGATCGCGCAGGGCCGCACGATGATCGTCATCGATCACGACATGGATTCGCTGTTCGAGCTGGTCGAGAAGGTCACCGTGCTGCAGGAGGGCAAGGTCCTCGTCGAAGGCACGCCCGAGCAGATCAAGAACGACGTCAAGGTCCAGGAAGCCTATCTCGGCGGTGTGAACGGAGAGCTGGCGTTCGGAGAAATTGCATGAGCCTGCTCGAAGTCGATGGACTGAACAGCTATTACGGCGACAGCCACATCCTGTTCGACGTCTCGCTGCACGTGCAGAAGAACGAAGTGGTGGCGCTGCTCGGGCGCAACGGCGCCGGCAAGTCGACGACGCTCAAGAGCCTGATGGGCGTGGTGAAGCCCAGGGCCGGCAGCGTCAGGCTCGACGGCGTCGAACTCGCCGGCCGGAAGGCGCACGGCATCGCTCGCGCGGGGATGCAGCTGGTGCCGGAGGAGCGCCGCATCTTCGGCAGCCTGAACGTCGAGGAGAACATCATCCTCGCCGGGCTCACCGCGGAGAACAAGTGGCCGCTGGAGCGCATCTACGCGATGTTTCCTCGCCTGAAGGAGCGGCGCACCAGCCGCGGCACCGACCTGTCGGGCGGCGAGCAGCAGATGCTGGCCATCGCGCGCGCGCTGGTGCGCGACCCGAAGGTCGTCCTGCTCGACGAACCCTTCGAGGGGCTCGCGCCGATCATCGTGCAAGACCTGGTGCGCGCCTGCCACGACCTGGCGCAGGCCGGGCAGACGATCATCCTGGTCGAGCAGAACATCGCCGCCGCGCTGGCGCTGGCAAACCGCGTCTACATCATCAACAACGGACACATCGCGCACGAAGGCCCGGCCTCCGGGCTGAAGGCGCAGCCGGAGCTGTTGCAGCGGCATTTGGGGGTGTAGCGCGGGCGGCGCGGGCCGGCAGCGGGGCTGCTGGCGTCGCAGGCTACACGGCAGTGCTGCCGGCGCCCCGCGCTACGGCAGCAGCACCGCCGCGCCGGTCACCCTGCCTTCGCGCAGCGCGGCGAGCGCTTCGTTCGCCTGATCGAGCGGCCAAGTCTGCACGTCGACGCGGATCGGGTTCGCGCGCACCCAGTCGAGGAACTCGCGGCCGTCCTCGCGCGTGAGGTTCGCCACCGAGCGGATCTCGCGCTCGTTCCACAGGATTTCGTAGGGGAACGACGGAATGTCGCTCATGTGGATGCCGCCGCAGACCACGGTGCCTCCCTTGCGCAACGCGCGCAGCGCCTGCGGCACGAGCGCGCCCACCGGCGCGAAGAGGATCGCGGCGTCCAGCGCTTCGGGAGGCATCTCGTCGGAGCCTCCCGCCCATTGCACGCCCAGCGAGCGCGCGTGCACGGCAGCCGCCGAATCGCCGGGCCGCACGAACGCGTAGACGCGCCGCCCCTGCCGGATCGCGACCTGCGCGATCAGGTGCGCTGCCGCGCCGAAGCCGTACAGGCCGAGTGCCTGCGCGTCGCCGGCGAACTTCAACGAGCGCCAGCCGATCAGCCCCGCGCACAGCAGCGGCGCCGCCTGCGCATCGGGCAGGGCGATGCCTTCGAGCGAATGGCAGAAGCGCGCGTCGGCCACCACCTGCGTCGCATAGCCGCCGTCGCGGTGCAGGCCGGTGAAGCTCGGCGTGTCGCACAGGTTCTCGCGGTCCTGATCACAGTACGGGCAGTGCCCGCACGCCTGCCCCAGCCAGGGGACGCCGACCCGCTCGCCGATCGACACGCCCTGTGCGCCGTCGCCGAGCGCCTCCACCACGCCGACGATCTCATGCCCGGGCACCACCGGCAGCTTCGGCAGCGCCAGCTCGCCGTCGACGATGTGCAGGTCGGTGCGGCACACGCCGCACGCCGTGACGCGCAGCAGCGCCTCGCCTTTTCCGGGTAGCGGATCCGGTTGCTGCTCCGGCAGCAGCGGGGTGCCGGGAGCGTGGAGCGTCATGGCGAGCATGTTCAGCGCCTCGCAGGCCAGATCGGCAGCACAGAATACCGAACGATGACGATTGCGCCTGCGCTTGCCGGATTGCGGACTACGCTCCTCCGTGCTGCGTAATGCAGCATTCCTGGCTACTCAAACGCTTTCGCGTGCGGAAACGCTGCGTTCCGCAGCCCGCCCGCGCCGAGCCTCAGGCGGTCATCGACGCCTTCGCTTCGTCCAGCAGGGCGCGCGTGTCGGGTCCCATCGCGTCGTCGATCATCGGGTACATCATCGTCTCCTCTTTCTGATTGTGCGGCGTGAGGATCTGGACGAGCTGCGCGGCTGCACTCAGGTACCCGGCGGCGTCGCGCGCGGCGACCGCCTCGCGCATCGCATCGAAGATCGGCTCCATCTCCCGGTGCTCCTCGCGCATCGTCACGGACGGTCCCGCCTGCGTCATTCCGGTGCGCTCCTCGAACGCGGCGAAGAGCAGCCGGTCCTCGACGTCGATGTGCACGGCGATCCGGGTCAGGAACTCGTTCGCTTCGCGCTCGAGCGTCACGAAGTCGGCGGCCTTCGCCGCCTCTTCCGCACGCTCGAAGAAGCCGTCGATGACCTGGTGATCCTTCATCATGTAGTCGTTGATCGTTTCCATTTCCTTGCTCCGCGAGCGTTGTCGGTCAGGCCGCTTCCTTCAGTTCCGCGCGCTTGTCGGTGACGGTGGCCCAGTGATCGGCATCGGGAAGGGCGTCTTCCTTGATCGTGATCTCCGGCCAGACCTGCGCCAGTTCGGCGTTCAGCGCCACGTACGCGTGCATCGACCCTGGAACGTCGCCGTCGATGTAGATCGCCTCGACCGGGCAGGCCGGAACGCATGCTGCGCAGTCGATGCAGACCTCCGGATCGATGACGAGGAAGTTCGGTCCTGCGTGGAAGGCGTCGACCGGGCAGGTTTCGACGCAGTCGGTGTGCCGGCAGTTGATGCAGGCTTCGGTAACGACGTGTGTCATCGCATTTTCCCTCCTGGGTTCAGCTGGCCGCCGGAACCGCCTTCCCGGCTTCGGCCTTGACTTCGTCGGCGCTGATCCGGTGCACCGGGGCCTTGCCGCGGTTCGTCTCGGTCGTGACGACCGGGCATTCGCCGGTATCGCCGGTATCGGCGGGCATCTCGAAGCGTCGCTCGGTGAGCGCCATCGCCGACCAGCGGCGTGCTGGCTTCTTCTCTTCGCCGCCGAGTTCGGCGGCGGTGGGCGGAATCGGCTTGCCCTCGGCACGCAGCTTCTCGACGCGACGCAGGCCCAGATAGGCCGCGCCGTAGGCGCCGTTCAACTGGCCGAGCCCGTCGGGCGCCACGTGGAAGCGCGAGCCGAGCGCGCTCTGCAGCGCGTCGATCATTGCGATATTGCGCGTCATGCCGCCGGTGAGCATGAAGCCCGGCTCCAGGCCGACGCGGCGCATCAACTGGATCGCGCGGCCGCCGAGCGAGACCATCGCGCCCATCATGATGTCTTCGGCGGGGATGCCGTTGGCCAGGTGGTTGATGACCTCCGATTCGGCGAACACCGCGCACACGCTGCTGATCGCCTTCGGCGAGGTCGAGCGCTTGGCGTAGGGGCCGATGTCCTCGGTGCTCAGGCCCAGGTAGCGCGCGGTCTTCTCGAGGAAGGCGCCGGTGCCGGCCGCGCACTTGTCGTTCAGGCGGAAGGCCTTGACGCGTCCTTCGGCGTCGACCTTGATCGCCTTGATGTCCTGCCCGCCGATGTCGAGGATCGTGCGCGTGTCGGGGAACAGCTGTGTGGCGGCCTGCGCGTGGGCGGTCAGCTCGGTGACCTGCGCGTGACGGAAGTCGACGACGTAGCGCCCGTATCCGGTGGAGCTGACGTAGGTCACCTCGGAGCGGTCGAGCTTGCAGTTCTTCAGCAGGTCTTCGAAGACGGCTTCGGCGGCCTGCGCCAGCTTGAAGCCGGTCTTGCGCACGGCCATGCCGACGACCTTGCGGTCGCCGTTCAGGCAGATCGCCTTGGTGTAGGTGGAGCCGATGTCGATGCCGACGGCGTTGATCATGTCTTTCTCCTCAGGCGACCGCCGGTTCGGCGGTGAGTCCGAACGCGTGGTCGCGCGCGAAAAGCGCCGCGCCGAGCGCGCCGCAGAAGTGCGCCTCGGGGCTCACGTTGAGCTTCGTTCCGATCGCGTCCTCGATCAGCTTGACCATCGCCTGGTTGCGGCTCACGCCGCCGGTGAAGGTCACTTCCGGGTTGATGCCCACGCGCCGCGCGAGCGAGACGCAGCGCGCGGTGATGGCCTGGTGCACGCCCATCAGCACGTCCTCGGGGAGGATGCCCTTGGCGAGGTGGCTGATGATTTCCGACTCGGCGAACACCGTGCAGGTGGTGGTGATGCGCACCGGATTCTTCGAACGCAGCGCCAGCGTGCCGAGTTCCGACAGCGGCAGCTCGAGCGCGTACGACGCCGCGCCGAGGAAGCGGCCGGTGCCGGCCGCGCACTTGTCGTTCATCGTGAAGTCGTCCACCTGGCCGTCGGGCTTCACCGAGATCGCCTTCGTGTCCTGTCCGCCGATGTCGATGACCGTGCGCGTGTTCGGGAAGAGCGAGACGGCGCCCTTCGCGTGGCAGGTGATCTCGGTCACCTGCTCATGGCCGAACTTGACGTTGTATCGCCCGTAGCCGGTGCCCGCGATGCGCACCACCTGCGACTGCTCGATCCCGGCGTTCTCCAGCGCCGCCTTGAACGCGTCTTCGGCGACGGTGATCATGCTGGTTTCCATGTCGACCAGCGCGCGGCCGACGACCGTGCCGTTCTCGTCGATGATCACGGCCTTGGTCTGCGTCGACCCGACGTCGACTCCGCCAACGTATTTCATGCCTGGCTCCCGAGGGTGTGAGCGTTGGATTTGGTCGTGCCGGGCGCCGCGCCGCCGCGGTTCTGCAGCGACTCGAAGAACGCGTCCACGCGGTTCTTGATCTGCGCGTCCGACCAGTAGCGCGGGTCGATCAGGTCCGACTCGATGTACAGGCTCGGCAGCCGCAGGCGCTCGTTCAGGTAGTTGCGCGTGTCGGCCATGCCCGAGGAGACGAAGCGGCAGCTCTTGATGCCGTGGAAGACGATGCCGTCGACGTCGTAGTCCTTGATCTGCTGCGCCAGGCGCTCGTGCGAGAAGAGATCGGAAGAGCACACGTCTGAACTCCAGTCACGCCAATATCTCGTAT
>CALCZN010000277.1:0-7245 GCA_937903095.1 uncultured Burkholderiales bacterium
CATGGCACTGTCCTTCGAACGAAAAGCGATCCAGAAAGGCGCGACGACGAGCAGACGACCACCGAGAATGTTTCCAACGGCCGCCGGCAGGATGTTCCATGCGAGCGCCCCACTCCATCCTGGGCCCATTCCCGCTGCCGCGGCCAACGAGAAGTACGCCATGTTCGCCGGGCTATGCTGAAAGCCCGCAGCGACGAAAAGCGACACTGCAAGGAACAGCGGAACGAACTTATCAATGACCGTGCGCCCCATCGTCGCAAAGAGCGCGGCCAAGCCCACCAGCCAGTTCGCCAGCATCCCGGAAAAGACGGCGTGCATCCAGCCGGTGACGCCGCCGATCTCGCGATACGCCATCTTGGCGGAGACGATGTCTTCCAGGCGCGAAGCCATCTCCGGCGGATAGTGCTGCACGGTCGCCACGAGATAGCCTACCGCGAGAGCGCCGGCCAGATTGGCAGCGAACGCCAGCGTTCAGAATCGCGTCGCCTTGGCCAGAAGCGTCAGCTTCGAGAAGTGCAGCAAGGTGATCGGCATGACGACGTTGATTTCGGTGAACAGAGCCGCCTGCGACAGGATCACGAAAAAGAACCCGGCCGTGAAACCGAGGCCTTCGAGCAGCCGGCGTAGGCCTTGCGTCTCCACCCCTGCGGAAAGAAGCACCGAAAACAATGCGCCCGCGGCGATCAACGCTCCGGCGTAGGCCGCCATCACCGCGACATGTGCCAGGGACGCCTCCAGCAAACGCCGCCCGCTCGACATGGCGATCGCCTGGATCGCTTCCCGGGCATCCAGGTGCTGAGCCGACGGCGTGGCCAATCCGGTGCCACGCGCCTGTTCGCTCGTGTCCGACCCGAACCTGCGCGCCGAGGATCCGGTCGGCTTTCCGGTGTCTGAATCCCGCTCAGCCATGGCCCGTTGCAATGCTCGCCCTATCGGGTCTTCCTGAACAGTTCGAGCTCGACCTCGTAGCTCGGCTCGGGGCGCTTGAACAGATACTCGCCATTGCGAACCGATGCCAGCATGTCGGCGCGTTGCCGCACCGCCTCGAACGGCGTCTCGGCGTTGAGCAACAGGAAATTGGCCGGCTTGCCCTCCTCGATGCCGTACTGGTCTTCCACGTTCATGGTCTTGGCGCCGTTGTAGGTGATCAGGTCGAGGCACCTGTTCAGCTGCTCGAACGACATGATGTGCGCCAAATGAATGCCATTATCGAGCATGTTCATCATGTTGCCGTTCCCGACCGGATACCACGGGTCGTTGATGGAGTCCTGGCCGAAGGGTGACACTGGCCATCAAGCCGAAGACAAACCAGGAGAGCGGTTGCTCTTCTGCGGGTCTAGCGAGCGCCGACACGTCCGTTTCTCCCTTCAGAGAACGCTTTCTCAGGACTCTAGAGTCGCGCACGGCGCAGCAGCTGCGCGTTGATCGCGACGATGATCGTGCTCGCCGACATGAGCACCGCTCCGGCGGCCGGCGTCAGCACGATCCCCCACGGCGCGAGCACGCCGGCGGCGAGGGGGATGGCGAAGATGTTGTAGCCCGCCGCCCACCACAGGTTCTGCACCATCTTGCGATAGCTCGCACGCGAGAGGTTGACGATGCGCGGCACGTCGCGCGGGTCGCTGCGCACGAGCACGATGTCGCCCGCTTCCACCGCCACGTCCGTGCCCGCGCCGATCGCCACGCCGACGTCCGCAGTGACCAGAGCCGGCGCGTCGTTGACGCCGTCGCCCACCATCGCCACCTTCTTCCCCTGCTTCTGCAGCTTCTCGATGTGCGCGGCCTTGTCCTGCGGAAGCACCTGCGCGAGCACATGGTCGATGCCGAGGTCGCGCGCCACCGCATCGGCGACCGCGCGCGCATCGCCGGTCATCATCACGGTCTCGATGCCGGCCTCGTGCAGGCGACGCACCGCTTCGGCCGACTCCGGCCGCGCGGCGTCGGCGACGGCGAATGCGGCGAGCGGCCGGTTGTCTTCGAGGAGGTAGACGACGCCCTGGCCGCGGCCCGCGGCCTCGTCGGTGAAGCGCTTGAACTCGCCCACATCGGTGAGCATGTTCGGGCCGCCCACGGCGAGACGGCGACCTTCCACGGTGGCGCGCGCGCCGCGTCCCGGAACGACTTCGAAACCATCGGCATCGGGTGCCGCGATACCGCGCTCCGCGGCGCTCTTCACGATCGCGTGCGCGACCGGATGCTCGGCGTCGCGCTCCACAGCGGCGGCGAGGCGCAGCGCCTGGGTCTCATCGATGCCTGCGGCCGTTCGCATCGCGACGACGCGATGCTCGCCGAGCGTGAGCGTGCCGGTCTTGTCGAATACTACCGTCGTGAGGTTGCGCGCTTCCTCGAGACCGCGCCGATCGCGTACCAGCAGCCCCGAGTGGGCGCCGAGAGTGGTCGAGATCGCCAGCACCAGTGGAACCGCCAGCCCGAGCGCGTGCGGGCAGGCAATGACGAGCACGGTGACGAGTCGCTCGATAGCTGTCGCGGCCGTGGCGCCGGCGGCGAGCCAGGCGATGAGCGTGACGGCCCCCGCAGCGAGCGCGATCCAGGTGAGCCACGCAGCCGCGCGGTCGGCGAGCGCCTGTGCGCGCGAGCGCGAGCTCTGCGCCTTCTCGACCAGACGCATGATCCCGGCGAGCGCGGTTCGCTCGCCCGTTCCCGTTACCTCGACACGCAGCGAGCCGGCGGCATTCACCGTGCCGGCGATCACCTTGTCGCCCGGGCGCTTCTTCACCGGCACCGACTCGCCGGTGATCATCGATTCGTCCACCGCGCTTTCGCCCTGCCGCACCAGCCCGTCGACCGGGACTCGCGCGCCGGGGCGCACCAGCACGACGTCGCCCTCGCGCAGCTCGGACACCGCCACCTCCTCGATGCTCTCTCCGCGCAGTCGCGAGGCCTTGTCGGGCAGCAGCTTCGCCAGCTCGCCGAGCGCGCCCTGCGCCTGCGTGATCGAGCGCATCTCGAGCCAGTGGCCGAGCAGCATGATCGTGACGAGGGTCGCCAGTTCCTCCCATAGCGGAGTGCCGGGAAAGCCGAGCGTGACCGCGACGCTGAAGACGAACGCGACCGTGATCGCGAGGGCGATCAGCGTCATCATCCCGGGCAGCCGATCCCTGATCTCGCGCACGGCGCCGTGCACGAACGGCCAGCCGCCGTACGCGAACACCGCCGTACCGAAGACCGGAACGATCCATGCCGCACCGGGCAGATGCGGCGGCTCATAGCCGAAGAGCCGCGGGAGCATGTGGCCCCAGATCAGGATCGGCACGGTGAGCGCGAGCGAGACCCAGAACTTGTTGCGGAACATCTCCACGCTATGGCCGGCATGCTTGTCGTGCGCGTCGTGTACTTCGTGCGTGTCATGCGCGTCGTGCGGCACGGCTTCGTGACCGCCATGCGAGCGGTGCTCGTAGTCATGGTCGTGATGCGGCGTCGCCATCTTCGCGTCGCGATTCATCGTTCCAATTCCTTCGAGGAAGGCATCGAGCCAGATTCAATCGACACGTCCTTCGGGCGTGTCAGGCCCCCGGAGTGCTGGTGCCTGTGATGCAGATCCGGGTAATGCGGGTGGCTGTGAACGAGCCGCGCGTGCCGGTGGCGATGCCTGTGCGGCTCGGCTCCGTCCCAACCCGCTTCGTGATCATGCTGGTGATGCGTGTCGTGGACGTGCGGATGGCTGTGTTCCATCGGCTCATGCACATGCTGGTGCTCGTGCCGCTCGCTGACATGAAGGCAGACACCCAGTGCCATCAGGCCCGCCGCGATCCAGAACAGCGGGGTCGTCGGCTCGTCGAGCACCAGGAGCGCCAGGGCGGCACCGAAGAAGGGCGCGGCGGAGAAGTAGGCACCGGTGCGTGCGGTGCCGAGGTCTCGCAGCGCGAGAATGAAAAGGACGAGGCTTACTCCGTATCCGAGAAACCCGACGAGGCCCGCGATTGCAAATGCACCGGAAGACGGCAGCGCCCCGCCTAGCCCGAATGCCAGCCCCAGGTTGACCGAACCGGCGATCAGCCCTTTGAGGCACGCAATCGTCACGGCATCGCCGCCCGAAACCCGGCGCGTCAGGTTGCTGTCGATCGCCCATCCCAGGCACGCAACGGCGACCAGCAGCGGGCCGACCGCGCTCCCCGCGTTCGGCAACTCCTGCCACGAAAGCAGAACGCCGCCGGCGACAATGGCCATCATGCCCAGGAAGACGCGACGATCGACGTTCTCGCGAAATGCGAACCAGGCAATCGCAGCGGTCAGCACGGCTTCCAGATTGAGCAGCAGAGACGCCACCGCACCGTCGGTACGGGCCAGGCCGAAGACGAGCAGCAAGGGAGCCACTATGCCTCCCGTACCGATCGCCGCGCCGAGCCACGCGAAGTCCGAACCACTGAACGATGACTCGCTCGCCCTTCCGCGAAAGATGCGTCGCAGCGCCAGCTAGCAGGCCAGGCCGATGCCACTGCCGAGATAGAGGAGCGCAGCGAGAAGGAGCGGTGCAATCTCACCGAGAAGCAACTTCGCAAGCGGCGTACTCGCGCCGAACAGGGCCGCAGACAGCAGAGCCCACGCGATGGCCCGTCGCTGCAACAGCGGCTCCTTAAGCGGGCTCATGCCGCTCGCCGGGCGTCTTCAGGTTACTCCACCAGCACCTTGCCGGCCATTCCCGCTTCGAAGTGTCCGGGCACGAGGCAGGCGAAGTCGACGGGTCCCGGCCGCTCGAACTGCCAGACGACCGCTCCGATCTGGCGGGGCGCCAGCGTGATCGAGTTCGGCTCCTCGTGCCTCATCTCCGGCATGCGGCGCATCATCTCGGCGTGCTCGCGCAGTTCGTCCATGGACCCGATCACGAACTCGTGCGGAACCTTGCCGGTGTTCTTCAGGAAGAAGCGTACCGTCTCGCCCGCTTTCACGGTGATCCGGTCTGGCGTAAAGCGCATCGTGTCGTCCATCGTCATGTCGATGACCCGATCGACCTTGGCGGGATCCCCGGGCTGCCCGTTCACCGCAACATGCGGGTGATCCTCCACCGCATCGCCGGCGCGCATTCCGTGTTCGGAGTGCTGGTGTTGGCCCTCGGCATCGTGCTGCTCGCGCTGCGACTGCTGCGCCTCGTGCCGTCCATGCTGCATGTGCTGAATTGGCTGCGCAGGCATGTGTTGCCCGTGACCGCCCGAATGCTGCCCGGAGGCAAGCGCGGCGCCGGATACGACCATTGCGGGTGCTACGGCGGCGACGAGGGAGAAGAGAAGAGCCTTGCTTGTCATTGTCCTGTATCCGAGTAAGAAATCGGCGGCTGCGCGTTCAGAACCAGAAGCGAACCCCGGCGACCAGACGCGTGTCGCTGCCGCGTCCGCCGGCGCGGCGCGCGAGATCTTTGGTCTCGCCGTACCTGCTCACCCATTCGACGCCGATGTACGGCGCGAACTGGCGCGTGATCTCGTAGCGCAGCCTCAGCCCGGCGGCGACATCCGAAAGGCCGCTGCCGATCCCACGATCCGGGTCGCTCTTTCCATATGCGTTGACCTCGATCCGAGGCTGCAGGATCACGCGTTGCGTGATCAGCAGTTCGTACTCGGCTTCGAAGCGCAGTGCGGTTCGCCCGCTGGCACCGAGATAAGCGGTCGCGTCGAGTTCGAACCAGTACGGCGCAAGGCCCTGAATACCTACGGCGAGCCACTCGCGGTTCGGGCCTTCGCCGCTGTCGTGGCGAATGCCGAGCTGCGCATCCCAGTACGCGGCGAGTGCGTGGCCCCACAGCAGTTCCGTGCGCGCGTGCTCCAGTTCGCCGCGCGATCGCTCGCCCTCGGCCTTCACGACCAGCCGGTCGTAGCTCGTGCCGAACCAGGCCTGCGCATCATACGCAGTGGCGTTGTCGTCTTCGCCATAGCTACGCTCGAGCCGGTTTACCAGCAGCGCGCTGTAACGATGCTCGTCGCCCAACCGCAGGCGAACGCCGGACTCCAGCGAGTACTTCCCGGCGCCGCGCACGAAGCTATCGGACCAGGCGTGCGGATCGCGCGCATCCGGCGGCGGGGAGCCGCCCTGCATCTGCATCTCGCCATGGTCTACCGCGGGCTGTTCGCGCGTCGCAGGCACGGGCGCAACCGAGGGGGGATCCGAAGCCGTCGGCGTAGCCTCTGACGGAGGCGACGCACTCTCCGATGGCATCGTTGTGGCGCCATGGTGAGCTCCATGATCGGCTGCCCCAGCGGGAGCGCCCTGCGCGAACACGCTCCCGGATACGATCAGCACGGTCGCCGTTGCGGCGAGCAGAGTGGTCTTGTTCGTCATTGCTCTGTTCTCGATCTCGCCTCAGGCCACGACGACTTCGCGGAACATTCCCATGTCCATGTGAAACGACAGATGGCAATGCCAGGCCCAGCGACCGAGGGCGTCAGCGGTCACGAGGAAGCTGACTCGCTGCGCGGGCTGAACTGGGATGGTGTGCCGGCGCACCTGAAAGCGGCCATCGGGCGACTCGAGCTCGCTCCACATTCCGTGCAGGTGCATCGGGTGCGTCATCATGGTGTCGTTGTGCAGGATGACGCGCAGCCGCTCGCCATAGCGAAAGCGAACCGGCGTGGATTTGCCGAACTCCAGTCCGTCGAACGACCAGGCGTAGCGCTCCATGTTCCCGGTCAGATGAAGCTCGACCTCGCGTTCCGGTCCCCGAGGATCGATCGGTCCATCGACCGTATGCAGGTCGGCGAGCGTCAGGACGCGTCGTCCAGTATCGCGCAGCCCTACACCCGAGTCGTCGAGGTTGGTCCGCGGCATGTCGACACGCATGTCGGTGCTCGCGCCGTACTCGGTGCTCGCGTGGCGCACGCGCGCTGTCGCCGGAGCTGATGAATCGCCGTGTGCACCGTGATTCATTGCTGCGTCGTGATTCATTCCTGAGCCGTGATTCATCGATGTCCCGTGGCCCTGCGATGCGCCGTGGTCCATCGATTTGCCGTGATCCATCGACGCGCCGTGGTTACCGTACTGCACGCCTGCCGTCATGGACCCGTCACCGTGGTCCATGCCACCCATCATGTCGGCCATCGTCAGCCACTGCACGGGATCGAGCGCAGGCACCGGTGCAACAAGCCCGGGGCTAGATGTGAGCGTCCCGCGCGCATAGCCCGTGCGATCCATCGCCTGCGCGAAGATCGTATGAGCGTCCTGCGAGGGCTTGACGAGAACATCGTAGGTTTCACCGGGTCCGAAGCGAAACTCGTCGACGGTGACCGGCTCGACGTCGAC
>CALCZN010000278.1:0-4015 GCA_937903095.1 uncultured Burkholderiales bacterium
AGCTGCATGGCGACGTCCTTGAACGCCAGCGTCGGGCCGTTGGACAGCTTCAGCAGCGCGAGGCCCGGCTCGAGCGGCGCCAGCGGCGTGATCTCGTCGCTGCCGAACACGTCGGCCGTGTAGGTCTCGCGACAGAGCCTGCGCAGCTGCTCGGCCGGGAGATCGTCGGCGTACAGCCGCAGGATCTCGAAGGCAAGCTCGGCATAGGGCAGCGTGCGCCAGCGCGCAAGCGTCGCGTCGTCGATCTTCGGATAGCGCTCCGGAACGACGAGCCCGCCGTCGGGGGCGAGACCACCGAGCAGGATCTCGGTGAAGCGCGCCGGCTCCATGCCGCCGCGGGTGGACAGGTACTTCACTGCAGTTCTTCGAGACGGATGCGCACGACGCGCGAGAGCACGGTTTCCAGCGCTTCGATGCGCTCGATGGCGGCGACGATGCGCCGCTCGATCGTGCGATGCGTGAGCAGGATGATGTCGGTCTGGTTCTCGCCTTCGCCCGGCTCGCGCTGCAGGGCCGCGTCGATCGAGATCTCGCCGTCGGCGAGGATGCGCGTGACGTCGGCGAGCACGCCGGGCCGGTCGGCCACGCGCAGGCGCAGGTAATACGCGGTCTGCACCGCGTCGATCGGCAGCACCGGCAGGTCGGACAGCGACTCGGCCTGGAAGGCCAGGTGCGGCACGCGGTTGCCGGGGTCGGAGGTGAACATGCGCGCGACGTCGACGAGATCGGCAACGACCGCGCTCGCCGTGGGTTCGGCGCCGGCGCCCTTGCCGTAATACATCGTCTGGCCGACCGCGTCGCCCTTGACCAGGACCGCGTTCATCGCGCCTTCGACGCTGGCGATCAGGCGCGAAGCCGGGATCAGCGTGGGGTGCACGCGCAGCTCGAAGCCCTCGGGGCTCGCGTCGGAACGCTCGCGCCGGCGGGTGATGCCGAGCAGCTTGATGCGGTAGCCGAGCTGCTCGGCGTAGCGGATGTCTTCGGCCTGCAGCTGCGTGATGCCTTCGACATGGCACTTGTCGAACTGCACGGGAACGCCGAAGGCGATCGCCGACAGGATCGTGATCTTGTGCGCGGCGTCGATGCCTTCGATGTCGAAAGTGGGGTCGGCTTCAGCGTAGCCCAGGCGCTGCGCCTCGGCGAGCACGACGTCGAAGGCGAGCTTGCGCTCGCGCATCTCGGAGAGGATGAAGTTCGTCGTGCCGTTGATGATGCCGGCGATCCACTCGATGCGGTTGGCCGTGAGCCCTTCGCGCAGCGCCTTGATGATCGGCACGCCGCCGGCCACCGCCGCCTCGAAGGCGACCATCACGCCGCGCTGCGAAGCGGCGCGGAAGATCTCGTTGCCGTGCACGGCGAGCAGCGCCTTGTTCGCGGTGACGACGTGCTTGCCCTGCTCGATCGCCGCGAGCACCAGCTCGCGCGCGATGCCGTAGCCGCCGATCAGCTCGACGACGACGTCGACGTCGGGATTCGCGATGACGCGGCGCGCGTCGTCGACGACGTCCACGCCCTCGCCCACGCGTTCGCGCGCGCGCGCGACGTCGAGATCGGCGACCTGGACGATTTCGATCGGCCGGCCGGCGCGGCGGCGGATCTCGTCCTGGTTGCGGCGAAGAACGTCGAAGGTGCCGCCGCCGACGGTGCCGATGCCGAGCAGCCCGACGCGGACCGGGCCGAGTTTTCCGTTGGAGGGCGCCGCGGTCGCGGCGCGCCCCTCGTGCGCTCGACTCGTGCTCACGCCGCGATCCGGATGAGACCGTCCTTGCGGAACATCTCCTTGATGCCGCGTACCGCCTGGCGGATGCGCTGCTCGTTCTCGATCAGCGCGAAACGCACGTGGTCGTCGCCGTACTCGCCGAAGCCGATGCCGGGCGAGACGGCGACCCTGGCCTCGTCGAGCAGCTTCTTCGCGAACTCGAGCGAGCCCATCGCGCGATACGGCTCGGGGATGCGCGCCCAGATGTACATCGACGCGCTGGGCACCTCCACTTCCCAGCCCGCCTCGTGCAGCGCGCGCGCGAGCACGTTGCGCCGCGTCTGGTACTTCAGGCGCGTCTCCTCGACGCAGTCCTGCGGACCGTCGAGCGCGGCGATGGCGGCAACCTGGATCGGCGTGAAGGTGCCGTAGTCGTGATAGCTCTTCATGCGCGCCAGCGCGGCAACGAGCTCCGCATTGCCCACCATGAAGCCGATGCGCCAGCCGGCCATGTTGTAGCTCTTGCTCATCGTGAAGAACTCGACGGCAACGTCCATCGCGCCCGGCACCTGCATGATGGAAGGCGCCCGGTAATCGTCGAAGACGATGTCGGCGTAGGCAAGGTCGTGAACGACGATGATGTCGTGCTCGCGCGCCAGCTCGACCACGCGCTCGAAGAACGCGAGATCGACGCACTTGGCGGTGGGATTGCTCGGAAAGCCGAGGATCATCATCTTCGGCTTGGGCGAGGTTTCGCGCACCGCGCGCTCCAGCTCCTCGAGGAAATCCACTCCCGGCGTCATGCGCACCGGACGCGTCTCGGCGCCGGCGATCACGGCACCGTAGATGTGGATGGGGTAGCTCGGGTTCGGCACGAGCACGGTGTCGCCGCGATCGAGCGTGGCGAGCATCAGGTGCGCGATGCCTTCCTTGGAGCCGATGGTGACGATCGCCTCGGTGGAAGGGTCGATGTCGACGTCGTAGCGGCGCTTGTACCAGTCGGAGATGGCCTTGCGCAGGCGCGGAATGCCCTTCGAGATCGAATAGCCGTGCGTGTGCGGACGCTGGGATGCCTCGACCAGCTTGTCGATGATGTGCTGCGGCGCCGGGCCGTCGGGGTTGCCCATGCTCAGGTCGATGATGTCCTCGCCGCGATGACGCGCGGCCATCTTCAGCTCGCCCGTGATGTTGAACACGTACGGGGGCAGGCGCTGGATGCGAGAGAACTCGCGATGAAAGACCATGGGACGACTCCGTTGAACCGGAGAATGTAACATTTCCCCTCGTATCGGAGCGTTTTCCGCAATGAAGCTGCACTCGGAAAGGCCGGCCGGCGCGAACACCTTCACGGCCTATGGAGACGGATGGTTCGACGTCAACGGCGAGCGTCACAGCGGCTCGGTGCTGGTCGTTCCGGAGGCCGAGGTCGTCGCCTGGGGGGTCGCGGACTTCGATTCGCTTTCGGAAGCCGATTTCGAGCGCCTGCTCGCGCTCGAACCCGAGCTGGTGCTGTTCGGCACCGGCACGCGCCAGCGCTTTCCGCATCCGCGGCTCACCGCGCCGCTGGCGCGCCGGCAGATCGGCATCGAGGTGATGGACACGGGCGCGGCCTGCCGGACCTACAACATCCTGGCGGGGGAAGGCCGGAGGGCGCTGGCGGCGCTGTTGCCGATGGGGTGAACGGCTGTGTTATGTTCGGTTCGCATCGACGCAACGCGTCGGATCGTCCGCAGCAGGGGTTTCGTTGAGCGTTCCGATCGGCAGTCCGATTCCCGCTTTTCGCGCCGCCTCCACGGGCGGCGAGATCGACTCGGCGGATCTGAAGGGACGAAAGCTCGTCCTGTACTTCTACCCCAAGGACAACACTCCGGGCTGCACGCGCCAGGGCGCCGACTTCCGCGACCGGCACGATGCTTTCGTCCGGGCCGGCGTCGTCGTCCTCGGCGTCTCGCGTGACAGCCTGAAGTCGCACGCGAGCTTCAGGTCGAAGCTGCAGTTTCCCTTCGAACTGGTGTCCGACGCCGACGAGGCGCTGTGTCGGGCATTCGACGTGCTTCGCGAGAAGATGCTGTACGGCCGAAAGGTGCGCGGCATCGAGCGCTCCACCTTCGTCTTCGACGCGGACGGCAGGCTCGTGCGCGAATGGCGAGGCGTGCGGGTGCCGGGGCACGTGGACGAAGTGCTCGAGGTCGTACGCTCGCTCTGAGAACCGCAACGAATGCCGCTACCGAAACCCCCGAGCAAACCCGCCACCCTTCTCGATCTGACCAGCGCCGTGCAGGCCCGCGCGAAACGTGCAGGCGGGGCGGCGGAGGC